>DATBKU010000129.1:0-50444 GCA_036555725.1 Streptosporangiaceae bacterium | reverse complement strand
AAATAGCGGAAGGCCCGCGGTGCGTGCACCGCGGGCCTTCCGCTGTGTAAGCGGGTGAGGTCAGCCGGGCTGGAAGACCGCGAGGGCGGCGGGCAGCTTGGTGATCGTCACCGGGGAGGAGAGCGTCGTGGTCTCCCCGTCGTGGGCGAACTGCAGGGGGGCCGGTGACTCCAGGCGGAACGCGGACGTGCGCCAGGCCCGGTACCCCCGGACGATCCGCAGGTGTCCGAGCAGCAGTCCGGCCATGCCCTGCGTCTTGCCACCATGCGGCCCCGTAAGCACGAGGCGTACATCGAGCCGCCCGTCCGAGAGGCTGGACCGCCAGGTGGGGACCGCGCCCCACGAGGCGTATCGGCAGTTGCCGACGAAGCCGACCCAGACCTTGCGCGGCTTCCCGTCGACGACCACGTCCAGCGGCTCGGCGTGGCGCAGGGTACGGTACCCGGCGACGGCCAGCGCCGGCCAGGTGCCGAGGCGCGTCCGTAGCCGGTCGCGCCGGGCCGCGACGCCGGTGTAGGCGCCGAACGTGGCGGTGTTGAGGAAGAGCAGGTCGGGGGCGTCGCGCCGAATGATCCTGCCCACGTCCACGCGCGCCAGCCGGCCGGTCCGGTACGCCGCCACGGCGTCGGCCGCCGACTCGATGCCGAGCGCGCGAGCGAAATGGTCGAGGGTGCCGGCCGGAACCGTGAGCAGGGGCACCTCATGCTGGAGGGCCGCCCGGGCGCCCGCGTTTATGGTCCCGTCGCCGCCGGCCACCGCGAGTACGTCGGCCCGCCGGGCGGCGTCGTCGAGAATGGCGTCGATGTCCTCGCCGCGTTCGATCTCCAGGACCTCGGCCTTGGGCAGCTCGTCCCGCAGCATCTGGGCGACATCGCCGCCGTTGCCGGAGCTGGTGTTGATGACCACCACCAGCCCGGTCCCGTCGCTGTCGGGATCGCCCTGGCGACTTACGGGTAGCGCGCCGGCCGGGCGGTAGCGGCTCGGCCAGACCAGCCGGGTCATCATCCCCGCGGCGGCGCCGAACACCACCCCGGCGAGCACGTCGCCCGGATAATGCGCCCCCGTGTAGACCCGGGAACAGGCGACCGCGGCGGCCAGACCGGCCACCGGGACCGCCATGTAGGCCGGGGCCTCCAGGGCCACGCCGGTCGCGAACGCGGCGGCCGAGGCGGAATGCCCCGACGGAAACGCGGGCGAGGTGGGCAGCCGCCAGCGGATCCGCATCGGCGGCACCAGATCGACGCGCGGTCTGGCGCGCCGGAACAGGTTCTTGCCGACCACATTGATCAACGGGCTCGCGATGCCGATGGCCACTGCCCCGCGCAGTGCCGCGCGGCGCAGTCGCATGCGCCCGCTGACCGCCATGCCGCCGGCCATGGTCCACCACAGGACCGCGTGATCGGCGCTGTGCGACAGGCCCGGCAGGACCCGTTCCAGACCGGGCAACCGCGCGGCCGCCACGGCATCGAACAGCGCCTGGTCGACCGCGCCGACCCGGCGCCACCATCGTGGGCCGCGGTCGGCGGCGGTGATTTCGTCAGGGAAGCCTGTCGTCCGGGTAACGGCCCGGAGCATGTCGTGGCGCAATGGTGTCCCTTCGGGTGTGGACGTGAGGCGGGGTCTCTTCCTCATACGTCATGTATCCGGGCTCTTCCTCGATCACCTCGGCCATGCGGGCCCGCCGCGGCCTGATGTAGGTGAACGTCACGACCAAGCCGACGATGCCTACCCCCATTAGGATCCAGCCGACCATCTGCAGGTCAATCCCGGAGATCGAAAAGCGCGTCGCGAAAGCAAGAATCGCGCCGATGGCGATGAACGCGAGACTGGCACCGAAACCCATTGTCATGACCTCCCAAGTCCGGAGGGGGTGCCAACGACAACGCTCTACCCGACGAACCCCCGAACATGCGGCGGATACGCGTTCATCGATGTCGGATGGGTAGGCCCGGTCGGGTGAACCAGTCAACACACCGGACCGTGGTGGTGGCCGGGCTGGCCAACACCCTGATCGCCATCACCAAGCTGGGCGCCGGCATCGCCGTCGGCTCGGCCGCGATGCTCGCGGAGGCCGCGCACTCGGTCGCCGACACCCTCAACCAGGGCTTTCTGCTGGCCTCGCTGCACCGCAGCGACCGGCCCGCCGACGCCGACCACCCCTTCGGGTACGGGAAGGAGCGGTACTTCTGGGCGTTGCTGGCCGCGGTGGGCATCTTCGTGGCCGGGGCCGGCTTCTCGATCTTCGAGGGCGTGCTCGCCATCATTCAGAACGGCGAGATCGTCAGCCCGATCATCGCCTACGTCGTGCTGGCCGTCGCCTTCGTCGCCGAGGGCACGTCGCTGGCCCGCGCCGTCTACCAGGTGCGCAAGGACGCCGCCGGCGAGCGGCGGGAGACGCTGGAGCACGTCCAGCGCACCCCCGACACCACCGTGAAGACCGCGCTGTTCGAGGACACCACGGCCGTGGTGGGGCTGGCCATCGCCGCCGGCGGCATCACCCTGCACGAGCTCACCGGCTCGGCCATCTGGGACGGCGGCGCCTCCATTCTGATCGGGCTGCTGCTCATCGGCCTCGCCTACAGCCTCGGCCGCAGCAACATGCACCTGCTCATCGGGCAGGCCGCCGACCCGGAGGAACGCCGCGTCCTCGTCCGAGAGATCGAGGCCACGCCGGGCGTCGACAAGGTGTTCGAGCTGCTGACGATGCGGCTCGGGCCGGAGGAGCTCATCGTCGCGGCGACGGTCGCCTTCTCCGACGACATCAGCGCCGACGACGCCGAGAATCTTGCCGATGACGTCGACCGGCGGCTGCGCGAGCGGGTCCCCGTCGTACGGCACGTCTTCCTCGACCCCACACAGCTCACGCCCACCTGATCACACGCCAGGCGGTTGTTTGGGGCGGCCTGTCGCGGGGACGCGGCCGGTATGGCTATCGATATGGATACCGGCACCCTGATTGAGCTGGGACAGCAGCTGCGGGTCGACGCGATCCGCGCGGCCGGCGCCGCGGGGTCGGGGCACCCCACCTCGTCGATGTCGGCCGCCGACCTGATGGCCGTGCTGGTTGCCCGCCACCTGCACTATGACTTCGCCCACCCGGACGATCCCCGGGCCGACCACCTGATCTTCTCCAAGGGGCATGCGTCACCGCTGCTGTATGCGATGTACAAGGCCGTCGGCGCGATCGGCGAGGATGAGCTGCTGAGCTTCCGTACCGAAGGCAGCCGGCTGGAAGGCCATCCGACGCCCCGGCTCCCCTGGGTCGACGTCGCGACCGGCTCGCTCGGCCAGGGCCTGCCGATCGGGGCCGGGGTGGCGACCGCGGGCCGTCGCTTCGACCGTCTGCCCTACCGCGTGTGGGTGCTGTGCGGCGACAGCGAGCTGGCCGAGGGCTCGATGTGGGAGGCGTTCGAGTACGCCGGATACGAGCGGCTCGGCAACCTCGTCGCGATCATCGATGTGAACCGGCTCGGCCAGCGCGGGCCGACGCGCCACGGCTGGAACCTCGGCGCGTACGCACGGCGGATCTCCGCCTTCGGGTGGGACGTCGTGGAGATCGACGGGCACGACGTCGCGGAGATCGACGCGGCGTACGCGACGGCGACCGCCGACCCCGGGCGACCCGTCGCGATCCTCGCCCGTACCCAGAAGGGGCGCGGCGTGGCGGCCGTCGAGGACGTCGAGGGCAAGCACGGCAAGCCGCTGCCCGACGCCGAGGAAGCGGTCACCGAGCTGGGCGGCGTGCGCGACCTCCGCGTACAGGTGCAGCCGCCGGAGGGCGACCGGCCGCCGCGTCCGGAACGGAACGGCGCGGCGCGGCTGCCTTCATACGAGGTGGGATCGTCGATCGCGACCCGCAACGCCTTCGGCGAGGCGCTCGCGGCCCTGGGGACGGCTCGCCCCGACGTAGTCGTGCTCGACGGCGAGGTCAGCGACTCCACGCGTACCGGCTTCTTCGAAAAGGAGCATCCAGACCGCTTCGTCGAGTGCTACATCGCCGAACAGCAGATGCTCGCCACGGCCATCGGGCTGGCCGTCCGCGGCTGGACGCCGTACGCCGCGACCTTCGCCGCCTTCCTCAGCAGGGCGTACGACTTCATCCGGATGGCGTCGATCAGCGGGGTCGACCTCAACCTCGTCGGCTCGCACGCCGGAGTCTCGATCGGCCAGGACGGCCCGTCACAGATGGGGCTGGAGGACATCGCCGCCCTGCGAGCCGTCTACGGCAGCACGATCCTCTACCCGAGCGACGGCAACAGCGCCGCCCGGCTGACCGCCGCGCTGGCCGACCAGCCCGGCATCGGTTACCTGCGCACCACGCGTGACAAGACCGATGTGCTCTATACGCCGACGGAGTCGTTCGAGATCGGCGGCAGCAAGACCCTGCGCGACTCCCCCGCCGACCAGGTCACGATCGTCGCGGCCGGGATCACCGTGCACGAGGCGCTGCGGGCCGCCGACAAGCTCGGCGCCGACGGGATCGCGGCCAGGGTCATCGACGCCTACTCGGTCAAGCCCATCGACGCGGACACCCTGCTGAGCGCGGCCGCGGCAACCGGCCGGATCGTCACCGTCGAGGACCACCGCGCAGAAGGCGGCCTCGGCGACGCCGTGCTGTCGGCCATCGCCGACGGCGACGTCCACGTCAGGACCGTCAAGCTCGCCGTCCGCACCATGCCGGGTTCGGCCTCGGGCCACGAACAGCTGCATGACGCGGGCATCGACGCCGACGCGATCGTCGCCTCGGCCCGGCGGCTGGTCCGCGGCCCAGAGATCTAGGAGGATCACCATGGCCGACAAGATCGTCACTGCCCTGTTGCGCGAGGCCGGGCAGACCTACGCCGACGAGGCCGGGATCAAGCTCAAGGACCAACCGGCCCCGCTGTTCCAGCTGCTGGTCCTCGCCAACCTGCTGAGCACCCGCATCAGCGCCTCGATCGCCGTCGCGGCGGCGCGTGAGCTGTACGCCGCGGGCGGCCGGACACCTGCCGGCATGAGCAAGCTGAGCTGGCAGGACCGGGTCGACGCACTCGGCCGGGGCAGTTACGTGCGCTACGACGAGAGCACCTCGACCCGGCTCGGCGACATGGCGCAGCAGGTCACCGACACCTACGGTGGCGACCTGCGCAAGCTCGCCAAGGAGGCCGACGGCGACACCGGCCGGCTGCGGGAGCTCCTGCAGCAGTTCCCGGGGATCGGGCCGACCGGCTCAGACATCTTCTGCCGTGAGGTGCAGGGCGTCTGGACCTGGGTGGCGCCCTACCTCGACACGGTGACGACCAACGGCGCCAAGCGGGTGGGCCTGCCCGCCTCGAAGGACCGGCTGGCCGAACGGGCGAAGGGCAGCGACCTTGCCCGCTTCGCGGCCGCGCTCACCCGGGTGGCGCGCGACAAGAAGCTCGCCGACAAGATCACATCCGCCGGATAGCCGGGGCCCCAAAGGGTGAGCTCCCGCGAGCGGCCCGGGAGGGACCCTGCTCGCGGGAGCCCGGCTCAGACGTCCGCGTCCCGCTGCCCGGCTCAGGCGTCCCCGTTCCGCGCGCGGGCGCCGGCCCGGAGCCGTTCGGGGTCGACCTCCCGGTCGGGGAACCGAACCAGGTACTCGTTCTCCAGGTCGGTCATCCGCCGGGTGTGCTCGTCGAGGGCCTGGTCGGAACCGTGCCGCAGCGCGTCCATCCGTGTCTCGTACAGGTGTCCGAGCTCGCGCATCAGGTCGTCGTCGCCGAGCTCACCGGGGTCAACTCCCATGGTCATCCTGGTCACCGCTTCCAGATTTCCTGGGCCTTGGTCTTGAGGCCCTTCTTGACAACGCCCCAGCGGTCGGGGTCGCCCTTGATGATGGCCTCCGCGGCGTCCTTGAGCTGCTCGAACTCCGCGTGCGGCGGGATCGGCGGGATGTCGGGGTCGCACCGCACGTCGAGCACGACGGGCCCGTCCGCGGCCAGCGCCCGCTCCCAGGCGGGCCCGATGTCCTCGGGCTTGTCGACCGAGATGCCCTCGAGGCCGATGGAGCGGGCGAACCCCGCGTACGACACCTCGGGCAGGTTCTGCGACTCCTCGAACTTCGGCTCGCCGCCCATCGCCCGCAGCTCCCAGGTGACCTGGTTGAGGTCGTTGTTGTGCAGCACCGCGACGATGAGGCGCTGGTCGGACCAGCGTGAGTGGTACCGCCGAATGGTGATCAGCTCGGCCATGCCGTTCATCTGCATGGCGCCGTCGCCGACGAGCGCGATCGCCGGCCGGTCCGGGTGGGCGAACTTCGCGCCGATGGCGTACGGCACGCCCGGTCCCATCGTGGCCAGCGTGCCGGACAGCGAGCCGCGCATGCCGGACCGGAACTTCAGATCACGGGCGTACCAGTTGGCCGCGGAGCCGGAGTCGGCGGCCACGATCGCGTTGTCCGGCAGCCGCGATGACAGCTCCCAGAACAACAGCATGGGGTTGATCGGGTCGGCCTCGACCTTGGCCTGCCGCTCGACGGTCTCCCACCAGCGTGTGACGTTGCCCTCAACGGTCTCCCGCCAGGACCGGTCCTCCTTGCGCCGCAACCGCGGGATCATCGATCGGAGCGTCTCGGCGGCGTCGCCGACGAGGTTGACCTCGGTCGGGTAGCGCAGCCCGACCAGCCGTCCGTCAATGTCGATCTGTACGGCCCTTGCCTCGCCGAACTCCGGCAGGAACTGGCTGTACGGGAAGTTCGACCCGACGATCAGCAGCGTGTCGCAGTCGCGCATGAGCTCGTACGACGGGCGGGTGCCGAGCAGGCCGATGGCGCCGGTCACGTACGGCAGGTCGTCGGGCAGCACGTCCTTGCCGAGCAGCGCCTTGGCCACACCGGCTCCGGTCAGCTCGGCCACCTCCATGAGCTCCGAGGCGGCGCCCCGGGCGCCCTGACCGGCCAGGATGGCCACCTTCGAGCCCGCGTTCAGCACGTCGGCGGCCCGCCCGATCTCGGTGTCGGGCGCCCACGTCACGGGCCGGATGTAGCCGGGCGGCGAGGACGGCACGTTCTTGAACGCGTGCGACGGCCCCTCGTACGACTCCTCTTGCAGATCGGATGGAATGATCACGCACGTCGGTGCGTGTTCGGACATGGCGATCCGGATGGCCCGGTCGATCAGGTTGGGCAGCTGCGCAGGGACCATGGCCGTTTGGACGAACTCGCTGGCCACGTCCTTGAACAGCACCTGCAGGTCGACTTCCTGCTGGTAGCTGCCGCCCATCGCAGACCGGGCCGTCTGGCCCACGATCGCGACGACGGGCACGTGGTCGAGCTTGGCGTCGTAGAGCCCGTTGAGCAGATGGATCGCGCCCGGGCCGCTGGTGGCCATGCAGATAGCGGGCTTGCCGCTGAACTTCGCGTAGCCAACGGCCTCGAACGCCGACATCTCCTCGTGCCGGCTCTGGATGAAGCGCGGCTGGTCATCGGCTCGGCCGAAGGCGGCGAGGATCCCGTTGATGCCGTCCCCCGGATAGCCGAACACATGGTCCACGCCCCATTCGCGCAGCCGTTCGAGCACGTAATCGCCGACGGTGCGGGACATCGTCATTCCTCCGTTCGTGGTGTGCGGCCTTAATCCGCCCCGTTCCCTCCCGGCCTGGTTGAAACGTGTGCACGGAGTAATGCGGGCCACGTCGTGAACACGCCTCCGGCCGCCCCACGGCGGGGTGGGACGGCCGGAGACGGCGGGGTCTGGTCAGCTGGAGTGTCAAGTGAGGTGCAGGTTGACGCCCAACAGAACGAGGAACCAGAGGAAGATCGCGAGAAGCGCGGCGACCACGCGACGAAGCAGGTCAACGGTGATGTAGTCGTGCATCCAGGCGACGAAGATGCCAATGATGACCCAGATGATGCCTATCAGACTGGTGCTCCCACGGACGCGCACGGCCATGGCGAGCCTCCTTTCAGGTAGACCACGGCCAGGCGAATGCCCGGCGCTGATCAAAGGAAACGGGACTCGGCTTTAGGCCGACCTAAAGGCGTCTTTGCATCTAGCCCTAAAAACATGACCTGCGGTGATCGTCTGTGCGGGATCTCACTGCACACCGTGAATGGGTCCCCGCTTCTGGGGCAGGGGACGCGTGTAAGGACATCTCGACCACGCGAAGGGAGTTCGCCCAATGTCAGTCATCAAGAGCCCGCTGACCGATGACGCTCTGAAGATCACCGGCGACGCCCTGCAGAACACTCTCGTCGATCTCCTCGACCTCACGCTGATCGCCAAGCAGGTGCACTGGAACCTGAAGGGAAGCCATTTCCGCTCCGTGCACCTCCAGCTCGACGAGGTCGTCGGCATCGCCCGCGCCCACACCGACATCATCGCCGAGCGCGCCGCCGCCCTCGGGATCAGCCCGGACGGCCGCGCCAAGACGGTCGCCGAGGGGACCGAGCTGCCCGGCATCAAGGGCGGGTGGATCCAGGACACCGACGGCGTCCGGACCATGACCACGATGCTGCGCGCCATCGTCACGCGGGTGCGGCAGCGGATCGACGACACCGAAGAGCCAGACCTCGTGAGCCAGGACATCTTCCTCGACATCGCCCGGGACCTGGAGAAGCAGGCCTGGATGTTCGAGGTCCAACTCGCCTGAGCACCCCGGAGGTGCGAAATGCCCGGCTACAACTACTGGGTCATCGTCGGCCCCGTCGTGATCGCCCTGGCCATCGTCGTATGGCTGTGGCTGGTGGGGCGCGGAGTGCGCCGTCGCCGCAGGTACGACGTGGCACGTGAACAGCCGGAGCGCGGAGCCGTGTCCGGCGGCCGGATCGAAGGCGGTCCGTCACAGGTGAGCCGCCGTGACGAGGCCCCACGGCGCGGCTGACCCATCCGCCCCCTGACAACCGAACATCGGCCCCCGAGGAAAGCGATGAGTGACGTCGAGCTCCGCACGATTAGTACCGATATCCCCGGCCGCCTCGACCGGTTGCCGTGGGCCCGATGGCACTGGCTGATTCTGATCGGGCTCGGTTCGGTATGGATCCTGGACGGTCTCGAGGTCACGATCGTGGGGGCGATCGGATCCCGGCTGACCGAGCACAGCAGCGGGATCGGGATGACCGAGGCGCAGGTCGGCGCCGCCGCGACCTTCTACGTGGTCGGCGCCTGCCTCGGTGCGGCTGTGTTCGGCTACCTCACCGATCGATTCGGCCGTCGGCGGCTGTTCATCATCACGCTCGCGCTCTATCTGGTCGCGACCGTGGCGACGGCCTTCGCGCCGAACCCGCTCTGGTTCTATGTCTGCCGGTTCTTCACGGGTGCGGGCATCGGCGGTGAGTACTCGGCGGTGAACTCGGCCGTCGACGAGCTGATCCCGGCCCGCCTCCGCGGCACCGTCGACCTGGTCGTCAACGGCTCCTTCTGGCTCGGTACGGCGGTGGGCGCGGCCCTGTCGATCCCGATGCTCGACACGTCGTTGCTGCCGGCGAACATCGGCTGGCGGATCCTGTTCGGCATCGGCGCGCTGCTGGGCATCGGCATCCTGTTCGTGCGGCGGATGGTGCCGGAGAGCCCGCGCTGGCTGTTCATCCACGGCCGCGACCGGGCGGCCGAACAGGTCGTCTCCGACATCGAGCGCCAGGTCGCCGAGGAGACCGGCGCCGAGCTCTCCGAGCCGACCAAGAAGATCAGGATCCGGCAGCGCCGGTCCGTTGGCTTCGGGCTCATCGTCAAGACGATGCTGCACCAGCATCGGCGCCGGTCGGTCCTCGGCCTCGCGCTCTTCATCGGGCAGGCGTTCCTCTACAACGCCGTGTTCTTCACCTACGCGCTGGTGCTCGACAAGTTCTATGACGTGTCGGCGGGCCACGTGGGCTGGTTCCTCATCCCGATCGGACTGGGCAACTTCCTCGGCCCGTTCCTGCTGAGCCGGCTGTTCGACTCGGTGGGCCGGCGCGCGATGATCGCGACGAGCTACATCGGATCTGGCGCCCTGCTCGTCGGCACGGCCCTGTTGTTCCGCGGCGGCGTGCTGACGGCCACGACCTTGACCGTCTGCTGGGTGGTGGTGTTCTTCCTGGCCTCGGCGGGCGCCAGCGCCGCCTACCTCACGGTCTCGGAGATCTTCCCGCTCGAGATCCGGGCGATGGCGATCGCCTTCTTCTACGCGATCGGCACCGCACTGGGCGGCGCGATCGGCCCGCTGCTGTTCGGCAAGCTCATCGAGAGCGGCTCGGCCACCCAGGTGATGTACGGGTACCTGCTCGGCGCCGGTCTGATGATGGCGGCGGGCGTGGTCGAGCTGGCCATCGGGGTCGAGGCCGCGCGGCGCCAGCTGGAGGACGTCGCCACCCCGCTGTCGGCCGTGGAGGCCGCCCCGGCCACCCGGTAGGCCCGCTGCGCCGTGAAGTGCCCGGCAATAGGAGCTGCCGGGCGCTTTTACTCTTTCCCGGCCAGGCGTTCGCGCTGCGGCTGGACCGTGTACTTGGGGTCGGCGGCGGAGGCGAGCCCAGCCTGGAAGACCCCGAACCGGCTCGCCGCCGACGCCCCGAGCAGGGCGGCGCCCGACAACGCCGATAGCGGACGGCTGCGGTGGCCCAGGAACGCTCCCACGATCCCGGTGACCGTGAGGATCTCCGCGGCGCGCAGCAGCCGGCCCGCCCGCCCGGTTCGGTACGGCTCCCCCACCAGGCCGAGCCGCCGATCCATCAGCCGTACGGCGGCCAGCTCCGCGCCGGCGCCGGCGAGCGCGAGACCACGGGCCGCGCCGGCCTCACGCGTGGGGGCAGTGATCAGGCCGAGCCCGCCGGCCGCGGTGGCGGCGGACCCGGTGAAGACGAACGGCAGCTCCCGGTACGCCTCGTGCCAGGCCGGTACGGCGGTGTCGCTGATGACCGCGGCGGTGTACGCGGCCACGGCCGGGCCGAGGGCGGCGGCGCCGAGCGTGGCGAGCCGTCCGAGCCGCCGGAACCGGCCGGTCAGGTCGGCAAGCGCGGCACCGGTGGCCAGCGGTCCGTACCCGGCGAGCAGCCAGGAGCCGATGCTCAACGGCGAGCTGGGCTTGATGACCCGCAGCATGTTGAGGAAGCGCTCGGGCCGTCCGAGATCGTGCACCAGCGCGGCGACCGCGAGGCCGACCGCGCACACCGCGCCGGTCTTGGCGCCGCGAGCCAGGCCGGGACGCCCGGTGAGGTCCGCGCCGGCGGCCAGCGCCGAAGACGCCCCGGCGAGGCCGCCGAAGAAGAAGTAGCCGGCGACGTCGCGGGCGTCCCATACCGGGCTGTTGAGCACCGGGCGGCCGTAGTACGACGTGAACTCGGCCTCCGGGACCATGGGCTGCTCGCCGCGCTTGCGCCGGTGCCGGGCCCGGGGGCGGTCCCGCCCGGCGGCGACTCCGGTCAGCGCATCCCGGTCCGGCGGCGCGCCGCGGTTCGGGTCCGGCCGGTCGGGCGCCGTGTCGCCGCTCATGACCGCCCCCTCGTACGGCCGCGGCCGGGAAGGCAGGCGAGGGCGGCCGCGCCGGCGAGACCGGCCGCGGCGAGGGCGACCTGGCGCCACATGGCCGGCAGGTCGCGGGTGGTCACGATCGGGTCCGGCGGCAGCCCGTACACCTCGGGCTCGTCGAGGAGGAGGAAGAACGCGCCGTTGCCGCCCACCCCGTCGCCCGGGTCTTCGCCGTACAGCCGCGCGTCGGTGACGCCCGCCTCGTGCAGGGTCTCGACCCGTCGCGCGGCGCGTTCGCGGAGTTCGTCGAGCGGGCCGTACTGGATGGAGTCGGTGGGGCAGGCCTGGGCACAGGCCGGTTCGAGGCCGTCGCCGATCCGGTCGTAGCACAGCGTGCACTTCCAGGCCCGGCCGTCGTCGGGCCGCCGGTCGATCACGCCGTACGGGCAGGCCGGGACGCAGTAGCCGCACCCGTTGCAGATGTCCTCCTGGACCACGACGGTGCCGAACTCGGTACGGAACAGCGAGCCCGTCGGGCACACGTCGAGGCAGGCCGCGTGGGTGCAGTGCTTGCACACGTCACTGGCCATCAGCCAGCGCAGGTCGCCGGGCTCACCCGGGGTCGTGGGGGTCATGCCCGCCTCGCCGGGCGCCGTCGCCGCGCCCTGTGCGGCCAAGGCGAGCACGTCGACGTCCTCGTGCGAGACTCCCGGATCCTGGCGGGCGATCGGCTTGCGTTGCTCGATGAACGCCACATGCCGCCAGGTCGAGGCGCCCAGGCCGACCGTGTTGTCGTAGGACATCCCGGTGAGGTTCAGGCCGTCCTCGGGGATCGCGTTCCACTCCTTGCAGGCGACCTCGCAGGCCTTGCAGCCGATGCAGACCGAGGTGTCGGTGAAGAACCCCATGCGGGCCGGGTGGCCTTGGTGGTAGCCGGACTCGACGGCCGGGTCCGCGGTCGTCACATCTCCCTCCCCGTCTGATCAGTGATCCCGGCGCGACGCTGGTATGCGGACACCATCGCGCGCAGCGCCGGCCCACGTGGCCGGCGGCCCGGGCGGATGTCAACGGCGAGCGCCTTGACCTCCTGGATGTGGACGTTGGGGTCGAGCGCCAGGTGCCCCAGCTCGTTGGCGGCGTCGCCGGTGGTGTAGCCGTTGGGGCCCCAGTGGTAGGGCAGCCCGATCTGGTGGATCCGGCGCCCGTGCACGGTGAGCGGCGTCATCCGCTCGGTGACCAGCACTCGCGCCTCGATGGCGGTACGGGCGCTGACGATCGTGGCCCAGCCGAGGTGCGTCAGATCGCGCTCGTGCGCCAGCTCGGGTGAGATCTCGCAGAAGAACTCGGGCTGCAGCTCCGCGAGGTAGGGCAGCCAGCGGGACATACCGCCTGCGGTGTGGTGCTCGGTGAGCCGGTACGTCGTGACGACGTAGGGGAAGACGTCGGCGCCCGGGTCGTCGCCGCTCGGCGCGAACCGCTCCGGATCGCCCTCGACCAGCTGCCGTGCGGGATTGCGCCGCTGGCCGTACAGCAGGTTGGGGAACGGTGATTCCTGCGGCTCGTAGTGTGCGGGCAGCGGGCCGTCGACGAGCCCGGCCGGGGCGTACAGCCAGGCCTTGCCGTCGGCCTGCATGACGAACGCGTCGGTGCCGCTGAGCGCGTCGGGGCCGGTGGCGTCCGGCTCCGGCCGGTAGTCCGGCGCCTTGGTCGCCTTGAAGTCGGGCACGTCCGCGCCGACCCACTTGCCCTGCTCCGCGTCCCACTGGACGAGGACCTTGCGGTCACTCCATGGCTTGCCGTCGGGGTCCGCGGAGGCCCGGTTGTAGAGGATGCGCCGGTTGGCGGGCCAGGCCCAGCCCCATTCCGGCGCCACCCAGGTCTGCTCGGACCCGGGCTTGCGGCGGTCGGCCTGGTTGACGCCGTCCGCACGGACCCCGCAGTAGATCCAGCAGCCGCAGGACGTGGACCCGTCGTCGGTGAGCTGATCGTACGAGCTGAGCGGCTTACCGTCGCCGGACCACCCGTTGACCTCGGCCAGCACCGTCTCGCCGTCGGGCTCGTCGAGCTCGCCCTCCGTCGGGTAGCTCCAGGTCAGGTCGAGTACGGGACGGTCCATCTCGTCGGCCGACCCGGCCAGCTTCGCGCGGATCCGGCGGCCGAGGTGGTAGATGAACCACAGGTCGCTGCGGGCGTCCCCGGCGGGCTCGACGGCCTTGCGCCGCCACTGCAGCAGCCGCTGGGTGTTGGTGAAGCTGCCCGCCTTCTCGGTGTGCGCGGCGGCGGGCAGGAAGAACACCTCGGTGCCGATGTCCTCGGTGCGCAGCTCGCCGGACTCGATCTCGGGCCCGTCCTTCCACCAGGTCGCGCTCTCGATCAGCGAGAAGTCCCTGACCACGAGCCAGTCGAGCGCGGCCATGCCGAGCCGCTGCAGCCGCGTGTTCGAAGACCCGACCGCGGGATTCTCCCCGAACAGGAAGTAACCCTTGCAGACCCCGTTGAGCTGCTGCATCACGGTCTCGTACGTGCCGTGGCTGCCGGTCAGGCGGGGCAGGTAGTCGAAGCAGAACTCGTTGTCGGCCGTGGCCGCATCGCCCCACCAGGCCTTGAGCAGGCTGACGAGGTAGGCCCGCATGTTGGCCCAGTACCCCTTCTGCGTGCCCTCGGCCGCGATGAAGTCGTCGATGCCCTGGTCCTGGTGGGCGTGCGGCATCGGGATGTAGCCGGGCAAGATGTTGAACAGGGTCGGGATGTCGGTCGAGCCTTGGATCGAGGCGTGCCCGCGCAGCGCCAGGATGCCCCCGCCGGGCCGGCCGATGTTGCCGAGCAGGGCCTGCAGGATCGAGGCCGTACGGATGTACTGCACGCCTACCGTGTGCTGCGTCCAGCCGACCGAGTAGACGAACGACGTGGTGCGTTCGCGTCCCGAGTTCGCCGTGACGAGCTCACAGACCCGCCGGAACGTGTCCTGCGGGACGCCGCAGATCTGCTCCACCATCTGCGGGGTGTACCGGGCGAAGTGCCGCTTGACCACCTGCAGGACGCAGCGCGGATGCTGCATTGTCTCGTCGGTCCGCAGCTCGCCGGTCGCCTCGGCGCCACCGGAGCCGTGTGCCTCCCCGCGCGCCGCCTCGCGGGTCGAGGCGCCGCGCCGGATCCGCTCCTCGTAGTCCTGGTCCGCCGCGCCGATCGGCTGCCGGATGTCGACGTCCATCCCCTCGTAGCGCCAGCTATGGAAGTCGTAGTGCCGGAAGTCCTTGTCGAGCCCGGAGAAGACGCCGTCGAGGTCCTCGGTGTCGCGGAAGTCCTCCGACACCAGGGTCGCCGCGTTGGTGTAGGCGAGGACGTAGTCGTGGAAGTACTTCTCGTTCTGCAGCACGTAGTTGACGATGCCGCCGAGGAAGGCGATGTCAGAGCCCGCGCGCAGCGGCACGTGGAGGTCGGCCAGCGCGCTGGTCCTGGTGAAGCGCGGGTCGACGTGGATCACCGTGGCGCCGCGCGCCTTCGCCGCCATCACCCACTGGAACCCGACCGGGTGGCACTCGGCCATGTTCGAGCCCTCGATGACGATGCAGTCCGAGTTCTGCAGGTCCTGCTGGAAGGTGGTGGCGCCGCCGCGCCCGAACGATGTCCCCAGACCGGGGACGGTGGCGGAGTGTCAAATACGGGCCTGGTTCTCGATCTGGATCGCGCCCAGCGCGGTGAACAGCTTCTTGATGAGGTAGTTCTCCTCGTTGTCCAGCGTCGCCCCGCCGAGGCTGGCAAAGCCAAGCGTGCGCCGGGTGCGGGCACCGCCTTCGTCGTCCCACTCCCACCCGTCGCGCCGGGCGGCGAGCACCCGGTCGGCGATCATGTCCATCGCCGTGTCGAGGTCGAGCGGCTCCCACTCCGTTCCGTACGGCCGCCGGTAGAGCACGTCGTACCGGCGCGCCGGCCCGGTGGTGAGCTGCAGACTGGCCGAGCCCTTGGGGCACAGCCGCCCCCGGGAGATGGGCGAGTCGGGGTCACCCTCGATCTGGGTGACCTTGCCGTCCTTGACGAAGACGTTCTGGCCGCAGCCGACCGCGCAGTATGGGCAGATCGACTTCACCACCTGGTCGGCGGTGGTCACGCGAGATCGCAGCTCGTCGGTGTGCGGGCTGCGCGCCGCGGCGCCGCGGCCGGTCGGATCGGGTCCGGTCAGCTGCCGGTACACCGGCCATGACCTGATCCGGTCACCGATTCCCACAAGCCCGCCCCCTCCCGGCTGCCTCGCTACGCCACGCTCACTACCCCGGTTCGCGTGATCCATGCGGTCTTAGTCCGCGACGATCCGCCGGTCCGCGTCGACCCGGCGGGTGACGCCCCGGCCGTCGAGAAACTCCAGCAGCGGCACCGCCACCCGGCGCGTTGTTTCGAGCGCCTTCCTGGCCTCGCTCACCGTGAACGGCTGCGGCAGCGCGGCGAGTACGGCCGCCGCTTCGTCCTCGGCGCCGGGCGCGAGCACGAGGTGATCGGCGATCCGCAGCAGCAGCCCGGCCCGCGCCGCCGCGGCCAGCGCCGCGTCGGTGAGGCCGAGCTCCCGGAGCCGGTTGGCGTCGGGGGCCTGGAACGGGGCCGCCGCCAGGTCCTTCCGCACCTGCTCGACGGCGGCCAGCAGGTCGCGCGGAAGGCCGGACGAGCCAGGCCCGGCGACCCGCCCCGCCGCGATCCGCAGCGGCGGCCGGACCAGCGCCGCGACCAGGCTTCGCGCGGGCAGGCCGAGGGCGGAGCGCACCGCGTCGACGGGCATCCCCGGGCTGAGCGGGTTGCGGGCGGCGTCGTCGGCCACGAGTTCGCCGAGCCGGTCGGCCAGCCCGGCCCAGTGTGCGGGGTCGGCGACCCAGTCGGCTGCCACCGGTTCCATGGTCGTCGGACGGCCCATCGCGGCGAGCTCAGTACGGCTCAGCACACCGTGGCGGCGCAACAGGTCGGCGGCGGTCGGTGTGCCGGCCGCGAGCTCGGCCGCCCGGGCCGCGGCCGCGCCCCGGCGCTCGAGGGACGGCGGCCGTACGTCCAGGACGTCCACCCGGTTAATGCCCATGCCTGCTCCGGGCCCGCGCAGCAGGCCGCGATCGCCGATCCGCAGCGGCAGCGCCGTGTGCAGGGTGAGCCGGGCGATGCCGTCGCCCAGCACGCGCACCCGGGCCGGGACGGCCGCCGAGCCGATGTGGAAGACGCCCTCGCGGCCGTGGTCGTCCGCGCCGAGCCGTACGTCGACCACCGACGTGGTCAGCCACGCCTCCGGAGTCAGCAGCGTCATGCCGCGGGCGATGCCGGCGCGCGCGACCCCGCGCAGGTTGACCGCGACCCGGGCCGGGGCGGCCACCTCGCCGGTCGTCTCGCGCAGCGTCTGCAGTCCGCGCACCCGGACCCGCTCGTCGCCGAGGAGCAGCTCGTCCTCGGCCTGGAGCGTGCCGGCGGTGAGCGTGCCCGTGACCACCGACCCGGCGCCCTTGATGGTGAAGGCCCGGTCGATCCACAGCCGTACCGGGGCGGCCACGTCGGGCGGCGGCGCCGCGGCGGCGAGCTCGTCGAGCGCGGCGGCCAGCTCGGGCAGCCCCAGTCCGGTGTGCCCGCTCACCACGACCTCGGGGATGCCGGCGAGCGTCGTGCCGGCCAGTTCCCCGCGTGCCTCGCCGAGTGCGGACGCGGGGTCGGCGAGGTCGGCCCGGGTCACCACGAGCAGGCCGCGGCCGACGCCGAGCGCGTCGAGCGCGGCGAGGTGCTCGGCGGACTGCGGCCGCCAGCCCTCGTCGGCCGCGACGACGAACATGACGGCGGGTGCCGGTCCCGCCCCGGCGAGCATGTTGGTGACGAACCGCTCGTGCCCGGGGACGTCGACGAACGCGAGCCGCCGCCCCGACGGCAGCGTCGTCCACGCGAAGCCCAGGTCGATGGTCAGCCCGCGGCGGCGCTCCTCGGCCCACCGGTCGGGCTCCATCCCGGTCAGGGCCCGCACGAGCGTGGACTTCCCGTGGTTGACGTGGCCGGCCGTGGCGATCACGTACACGCCAGCACCGCCGCGGCGAGGGCCTCGTCCTGATCGGGCGGGACCGAGCGGAGGTCGAGCAGCAGGCGGCCGCGGACGACCCGTCCGACGACCGGCGGGTCGCCGGTGCGGAGCGGGCGCGCCAGCGACTCCGGCAAGGCGAGCGCGACGCTGGGCAGCTCGAGGCCGGGCGCTCCCCCGCCGCCCACGGCGGCGACGCTGTCGACGACCTCGGCGTTCAACCGGTGGGCCAGCCGCAGGGCCCGCGCCCGAAGTTCGTCCACGTCGGTCCGCAGCGCCGTCCGTACCGGCTGGGCCTCTTCGCGCACCGTGGCCTCGAGCGCCGCCAACGTCAGCTTGTCGACTCGCAGCGCCCGGGCCAGCGGGTGCCGCCGCAGCAGCGTGACCAGGTCGGCGCGGCCCAGGATGAGCCCGGCCTGCGGGCCGCCGAGCAGCTTGTCGCCGCTCGCGGTCACCAGCGCCGCGCCCGCGCGCAGCGCCGACGCGGCGTCCGGCTCGCCGGGCAGCAGCGGCTCCGGGGCGAGCAGGCCGGAGCCGATGTCGACCACGACGGGCGTGGGCAGGGCGCTCAGCTCCTTGACCGACGCCGCCGCGGTGAAGCCCTCCACCCAGAAGTTCGACGGGTGGACCTTCAGGATGAACCCGGTGTCCGCGCCGAGAGCGTCGGCATAGTCGCGCACGGTCGTGCGGTTGGTGGTGCCGACCTCGCGGAGCCGGGCGCCGGTGGACTGGAGCAGGTCGGGCAGCCGGAAGCCGTCGCCGATCTCCACCATCTCGCCGCGGCTGATGATGATCTCGCGGCCCGCCGCCAGCGCCGTCGCGGCCAGCACGAGCGCGGCCGCGTTGTTGTTCACGACGTGCGCGGCCTGGGCGTCGGGCACGGCGGCGGCGAGCGCCGCCAGCGCCGTCCGCCCGCGTCGCGCCCGCTCCCCTGTGGCCAGGTCGAACTCCACGTCCGTGGGGCCGGCCGCGGCGCGCACCGCCTCGGCCGCTGCGCGCGACAGCGGCGCGCGGCCGAGGTTGGTGTGGACGAGCACTCCGGTGGCGTTGATCACCGGCCGCAGCCCGCGCCGCGCGAGCGCTGCCACGGTCGCCGTGACCACCTCGCCGGGCGGGATCTCGCCGGCGCGGGCACGCTGTTGTACGTCGGCCACGATGGTCTTCACCGCCGTACGGCCGACGCCCCGGGCCGCCTCGACGACCCGAGGGTCATCGAGCACGGTGTCGGTGCGCGGAATGCGCCGCCGCGGATCCATCGGCACCATCATCGCACCGCGGCCGGCGCGTACTCCCTAGGGACTGCCCCGGTCGTCGAGCATCAGCTCCTCCCGTCCCCCGTACGAGGAGTCGGGTCAGCTCGAGGTTTCGACGGTTCGTACGGCGACATGCCAGTTGTTCAGCGCGAGCTCCTGGAGGGTGGTGCTGAACAACGCCACCGGATCGGGCGCCGAGTGCACCACCGCCACCACCACCCAGGTCGAGAACGGCGGCGCACCGGTGAAGTCGAGGTCGAAGGTCACCGCTCTGGGCGTCCGCGGGTCGACCGGTCCGGTCGGCCGGCGGAACAGCGGCCCGGAGGGCGTACGCGACGGGACGTTGCCGCCGCCCACCATCCATGGCGCCGCCGGTTGCGTCCAGCCCGGCGGCGGCATCCCGTTGTTCCGCAGGAGATCGACAACGGTCCCCGTCCAGGGCACCGGCATGGCCGCCCAGTCGGCCGGACTCGCGGCAAGCGCGGCCGAGACGACGGTGACGTACACGTCGCTCTCCAGCGCCGCGCGCCCGTGCCGGTGATGAACGAGCACGTCGAACCGCGCGGGTCCCGACACGATGTTGGACCCCGCCTCGAAGGTGACCCACGGAAGACGGTCGACGATCAGCTCCGCCAGATCCGCCTCGGTCGGCGTCGCGCTGTCCCAGGGGTCGGCGTAGACGTGCGGCGGTGCGACGACCCGTGCCCACAGCGCGTCGTCGATCATGGCGTTTCCCGGACCGGGCAGCGCCGGCGGTGCCGCCCGGGCAGCCTTCACCTGCTCGTCGACCACCGTCGTCCACTCGCCGTTCGCGCGTACCAGCGGGTCCATCTGGAGCTCCGCCGCGAGGTAGTGCCGAAGCGCCACTTGGAAGAGCCACAGCTCCGAGCGCATCTCCTCGGGGAATGAGCTCCGCGTCCATGGCAGCCCGGTCGGCGCGGGGGGTGGCGGCGATCCCGGCGCCGTACGGGCGCGCACGTCGGGACTCTGGTTCCAGACGAACTCCGCAGGGTCCCCGAGCCCATCGGCGAGAACCGGCATGACGGTAGGAGTCACTCGGCGGCTGTCGTATCGATGGACGCGAAGGTAGGTCCGCGGTTCCAGATCCTGAGTGAGATCGACCTCCCACACCCCCCTGGCCTGCAGCGCGGCGCGCAACAGCAACATCGACTGCGCGCCGCTGCGTTCGAAGAAGGACAAGTCCTGGACGGCGGCCTCGGGCAGCCCGTTGACGAACGGCGACCAGTCCCAGATCGGCCCGTTCGGCCCGTTGCGCAACTGCCCCCGCCACACCCCGACCGAAGTGCCGACGAAGACGAACTCTTGCTGCCAGGGATGGACGGCTACCGCGTACGCGGGCGCGGGCACGCCGCCCCCCGCGGACCGCAGCCCGGTGGCGTACCACTTGTCGATTCCGTCGAACCACCAGAGCGTGTCGGCGTGCTGCGCCTGAGCCGGTGTCTCGCCTCTTGGCGGGCCGGTCGTGGTGACGTAGAACGAGCCACACCCCGCGACGCCGCCGACGTGGCTTGCGATGTCGCTCCAGCGACCGATCGGCATCAACGCTTTCGCGGGCGAGGTGACCTCGTCCGGGTCGAGAGTGGCGCAGCTTGGCTGCTCGTACCTGGTGATAAGGGTGCGCCGCCACTCCACACCGTCGTCGGTTTCGATCAGGAAGACTCCGCCCCGGCACAGCACCAGCAGCCGGTCGTCGTCGATCCAGCGCAGCGCGACGACTTGGGCGGCGGGCGGCGGATAGGCCGACGAGCCGACGAACGGCACGTCGTCCTTCCAGTTCTGCCGGTAGCTGGTAGCCGATGTCGCCCTGCGGGGGTCCTTGTTCGACGGAAGGGTCGTCCACTTCGTGCCGAAGTCCGGCGACAACCAGACCCGGATCGTGCCGATCGCGAGCCGTATGTCCCCGGCCGTGGTGGCACGTACAGCCACACCTGAATAGAAGCCTGAGGCGTACTTCTCGGTCGACTCGGAGTCGGTGAGCTCACCCAGCGAGCGACGGGCCATCCTGAGCTCGTTCCCCAATTCGTCGTACCACACTGACCTCGAGTACTGCCCCACGAAGCGCTGGAAGTCGGTCGGGTGATACGCGACGCCGCCGCCGTCGCCGACCAAGGCGACCTCCCAGAGCGTGTCGCCGACTCGTCTGAGCACGCCGTTGTCCTGGGTTCCCGTGATCATGGCCACGTCGTTGGTGGGGTGACCGGCCACGAATCCGGCCTCCAGGCTGGCGATCCCGGTGTTTCGGGCGGTAAACGAACCACGGTCGCCGTCGGCGCGTGACCGGAACACGCCGCCGTCGCAGGTGACCCACATGTCGTGCCGGCCGTCGACCGTCTTCCAGAGGATCTGGTGAACGTCGGCGTGGATACCCTCGCCGATAAACGTCGGATCGGTTGTCTGTTTGGTCTCGTCGAACTCGTCGAGCGGCTTTGCGATCTTATAGTCGAGCTTGTAGCCCGCACCGTCCTGCTGAACCCCACAGCGGAACAGCGCCGCGCTGTACGTGTTGTCGCCGGCGACCGCGATGCTGCCGCCGAGCGCCACCCGGTCGGCGTTCTCGGGATCGACGGCGATCGCGAGGTCGTAAGACGACGCCTCCAAGCCGCCCAGCCCGAACAGGCGCAGCGGAACCTGCCCGACATCGTGCGCCTCGATGTCGTTGATGTTCGCCGACGCCTGCACTCGCCACAGATGCGGCCCCTTGCCGAGGACGTATAGGACCCGCTTGTTCTTCGAGGCCACGGCGATCCCGAACCGCGAGTAGGGCTCACGGCCCGGCAGATCGACCAACCGGAACGGGCCGTCGACGTTGTTGTCACTGACCCACAGGCCCGAATCGTCGTGGTGGAACAGCCCTCCGGTGTCGTTCACACAGACATAGAGACGAGCGACGGACTCCCCCACCCAGGCGACGTCGGTGCAAAGGAAGCGCGAAAAGTCCAGGTGCGTCTCGGCCTCGCCAAACGGCGTGGCCTCGACCTTCTCCCATTCGGAGTCCACCACCGGCTCACCGGTTCTGGTCCACAGGCCGTGGCTGGTGGCCGCCACGATCCGGCCGTGGTTATCCGGATGGAAGGCGAGCCGGAAGATGCCAAACCCGCTGAGGTTCTTTCCTTCCCGTTCCCATGGGTTTTCCAGCGGGCGGGCCAGCGCCTTCGGTACCGGGCCGTGGGAGAACAGCACGCCGACGCCGCCGAGCCTGCCGCCGGGGTAGCCCTCGGAAAACGGCAGGATCTCGCCGGTGCCGACGAACACGTCGTCGTCGGCGCCGCCGGCGTCCGCACCAAAGTCGACCAGCAGGCATCCGCAGGTCAGCGGGGTCGCCCCCATGGTGAGCTCAGGGAGCACCGCCGTCGCCCACGCGCCGACGGGCAGCCAGCTCGTCCCGGCGTCGGAGGAGTACCAGACCCCGCCGTTGGCGGTCGCCGCGTACACCCGCTCACCGTCGTCGCTCACCGCGATATCGCGTATTCGCCCGGAGACCCGCGGCGTGAACTGCGTCTGGCCGCGGAGCACGCTCGTCGGCCCGACCGGCACCCACATATCGGCATTGGCCGCTGCGGGAGCGAGCCGTTCCGGTCCGGCCTCCCGCACCCGCCGGGCGGCCAGCAGCGAACGGCGCCGTGCCACCGCACTTTCCTGGACCTCCGGCGCCGCCGCGCGGTAGGCCCTGACGAACTCCGCCCGACCGCTGGGGTCGTCGCCGCTGCCGCCGCGAACGGCAGGCCACCGATAACGCGTCATTGCCCCTCCCCGTCGGTGCAGCCGACGCCTCGTCCGCGAGACGCTCGTGTGCTCAGGTTTCGACGGTCCGTACGGCGACGTGCCGGTTGTTGAGTACGAGCTCCTGGAGGGTCGTGCTGAACAACGCCACCGGATCGGCCACCGAGTGCACCACGGCCACCACCACCCAGGTCGAGAACGGCGGCGCACCGGTGAAGTCGAGGTCGAAGGTGACCGCCTGGGGGGTGCGCGGGTCGACCGGCCCGGTCGGCTGCAGGACCAGTGGCCCCGAGCTCGTACGGGTCGGGACGGTGCCGCTGCCCACCATCCAGGGCGCCGCCGGCTGCGTCCAGCCCGACGGCGGCACCCCGCCGTTGTTCAGGAGATCGACGACGTCCGCCGTCCAGGGCACCGGCATCGTCGCCCAGTCCGCCGGGCTGTCGGGCAACGCGGCCGAAACCACCGTGACGAAGACCTCGTTCGCCGGCGCCGCGCGGCCGTGCCGGTGATGAACGAGCACGTCGAACTTCGCCGGCCCCGGACCGATGTTGGACCCGGCCTCATCCGTCAGCAACGCCGCGCGGTCGACGATCAGCTCGAACAGGTCCGCCTCGGTCGGGGCCCCGCCCCAGGGGTCGGCGTAGACGTGCGGCGGGGTGACCACTCGCGCCCACAGGTCGGGGTCGATCATGGCGATACCCGAGCCGGTCAGCGGCGGCGCTATCTTCCTGGCGGCCACGATCCGCTCGTCGAACGCCGCCGTCCAGCTGCCGTCCGCCCGGACCAGCGAATCCGCATGCAGCTCGGTTTCGAGGTAGTGGCGCAATGCCACCTGGAAGATCCACAGCTCCCACCGCATCCCGGCGGTGAGCGGAGTGGTGCTCGTCCACGGCAACCCGACCGGCGCGGGATGGGTCGGCGAACCCGGTCCGATACGGGCGCGCACGTCCGGGCTGAGGTTCCACTGCAGCGTGCCGAGACCGGCGGCGACGGGAGGCAGGACGGACGGGGACATCCGGCGGCTGTCGTAGGAGTGGACCCGCAGATAGGTCTGCGGGTCCTGGGGGCCGGCCAGGTCAACCTCCCACACGCCCCTGGCCTGCAGCGCCGCGCGCAGCAGCAGCTGCGACGGCGGGCCCCGGAGCTCGAAGAAGGACAGGTCCTGTACGGCAGCCTCCGGCAGGCCGTTGACGAACGCGCCGTTCCCGTCGTGCGACCAGTCCCAGGTCGGCCCGTTCGGCCCGTCGTCGAACCGGCCCCGCCACACCCCGACCGACGTGCCGACGAAGACGAACTCGTTGTTCCACGGATGCACGGCAACCGCGTAGGCGGGGGCCGGCACCCCGTCCGTCGCCGCGCGCAGCCCGGTCGCGTACCACTTGTCGGTGCCGTCGAACCACCACAGCGTGTCGCAGTTCGGCGCGTCCTGCGGGGACTCGCCCTTCGGCGGGCCGGTCGTCGTGACGTAGAAGGAGCCGCACCCCTTGGTGCCTCTGGCCTCGGCATGGCGGGCGATGTCGCTCCACCGTCCGATCGGCATCAGGTCCTTCGCGGGCGAGGTGACCTCGTCCGGGTCGATGGTCGAGCAGCTCGGCTGCTTGTACCTGGTGATGAGGGTGCGCCGCCACTGCGCCCCGTCGAAGTCGAACAGGAAGACCGCGCCCGTGCACAGCACCAGCAGCCGGTTGTAGTCGACCCAGCGCAGCGCGACGACCCTGGCGTCCGGCGGCGGGTCGGCGAACCAGGCGATGAACGGCAGGAAGGGCACGTCGTCCTTCCAGTTCTGCCGGTTGTCGACGGCCGAGGTCGCCTTTCGCGGGTCCTCGCCCGACGGCAACGTCGCCCACTTGTGCCCGAAGTCCTCCGACAGCCAGACCCGGACCGTCCCGATCGCGAGCCGGACCGTCCCCAGGGCATTGGTCGCCATGGCCACGCCGGAGTAGAACGCCGAGCCCTCGTTCTCGGTGATCTCCGAGTCGATGAGCACGCCACCCGGCGCGCGGTGGACCATCTTGACCTCGTTGTCGTCCTGGTCGTACCAGCGGGCCCTGGTGTACTGGCCCACGAACTGCCGAGGATCGGTCGGATGGTAGGCGACGCCGCCGCCGTCGCCTTCCAGGGCGACCACCCACAAGGTGTCGCCGATGCGCTTCAGCACACCGTTGTCCTGTGTGCCGATGATCATCGCCACGTCGTTGGTCGGATGGCCGGCGACGAACCCGGCCTCCAATGAGGCGATCCCCGTGTTGCGGGAGACGAACGTGCCGCGGTCCCCGTTGGCGCGCGACAGGAACACCCCGCCGTCGCAGGCCACCCACATGTCCCGGCGCGTGCCGACCTTCCGCCAGACGATCTGGTGAACGTCCGCGTGGATGCCCTCGCCGATGAAGGTGCGGTCCGTTGCCTGCTTCAGCTCGTTCCGTTCGTCCTCCTTCTTGTCGATTGTGTAGTCGAGCTTCCAGACCCCGCCCTCCGGCGACACCTTGCAGCGGAACAGCGCCGCGTTGTGGTCGTCGACGAACGCGGTGCTGCCGCCGAGTACCACCTGGTCGGACCTCTCCGGATCGACGGCGAGCGCGAGGTCGTAGTACGACTGGTCCTTCGCTCCCAGGCCGAACAGGCGTACCGGCACCTTTTCGACCTCGTCCGCCGCGATGTCGCCGATGTCGTCCGACGAAGCCCGCATCCGCCACAGGTGCGGCCCCTTGCCGAGCACGTACAGCACCCGCTCGTCGCTCGGCGCCTTGGCGATGCCGAACCTGGAGTTTTTCTCGCTGCCCGGCAGGTTGACGAACCGGAACGGCCCGTCGACGCCGCTCTCACTCACCCACACGCCGGAGTCGTCGTCGAGGAACGCTTCGCGCGTGTCGTTCACGCATACGTACAGCCGGGCCGAGATCGGCGGGATGCTCGTGCGCTCCTCGCTCCACGCGACATCGGTGCACTGGAAGTTGGAGTAACCGGGGTCGAGGCTCGCCTCGTCGAACGGCGGCGTCGTGATCCGTTCCCACTCGGAGTCCAACGTCGGCGCGCCGCTCCGGGTCCACAGGCCATGACTCGTGGCGGCGACGACCCGGTCCGGGTTGTCCGGCTCGAAGGCCAGCCGGAAGATGCCGTAGCCCTTGAGGTTCTTCCCCTCCCGCTGCCACGGGCTGGACAGCGGATCGGCTCGCGCCTGCGGCACCGGGCCCTGCGAGAACAGCACGCCGACGCCGCCCAGCCTGCCGCCGGGGATGCCGCCCGAGAACGGCGCTATCTCGCCGGTGCCGACGAGCACGAAATCGTTTTCGCCCGCCGGATCGGTGTCGAAGTTGACGAGCAGGCAACCACAGGTCAGCGGGGTCGCCGCCGTGGTCACCTCGGCGCGCACCGCCGACGTCCACGCACCCACCGGCAGCCAGCTGGTGCCCGCGTCCGAGGAGTACCAGACTCCGCCGTTGGCGGTCGCCACGTACACGCGCTCGCCGTTCGGGCTCACCGCGACGTCCCGGACCCGACCGGAGATCCGCGGCCGGAACCGTGCCTGCCCCTTCACCACGCTCGTCGGGCCGACCGGCACCCACATGTTGTCGTTGTCCACCGAGGGAGCGAGCCGGGCCGCCCCGGGCTCCAGCGCCCGCCGGGCGGCGGCGAGCGCGGTGCGGCGATGCGCCAGGGCCCGCTCCTGGATCTCGGGCGGCGGCGCCCGGTACGCCCGTACGAACCCCGCGCGCCCCGCCGGGTCGTCCCGGCTGCCCCCGCGGACGGCGGGCCACTGATAGCGGGTCACGGGCTCTCCTCCCCCGTCGGCTCGGGCGCGACGCGGATGTAGCCCTCCTGTACCTCGGCCGGCAGGTCGGGCAGCAGCGCCGACTGCGTCGCGGCGAGAATGGCGTCGTCCTTCCAGGTGTACGGGGTGTCGCGACGCGTGAAGACCTGGTCCTTCGGCAGCGCGGACACTGTCGGCAGCCGGACCTGAGCGGGGTCGATCAGCACCGGGCCGATCCGCACCGACGGGCACATGGCCGCGAGCGCGGACGCGACCCAGTCGCGAGACAGCATGAGCGACTTGCGGGGCAGCACACCCGAGGTGAGGTGAACGCTGCCGGCCGGATGCATGAGCAGGGTCAGCGTGACGACCTGGCCGGGATGGACCATGAGGTCGCCGCCGGGCGCGACGTACGGATGATCGATCTCGCGCGTGGCCGGGACCTGCGGCGTGCTGCCGTACATCCCGAGCTGGCCCTTCATGCGGCCGGTGTCGAAGGCGAGCTCCCGCAGCACCTTGTCGACGACGTACACCTTGGAGTAGTCGTCGTCCACGAAGTAGCCGAGCAGGCCGTCGTCGGCCCGGGTCAGCTCGCCGAGCCGTACCGGGAACGCCCGTTCGGCCAGTTCCCGGTAGGCCTGTTCGCGTTCGGCGCGGCGGCCGGGGTCGGACAGGTCCACCTCGTCGAGATCGTCGTTGACCTCCAGCCATAGCCGGGCGCGCACCACCGCGATCGGCCGGCCGACCAGGCCGGCGATGTGCTCGGTGCCGAGCCCGGCGAACGGGTCGACCGTCCACAGCGTCGTGTCGATCGCGCGCAGCAGCGCGGACAGCGCCGACTCGCCGCTCGCCACCGCGCCGTCGCGGGCGCGCGCATCGGCGGCCACCAGGCCGGCGGCGAGCCAGCCGAGCGGCTGCTGGGCGGGCGCGAGTCCGAGGTTCGGGCCGGCGTCGGCGGGCCCCGTCCGGCCGGGCGCGATCTCCCAGACCACGCCGCCGCCGATCGGCTCGTTCATGAGCTGGCCGAGCGGCGCCCCGGCGGTGTCGAACGCCTCCAGCGCCTCGTCGATGTGGTCGGGCAGCAGCCAGCCCGACACCGGGCTCACCATTTGAGTCGGGTCGACCTGGTCGACCTTGGCCTCGGGCGGGCGCGGTTCGGTGGAGGCGGCGTCGACCAGCCTGAACATCCATCGCGCCGGTCGGGTGAAGCGGGGCCGCAGCCGCAGCCCGGCCGGCACCGGCGGCGGTCCCGGTACGGCCGGGAGCCCGTCGCGGGCCGGTACGGCGAGGCCGTCGAGCGGCACCGGCAGGATGCGGCCGAACGCGTCGACGAGCCGGGCCCGCACGACCCGGAGCGACCCGGCCCGCACCAGCTGCGGCGGGCCCACGGGCGCCGGTCCGGTGACGGTGCCGTCCGCGGCCTTGGGCCGGGCCAGGCCGCCGTAGTACGGCAGGCCGAGCAGGGTCTCGCGCAGCCCGTCGAGCGTGGCCGACACTACGTCGAGGTGCTCCATCGCCGCCGCGACCGCGGCCAGCCGATCGGCCGTCAGGTCGTCGGCCTCGCCGGTGCCGGCCCGGTCGCGTGCCTCCTCGGCGAGCAGCCACTCCTGTACGGCCGAGGCGAGCGCGACGGCCGAGCCCGTGGTCAGCATGCTGCGTCCGGTGACGGAGCGCTTGGCGGGCAGTGGCGAAGGACCCTGCGCCGGGGGGTCGAGGTCCACGGCGCCCAGGTCCCAGCCGTCCAGCCGGTCGCCGGCGATCACCTCGACCTCCCATTCGAGCCACAGCGGGACCCATGGCTGCGACCAGGCCGTCACCCCGACGGGATCCGGGTCGACGCCCGCGAACGCGGAGAAGCGGTGCAGCTGGTCGGCGACCAGAGCGGCGGTGACGGGCACGTCGCTCGCTGTGGCCGCGGCGGACGGGCCGGTACCGAGGCCGAGGAAGACCTGGCTGTCGCCGCTGTAGACGCCGGAGCGGCCGAACCGGAGCGCGGCCTCGGCGGTGAACCGGGCCGTCGCGGTCCTCGGGTCGACGCCGCGTCTGCTCGCGGCCGCCCGCGCCAGCCAGGGCGCGTGGTAGGGCGAGAGCATGAGCGCCTCGCGGACGACGAGCGCCACCTCCGGCGGGATGCCGCCGTTGCCGAGCGACGGGAGCAGCTCGTCGCCGCGCAGCATGTTGGGCATGTCCTGGACGACCTGGGAGGGCCAGCGGCACTGCAGTAGCCCGTCGGGCGAGAAGCGGCCGTCGCCGCCGTGCCGCAGGCTGCGCCGCGCGCCGCTGACCGCGACCAGCGGTTCGAGCGCGAGGTGGTAGCGCGGCGCGGGCCGCCGCACCTCGCGGACCTCGGCGTCGGGGATGAGTGGCGGCTCGGCCAGCGTCGCCCATGAGCCCGCCTCGTCGCGGATCGCCCCGGACGACGACTCGATCAGCTCCATCCTGGTCCGGCCCGCCCACCGCAGCGACGCCTTGCCCGAGGCGCTCGTCGTCTTCTCCGTCGCGGCCTTGGTGCGGCCGATGCGCCCGCTCCGTACCAGCGCCGGAACCTGCCCGGTCACGAGCCGCTCCAGCTCGCCGTCGCCGCCGGGCAGCGACCCGAAGCCGGCCCCGTGCTCGTTTTCGTCGATGTCGACGACACCGTCCGCCGACCCCAGGCGCGGCAGCAGCTGACCGGTGAACGCGGACACGAGCCGTTCGACGGCGCGGTGCTGGAGCGGCGTGGTCGCGCCGAGGCCGGGCGCGGACAGCGCCGCGGCGATGTCGTCGCCGTGCGTGCCGAGGACCGGACGCAACGAGGCGGGCGCGGGGCGGGCGTCGAGCGGAACGGCGCCCCGCACCGGCACCCCGGCCACAAAGCCGTGCAACAGCGTGCAGCGCGGCCACCCGATCACCGCGGAGTTGAGGACGACGGCGTCCGTGGTGAGGAACGCGCTGCTCGCCGGTCGATAGGCCGACGCGGACAACGCGGCGGCCGACGGCAGCGACGCGCCGGAGGCAGTCACCGCCTGCGCGGCCAGACCCAGTTTGGCGGACTGCGGCTTGGCGCCGAACCGGTCGGCCGTGGCGAGCCCGACCGTGGTCCGGCGGTCCGCATCGACGACCCGTGCCGCGGTCTTGGTCGACGAGCCCTCGGCATCGCTGACAAGAGTCCAGCCGAGCGAGTGCAGATAGTCGTCCAGGCTGGCGGACTGCCAGACGCCGTCGAGCGGGTCGAGGCCGGCGACCGACCACCAGCCGGCGACCACATAGGTGGCCTGGTTGCCGGACGGGCCGCCCTGCTGATCGATCGGGCCGAGATCGGTCAGCGGATCGTGGAAGGCCATCCGGTTGGTCGTCGCGTCGTAGCCCGCGGTCCAGGCGAGCGACCCGCCCGCCGAACCGGTGAGCGCCTCGGCGGTGAGCTCACGGCCCGCCGGCTTCGCGCCGCCGGCGCCCTGCGGCCAGTCCTCCAGCGGGACGGCCCGGGCGGTGTCGGCCGTCAGCACCCAGCCACGCACCTGTGGCGTGTCCGCCTGGCCGGGCAGCAGGATGCGCAGCACTGTCCAGCGATCGGGCAGCGCGGGCAGCGCGAGACGGTTGCCCTCCGGGGTGCCGGCCAGTTCCGGGTCGTCGACCTTGCCGCGCAGGAGTGCGTCCGGCACCGCCCAGTGCAGATGGACGCCGGGCTCTCGCGGCTTCCCCGGGTCGAATGGGGGCGGCAGCGGCGGCGGGTCGCCCTCGACGGTGGTGAGGTCGAAGGCCAGCCGTACCATCGGCTCCTTGCCGTCCGGCGGGACGTACAGGGCCTGCACGTCGACCGGGACCAGGAGCCGGGTGTCGCGCAGCAGGCCGGTGTCCCAGTGGTCGATCGTCGCGGCGTCGGTGTCGACGCGCACCAGGCCGGCCCACCTGGCGTCGGTCATCGCCTCTTTGACCTGGTTGGGCTCGTACGGAAAGGTCATCGCGGTCACCCCACGTCCAGGACGTTCTCGTAGTGGACCTTCAGGGTGGTCAGCGCGATGCTCGGCCGGAACACGTCGGCGATGTCGGTGCCCTGGTTCGGATCGCCGAAGACCTGACGGTAGGGGAACTGCAGGACCTGCATCGCGAACTCCGCGCTGTCGACGTCCTGCCCCATGTGGGCGCCGGCGTTGGCGATCATCCGTTTGTTCAGCTCGGTCATGTCCAGCACGCCCGGCGAGCCCTGCCGGAACGGCACGTTCACCGTCGACTGCGCGCAGAACGGGTCGTTCGGCGGGCACGGCAGCTCCTCCGCGGTGAGCACGTCACGCAGCCGGAGCAGTGACTCGTACACCCCCGGCTGCCCCGCCACGGCCCGCAGCTCGACCCCGAACTGGATGCCCTGCCTGGGCTCCTCGACGTGCACGACCTTCGGCACCCCGTCGAAGAGCCCGAGCAGGACGGCGGGGGCGAGCCGTTCGAGCCGGATCAGCCGTACCCGCCGCGGATCGGATTCGGGGATCTGCGCGTCGTCACCCTCGGCGAGCTCCTCGCGGTACGCGCGTACGTGCAGGCCCGGCCAGCCCGACACCGCGCGGGAGCGCAGCAGGAACCCGCTCACCACGCCGCCGGGGGCCTGCGGCGTCGGCTCGGGCGCGCCCTCACTGTCCTCGTTGAGCAGCGGCAGCCGGATCAGCCGCTCCTCCTCGTCGACCTCGTCGCGTACGTAGGGGTAGACGCTCTCCAGCTGGGCCCGGTCCGCGCTGGCGACCGTGCCGACCGACAGCGCGCCCTGGACGAGCGCGTCGGTCCAGACCCGGTCGAGGTAGAAGAAGCGGATCGACTCCAGCGGCAGCAGCTCGGCGTCCGGCACGAGGTAGTTGAACGGCACGCTCTCCAGCAGCCGCAGCCGGGCCAGCCAGTCGCGCAGGTCGGCCGGGACCACCCGGTCGCCGAGCTCGGGGTGCTCCTCGACCGTGGAGAACGTCGCGTCCACATTGGCGGCGATCGCCACGTCGAGCGCCTCGGTCGCGGAGAACTGGACCTTCATGACTCCACCTCCGTGATCAGGCCGAGGAGCACGTCGAGGCGGTCGGGGCGGCCTCCCGCCGCCACACTCCGGGCACCGCGTTTGGTGACGTCGGCGGCGAGCAGCGCGGCCGATGCCTCCAGCGCGCCGCGCAGGTGATCGACGTCCGGGCCCTCGACGACCGGCTCCTGACGGTCGAGCGAAGCGACCGGCACCGCGGTCGCCCCCAGCGCCCCGACGATGCCCACCTGCCGGGCGGCCTCGGTGAGCGCGCCGAGGTCCAGGCCGAGGCCGAGCGCAGCCGCCCTGTCCACGTCGCCCTCGATGAACGAGAGCGGACGGCCCGGATCGGCGACGGGCCGGGACGGGCCGAACACCTTGCCCGTCGCCGCGCCCGCCGTGATCAGCAGCTGCTTGGCGAACAACGACCCGAGCGCGGCGCCGGTGGGACGGCCGTCGAGGACGTCCTTGAAGATGCCCAGGTCGTCGGAGATCGTCCCGACGACGCGATGCGCCCGCTCGGCGCCGAACTGGTCGGCCCGCCACAGCAGCAGCGCGGCGACCACCGAGGGCTGGGCGAGTGCGAGCAGCCGCCCGATCTCGAAGGCGGCGGCGTACGTCAGATCCTCGCGGCCGTCCGGCACAATCCGGCGGATCTGGTCGCTGACGTGTGCGACCGGCAGCCGTCCGTCCTTGTCGGGCTGCTGGCGCTCGGTGACCTGCGGCGACAGCGGGCCACGGAACCACGCGACCGCCGGATCGCCGCGCCGGGTCAGGTGCTGCAAACCGACGTGCCCGGTCTCGGCGACCTCGGGCAGCGGGCGTGTCCGGGGCGGCGGCGGAGGCGCACCGGGCGGCGGCGCGGGCGGCTCCTTCGGCAGCGTGCCGAGCAGCCCCACGTCGAGGTTCATCATCAGCGACTGGAAGTCGCCGGCGCCGGTGCAGGTGAAGGACCAGTGGGCGAGCACGGGGAACCGGTACGTCGGCTCGGCGGCGATGCCCTCGATCGGGATGCGGAAACCGATGCCCATGCCGTCGCGCACCACGCGGTACGCGTCCTCGGCCGTCGCGGAGACGGCGATGTCCTCGATCTTCCGCGGCGTGGCCTGCCAGTCCTGCGCGGTGGTGGCCGCGCCGATCTGCTTGGCGGCGCTCGCCTTCGGCGCATCGGTCGTCGCCTGCGCGGTGAGATCCTGGGCGATACCGAGTCCGCCGATCTGCTGCGTCGTCTTGACGTTGCCCATGACGTAGCTGTCGGCGTCCAGCGTCTTCGAGGTGCCCCGGAAGTCCTGGACCACGACCTTCGAGTCGAAAATGTCGGCGGTCCACTGTCCGGGCGGTTTGGGCACCGGCAGCACGGGGAGCTGCCCCTCGACGTTGATCAGGCAGGCGAGGTACCGCTTGCCCTCCTGCGGCAGCCGGTTGGCCAGCACGACGGCCAGCCAGCCGTCGTCGTCGCCCTGGATCAGCTCGGTGTCGTTGACGTCGACCTCGCGGACGTGCGCCAGCAGCGGCAGGTCGTCCTTCGTCGGGAACACCGCGTCCACGACCGTCTTGGTCACCGCGAGGTAGACGCTGCTCGCGACGTCGCCCGGCCCGGTCAGCGTGACGCCCGGGGTCACGCACTGACCGACCGGGGTCTCGCCGGACAGCTGGCCCTCCCCCTCGGCGATGACGACCAGCGCGAGCCAGGGCGTCGCGGCGGTGCCCCCGGCGCCGGCGTCCCGCTCCCACGGCAACGTGCGCCGCCGCAGCACGATCTGCGGCAGCCGGGAGCTGAAGCTCCCCTCAGCGTTGGCCGGTGGGAACGTGCTGAGCACCTGGTCCGGCGGCATGGTGTAGCGCGGCGCGGTGATCCGCACGTTGCCGGCGTAGGGCTCGACGGGCCCGCCGGCCACCTCCTGCGTGCCCCGCAGCACGTAGTCACCCGCGTGCAGCGGTGGCCGTACCGAGCTGTACAGCACGAACGTCCCCGGCTCAGGCATCGCTCCGCCCTCCTAACCCGCTGCCGACCAGCTCAGCCGTACGGCTCCGCCCTGGCCCGGCGCGAACGGCCGCATAAGATCGCCGATACCGGCGGTGGCCAGCCGGTCGGCGATCGTCGCCACGTCGCCCCGGCCGCCGAGTACGCCGACGAGGTGCCACCCGTCCTCGCTCGCCACGGTGACCACGACCGACTTGCCGAACTCCCCCGGCCGCGGCTCGACGGCGTACACCGTGTACCCGCGGCCCTGGTTCACCACGACCGTCGGCGGCTCCTCGCCGCCGTCGGCCCGCCTGACCCGGCGCGCGCCGGACAGCCCCATCGCCAGGCCGCGGCCGCCCTGCCCGCCGGGATCCACACCGACCGCGGCCGGGTCGTCGATGGCGATCACCACAACGTCGACCGGTTCGGCGAACCGGGTCTCCACGAGACCGGTGCCGGCGACCAGTTCGGCCGCCTGCACCCAGCCGGTACGCACCCGGGCCAGCCCGCGCCGTCCGTACCGGCCCTGGCAGCGCACGATCGCGCCGGGGGCGAGCGCGGCCGACCAGCCGGTGTAACCGAGCGCCAGACCCGCATGCCAGCCGACCAGCCCGGTCAGCCGCGCCTGCTCGTCGGCCTGGTCGCCGAGCGCGGCCACGACGACCCGCTCGGCGCCGCGCAGTACTTGGATCTTGGGCTCGGTCGTGTCGGTCAGCACGTCGCCGCCGTGGCCGAGTACCAGCGTCCGCGCGGGACAGCCGTCCAGCGTGAGGAGCGGGCGCGGGCCGTTGAGGACGACGTCGCGGCCGGCGTTCGGCAAGCGCAGCACCGCGATCTCGCCCGCGTGCACCACGTCGGCGGCGGGCCGGTCGGCGGCCCGGGCTCCGTTGCGGCCGCCACCGAGCGCGTCGGTGAGCGCATCGAGCCGGGCCGCCCCGTCGGGGGCCGATCCGCGCACCGCGCTCGCCTCCGCGCCGGTGCGGGCCTGCCGGGTGAGCGGCGAGGCGCCGCGGGCGAGCAGGGTGCTCTGGTCGGTGCCCGCGCGCGGCGCGACCCGCAGCAGCTGGGCGGGCACCGCGAGCTCGGCGGCGGCGCGGACGCCCTCGATCGTGGGCGGCGCCATTCGCGCCGTCTGGGCGTCGCCGGTCACTGTGGTCCGCAGTGCCGCCGTCTCCGGCGTGTCGAGCGCGGCGGCGAACACGGCGATCGCGCGCGGCGCGTGCACTGTGGTGTCGACCGGCGGCGTCACCACCGTGTCGGGGTAGGCCGGCTGGGCCTCGATCTCGGCCCCGGTCAGGCCCTCGGCGAGCGTGCCGAGCAGCGGCGGCGCGGCCCGTTCCCCGACGAACGACGCGAGGGTCGTCCGGCCGTAGCCCGCGTTGCCGAGCCAGTCCTGCGAGACCTCGAGCAGCTCGGCCGCATTGTCGATCGACGGCACCAGGCCATGCAGGCTGCCCGCGTCGGCGAGCACTCTCGGCCGGGCCGCCCGCGAATTGACGAACGGCAGCGGCAGCCGCGTGCGCACCTTGACCTGGTTGTAGACGATCGGCACGGACCCGTTGCCGGTGTCGGCCGCCGCGGTGAAGGTCACACCCTCGGCGGCCTCGATGACGTCGCCCTCCGGAACCTTCTTGTCCTCTGCAGGCTGCGGCGGCCCCCACACGCCGATCGGGAACGCACCGGTGGAATTGATCACGCGGCTCAGCTCGCCGATGTGGTCGGTGCCCGCGGGGATCCCCGTGAACGCGGTGACGTTCTCCAACCGCACGGTCAGCTGGCTCGCGGCGTCGGCGATGTTCATCGGCGCGATGCCGAGCTGCCCGCTCGGCTGCGCGTCGACCGGCGTGCTCCCGATGACGAACGTACGGGTCGGCACCGTCGTGGTCACGGTGATCTCGAACTCGCAGATCACCTCGTACGGCCGCGCGACCGAGCCGTCGGCCGTGCCGGTGTCGGTGGCCCCGCCCGGGCCCGCGCCGGGGGGCACCGCGCCGCGCCCAGGGATCGCGGTGACCGCACGTGCGACGCCGGCGGATGCCTCTTCCAGGTACTTGCTCACGAAGTCGGTCCAGCCGATCGGCAGCGGCTGCGGCGCGTTGGTGTCGCCGAAGGCGATCGTCAGCTCGGCCGGGCCGACCTCGAAGGTCGCCGACCCGTGGAACTGCGGCCCCTCGACCGTGACCCGCGCCCCGAGCGAGACCGAGATCGTGATCTCACCTATCCAGACGTCGATCGTGATGCCGGCGGAGATCCGCGCGTACACCGTGACGCTCATGAAGAACGGGTCGAAGAAGATGATCGCGTCCGCGCCGAGCACCAGGCTCGCCCAGGCCGGGCCGAACGTCGCCGACGCCTCCAGCCGGCCGCCCGCCATGACGGCCTCGGAGGTGAGCGCGAAGTACGACTCGCCCTTGATCGACAGGTACGACGCGACCCGCCACTCCAGGCCGAGCCGTGGCACCACCGGGTAGCCGTCGCGCTGGAACGACGGGTGGTAGCCGCCCATGGTGAGGACGAACTGGCCGGCGTTCGGCCCGCCGAACCAGCTCACGAACGCGAACCCCCCGGTGAGCCGGATCTCCGGGTAGAGCAGCCAGGAGTTGTCGGTGAGCTGCGCCTGCACCCACAGCACCGCGTCCTTGGTGGAGAACCGCGCGACGAGACCGAGCTCGATGCTGACCAGGGCGAACTGCGGTCGCGGCAGCGCCATCCTGGCCAGTCCGAGCAGCGCGATCTGCAGCCCGTCGCCGATCGCGATGGAGACCACGACAACGCCGTCCACGAGCGCGAAACTGTTGAAGCTCACCCCGGCGGCGAACCAGAACTGGTCCCTGGCCACCGGGAAGGTCGCGCCGACCTCGATCAGGTCGTCCATCGGATCCGGGCTCGGCTGCGCGCCCGGGTCGAGCGCCTTGATGAGCGGGTACGTCCCGAACTGCGACAGGTCTGCCGGAATGACGAGCCCGCGGTTGATGCCGATGCCGCCGCCGATGCCGGTGACGAAGAACGCGGGCGGCCCGCCGATCGGCCCGTTGATGGCGCCGAACGCGAAGAACGAGGCGAACCGGTCACCCGGCGGCCCGCTCTCGCCGTACCCGCCGAACACCGACAGCCCGTACACCCCGAACCTGGCGAACAGCATCCCGACGTACTGCACGTCGTCGCCGGTGCCGAACTTGCGCAGCCCGCCCTGCAGCAGCACGCCGCCGAGGTCGGAGCTGATCGCCAGCCCGGCGAGGTCGACCTCCCACGAGGCCGGGTCGAACAGCGACGCGTCGGACGAGACGATGTACGTCAGGGACAGGTCGTCAACGGCCGCGGTGAGCCCGAAGATCGAGACCCGTCCGTCGAAGAGCACCGAGATCCGGTCGATCTGGTCCTGCTCGACGGTGACGCCGAAGCCGACCTGCTCGATGTAGAGCGGGCCGAAGCCGCGCTGGATCGCCAGCCACCACGGCCCGGCGCCCTCCCCGGCCCGGAGCGAGACCAGCACCGGCCCGGAGCCGTGCTTCTGGACGGCGAGCGACGGGCTGAAGGCCGGTGCCAGCGCGCTGTTTCCGGTGCCCGCGTCGCCCATGATCCCTTGCGCGACCGGGTTGCCGCCCTGCGCGCCGGCGACCGCGACGGCGAGCCCGGCGAGTTCGAGCTGCACGCCGCCGGACAGCGGCCGCCCGCCGCCGATCTCGCCGTACAGGTGCAGCGCCAGCGACTCGATGACGAGCACGGTGTCGAGCAGCGGGCCGCTCGCCTTGGTGATGCGCACGCCGACGCCGTTGACGGTCAGCCCGGGCTGGAAGGTCATCGCCCCCTGGCCCGTGGGGACCCGGAGAAGGTCGAGCGCGATCCCGGCCGACGGCGGCGCCGGGGTGATCCAGGTGCTGTCGGCCTCCAGCGAGATCGTGACGTCGCCCGGCACGACGACGATGCGATCGGTGAGGCCGAGGGTCAGGCCGAGCAGGTTGCCGCCGCCGACCGGGGTGCTGCGGACGCCGAGCGTCAGCCCGCCGCCGACGTCCACGGACGGGTCGGCCGCGGCGAGGTTGACCGCGAGCCGCTGCAGCCGGGTGAGCAGCAGCGCCGGGTCGAACAGGTCGTCGTCGAGCTGGGTGGGATCGGCCGGCTTGAGCACAACCCCCTCGAGCAGGTCGCGTACGGTGCTCGCGCCGACGGCGTTGCCGAGCAGGTCGTCGACCGCCTGCGTGCCGATCACGAACGAGGCCACGAGATCGAGGACGGCGTCGAGCAGGCCGAGTGCCACCTGCGCGGGCTCGGTGTGCTCGACCGTGCCGTCGCGGAACACGATCGCGAACGGCTGACTCCCGCCGTCGAGCAGCCAGCGCGCGGTGAGCGCGCTGTCGGTGTCGAGGCCGAGGCCGGTCTCGACGCGGCGGCCGCCCGGCGGAGCGGTGCCGACGGCCGCGGCGAGCAGCGGCCGCAGGATCACGCCGCCCGCGTCCACCTCGGCGGGGCCGACCTGAACGACGAGGGCGCCGAGCCCGGTGACGTCGAGGGTTACGGCGAACTCCACCGAGGCCACGGCCGGGATGTCGCCGACGGTTCCCTCGACCGTCACGGCGAACGGCGCCGGGGTCCAGGTCAGCGCCGTGCCGCCCACCTCGAGACGCAGCGCCGTGCCGACGACCGACGCGGTCGCGCCGCCGGGCAGCGCCGGCCCGAACGCGGTGGCGATCGCCTGCAGCGCGGTCCCGCTGACCAGGGCGTGGACCAGGGCACCGGCGGGGTCCGCACCGAACGCCTGCAGGGCGTCCGCGTCGAAGGCCCGCGCGTTCGCCGGGCCGGTGCGCAGGCCCAGCGCGTCGCCGGTCGCGGCCACCAGCCGGCCCGCGTCGCCCTTCAGCCCGGGCCCGGTCTGCGCGGCGATCGCGTCGAGCACCAGCGGCAGCGCCCGGGTGACCACCTGCGTCACCAGGCCGCCGAGCCCGGGACCCGGCGGGATCAGGGAGACGTCGGCGCCGGTGGCGGGCCGGAGGAAGAGCCGGACGCCGCCGTTCACGCTCAGATGGACGGCGCTGCGGCCGGCCGGCGCATCCGCCAGCCCGGCGAAGAGGTCGATCGTGGGCCGGGGCGCCTGCCCGGGTACGAAGGCCAGCGCCGCGGTGCCGCCGGCCGTCAACTGGCCGGCTCCCACGGCGGTGAAGGCCCCGGTGTCGAGCGTGACGCCGAGCGTGAGGTTGCCGCCACTGCCGCCCGCCACGATGGTGATCCCGGCGGTGACCTGCCACTCGCCCGGCCCGCCCGCGACGCCGAGCAGCGGCTTGAGGGCGTCGAGCAGGGCGATCACGTGGGCCGGATCGAGCTCGCCGAGGACCTCGTGGAACCACGCGCCGGGGTTCGCGACGAAGGCGGCGGGCAGGACGACGCGGCGCGAGCCGTCCGGATAGGCCGGGCCGAGCAGCCCGAACGCGTCCAGCGCCGCGTCGATGATCACCGTGGCCGTCGGGTCGAGGTCGCGCAGCAGTTCGAGGAAGTTCCGTCCGGCCTCGGCGGGGACCACTCGTGCCAGCGCGGTGCCCAGCGCTGTTACGTCGGGGGCGGGCCACAGCGCGATCTCCTCGGGCTCGGTCACCCCCGGCCGGTCCCACTCCAGCGCGACCGCGAGTGGAGCGGCGCCGACCTTTACCCGCAGCGCCCCGGCCGCGCTCGCCGCCACGGCCGGGCCGAAAGTAACGTCGAAGCTCGCGTGACCGGTCGCGTCCACCTCGGCGTGCCCGGTGTATGTGACGGCGCCGCCGGTGGCGACGGCCACGTCGACCCCGACGCTACGGGCGGCGAGGTCGGCCGCCACGGTGGCCGGCCCGATGGTGAAGGCCAGCTCGTCCGGCGTGGTCCCGGTGCCGGCGAGCAGCCCGCGCAGCCCGCCGACCAGCGCCTGCCGGGTGCCGGCGGCGCCGAGCACGCCGCCGACGTGCGCCAGCGGGTCGTGCAGCAGGTGGTCGATGGCGTCGGGCACCGACCCGCCCTGCGGGCCGACGATGCCGAGCGCGCGGAGTACCGCGTCGAAGGCGCCGCCCACCGGGTCGCCCGTCGCGGCGGCGATGCGGGCGACCGCGCCGGACAGCAGGACGCGCACCTCGGGCAGGGCGGGGGTGACGATCTCGCCGGCCACCTCGGTTCCGACCGGCCGGACGATCCAGCGCTCCCGTTCGATGCCGAACACCCGGGGCTCGTGCAGCACGATCTCGGCGGATCCCGGGTCGGTGCCGCCGAGCGGGACCGTGAGCTCGGCCTCGACCCAGCGCAGCTCGATGTCGACCGGCGTCCCCGGCGTACGCCCCGGGTCGGGCCCGCCGAGCAGCCAGCCCTGGCCCGAGCGCACCTCCGCGTGTACCCGCAGCGCCCGCGTTGTGGACACGATGTCGACGCCGTCGCCGAGCAGCATCCCGGCCAGGTCGAGGTCCGCGTACCCGCTCACCCGGATCGGAGGCGGGGTGCCGGTCGCGGCGGGCGCGGGCAGCGGCAGCCGCAGGCCGAACCTGATCTCCTGCGCCCCCGGCCCCGCCGCCGCCTCCCGCTGCTGCGCCCGTACGGACAGACCCGCCGCGACGATCGCGGTGATCGCGCGCTGCAAGGCCTCCTCGGTGAGGGTGCCGAAGACCGCGTGCACGGCCAGCCCGGCGCGCGGCGGTCCCGGCGGGGGTGCGGGCAGCCGCAGCTCGATGGCCGGGTCGCCGAGTGGCGCCAGCACCATCAGCCCATCGACGAGCGCCCGGCCGAGCGCGAGGTCGGGGTCGTCCGGCTCCGCGTCGTCGACCGTTGGCAGCAGTTGGTGCAGCAGCCGCAGCGTGTCGCCGCCGGGATCGGTGTCGAGCACCGTGAAGGCGATCGGGCCGTACGGCGTGCCGGCGGTGACGAGCGCGGTGACCGCCGGCTGCTCCTCGCCGGCCCGGCGGGCGGCGTGCCCGGCCGCGCCGTACGCCACGACCGTGACGGGCTGCCCGAGATCGGCGAGCGCGTCCACGACCCGGCGCAGCCGCGCGGCCTGCCCGGCGACACCGTCCGGGTCGTCGGCCGCGAGCCGGGCGTCCGCGCGCGGTGCGAGCATGACGTACCAGTCGCCCGTCGCGGCGGCCGGGGCGGAGAACGACTCGGGGGCGAGCCCGGGCGCGGTCAGGTCGACGACGCGCTCGGGCGGAACGGCATCGCCCCACGGCGGCGTGTCGGAGGCGCCCGGCGCGACGACCGCAACATGCACGGTGACCTGCGGATCCTGGCCGAGCAGGCCGGCGAGATCAAGCGGGATCGTCCCGTACGGGGCATCGTCGACGGTATGGACGGTGACGCCGGGAGGGTCGGCCGCCGGCGGCGCGATCCGGCCGTCGGTGCCGGTCCATCGGGCGACCAGCGCGGCGATGCCGGCCGCCGGGTCGGGCCGTCCGGAGACGAGATCGGCGACGTCGACGGAACACGAGGCCTCGGCGCGCAGCCCGTCCGCCAGCGCCTCCGGCGTCAGCCCGGGATCACCGGGCCGCCAGGCCCGCAGCACGTCGGGGGCGTTGCTGACCGGGCCGCACGGGCCGGCCGGCAGCGCCCAGACCGCCAGCTTGGGAGCGGCGGCGAGATCGGCCATCGACACCAGGTACGGGTCGGCCGGGCTGCCGGTGCCGGTGAGCAGCAGCGAGCCGCTGCCGTCCGGCGCTCCGGCGAGGTTGGTGAGGACGGCGAACGCGACGCCGAACAGCTCGGGGTCGCTCGCCGCGCGTACCGAGGCCAGCCAGGCCCGCAGCGCGGCCTCCGGGTCGGCGACGAGATCGGCGAGCCGCAGGTACGGCCGCGACGGGCTCGGCGGCACGCCCCAGCCGAGGGCGTAGAGGAGGGCGGCCACCCAGGGCGGCGCGGCGCCCCGTACGACGATCGCGGCGAACGCCTCGACCGCGTCCCACGCCTCCGGCGGGAACTCGATGCTCCCGTCGGCGCCGATCTCCGGGAGCGGCAGCGCGAACGGCGGCGCGTCCTCGACCTCGACCATGAGCTGCGGCGCGATGAAGCCGAGCCGCAGCCCGGCCGACGGCGTCCACGTACCGGTGAGCCCGACCCGGTCGGCCGTGATCGCGAAGAAGTCGCCGCCGAGCCGGGCCGGATTGCCGCCGGACGCCCGCACGGTCAGCGCGGCGTCCACACCGGCCAGGAAGCCGACCCGGGGGACGGCGAAGTCGATCTCGGCGACGGTGACCTTGACGCTCGTCTCGACCAGGCTGCAGCCGCCGCCGAGCGTGTCGACCGCGAAGCCGGTGGCGACCCCCACCTGGAGCAACGGCCCGGGATCCGCCCAGGCCACCAAGTCCACCGGACCGGCCAGCGGGACCCGCCAGGGATCGTCCGCGGTCCCCGTGCCCGTGATGTCCTCGGCCACGCGATCGGCGTCGGCGACGAGGTCGCGCAGCGTGGCCAGCACGGCCGGGACCGCGTCGGCGTGCGCGTCGAGCAGCGTCGTCCAGTACCCCGCCACCGCGGCGACCGGGTTCTGCAGCAGCAGGCCGAGATCGATGGTCGGCACGGCCGGGTGGCCCGGCGGCGGGGCGAAGCCGAGCAGGACGCCGACCGCGGTGCCGGCCGGCCCGAGCAGGCCGAGCAGGTCGGCGACGACGTCGGCGAGGACCGTACCGGCCACTTCGGCGAGGGCGTCCGGGCTGGTGAGGTCGAGGACGTCGTAGTCGTTGCCGCTGATGGTGACGCGGTCGGCGGCGAGCAGGAAGATCGGCTTGCGGGCGCCGTCCAGCTCGACCCCGGCCCGCAGCGCCTCGGCCCGCACGGCCACCGGGTTGGTGACGTCCAGCAGCACGGTCCCCGGGCCGCCGGGTGCCCGGCCGAACCTGGCGAACACGCTCAGCCGCGGCAACGCCGTGGCCGCCCCGGCGCCGAGGTCCACGGTGAACAGGTCGGCCTCGGCTCGCAGCAGAACGTCGGTCGCGCCGTCGGTCTCCGCCGCCAGCACCGGCGTGATCGTGAGCCGGCCGCCGGTGCCGGGCTGGACGCGGACGCCGAGCAGCAGCCGGGCGATGCCGAGGCCGAGGGAGACCTCCCCGTCCGGCGTGACCGTGCCATCGACGAGCCCGGCGAACTGCCCCAGCCAGGCCGTCCGCGCGGTGTCGTCGGCGAGCACGTCGCCGGCCCAGTCGGCCAGCGCGGTGACGCCGTCGGTGGCGAACCGGTCGAACGGCAGCGGCGGCACGCCGGCGTCCGTCCGCAGCCCCAGCAGGGCGGCGAGCCGGGCCAGCGGAGTGTCGGCGGCGAGCGCGTCGGCCTGCGCCTGGACCAGTCCGAAGATCAGATTGAGCACGACGTCGTCGAGCTCGTCGAGGTCGCTGACGTCGAGGGCCAGGTCGCTCGGCTGACTCGTTCCCGGGAGCTGGAGGCCGCGCAGGGTGAGGCCGAACCGGGGCGGCGGACCGGCCGCCGTCGGCACGTCGACCGAGATCGCGACGGCCCGCAGGGCCGCCGCGCCCGGCGCCGGGATCGCCTCGTCGACGGTGATCTCGGTCGTCAGCTGGACGACCGCGTCCGCGGTGCCGAGCAGCAGCGGCGAGGCGACGCTGTGGCCGCTCTTGGCCGCCCGGAAGACGGGCACGTGCACCTGGGTGCTGCTCGCCGGGTCGAGGGTGGTGAGCCGGGCCCCGACGCCGACCCCGACGTAGCCGGCCGGGTTCTCGTCGAGGACGACGTAGACCGTGAGCAGCGGCGTCGGGACCGCGACCACGGGCAGCCAGATCAGGCCCTGCGGGTCGGTCTCGCGCGTCGCGCCGCCGAGCACCTCGTCGATGAAGGCGACGAGCGCGCCGCGCTGGGTCTCATCCGCGAGGACACCGGACAGATAGTCGCCCGGCCTGGTGAACCAGTCGGACCGGAAGTCGCCGTCGCCGTCGACGATGCCGAGCGCCTTGGCGAGATCGCCGACCTCGGCGAGGTCGTCAACCGTCATGGTCATGCCGCTTGCCCCCAAGCCCTATGGCCGGATCACCCGATCGAAGGTGTGCCTGGCCTGCGGAAGGACGACGATGCCCGTCTTGTCGGCGGTAAGCGCCGCGGGCACCAGTCGCTGGCCGTCCTTGTCGTCCCCCGCGGCGAACGCGACGTGCGCGGAAACGTCGAGCAGCAGCTTCCAGGCGAACGCGACCAGCGCCTCGCCCCACAGGTCCACGACGAGCTGCGGGCCGCGCGGCCGCTCCTCGGTGGCGAGCAGCAGGCCGGCGGGCCGGTCGGGCGAACCCACGGCGAACGTCACGTGGACCTCGGTGTCGCCGATCTCCTCGCAGCGCACTGGAATCGTCACCGCGACGACGCCGGGCACCACCCGGACCCGGATCTTGGTCACGAGAACCAGCAGCTCGCGGTCGTGTTCGGCCCACACCACGGCCTCACCGACCGGGCGCCCGTCGTCATCCAGCAGGCCGACGGCGAACAGCGCGGCCGTGATGAACAGGTCCTGCACGGCCGGCAGCGGGACCGGTACCTCCGGGGCCACTCCTCCGGGGTCCAGCGGTTCGGCGGGCACCAGTCCCGGGCACTCCCGCCGGATGATGTCCAGCATGCGCTTGCACTCAGCCGACGGCGCCGCCGCGGATGGAGTGGTCCCCAAGGGCTGATCGGACATGGCCGCTCCCCGTACCCCGCTTCCTCACTCCTACATCGAGCGGACCGCGCCGTACATCAGATGGCCGATCGTGGCAACGGGGCTCGCGGGAACGGGCTCGACGGCGCACCATGAACGCCACGTCTGGTCCGTGGCACGGGGAGGTCGGGCCATGCTCAACGAACTGTTCCCCATCGTGAGCGGTGTGCTGCTCGGCCTGCTCATCGGCACGATCCGGCCGTCGCTGCGGCTGTGGGTGGGCGTTCCGCTGGCGACGATCCTCGGCGTCCTCGCCACCGTGGTCAGTGGCGAGTTCCGGATCGGCTGGGAGTTCCTGCTCATCGACATCCCGCTGGTCGCCGCGTCGGCCATCGCCACGATCCTGGTCGGCCGGTTGATCAGGCACCGTACGGCGAGGGAGTAGCGCCCGCTGCCACAATCGGGGCATGAGCGATCCGGGCGGGGATTGGACTCCGGAGGTCGAGGAGATCCGGCGGCGCCGGGAGCTGGCCCGCGACATGGGCGGCCCCGAGAAGGTGGCGCGGCAGCGCTCCTCCGGGCGGCGCACGGTACGGGAACGGATCGACGCCCTGGTCGATCCCGGCAGCTTCGCCGAGATCGGCGCGCTGACCGGGTTCGGCGACTACGACGACGCCGGGGCACTCCGGTCGGTCCTGCCGGCCAACTTCGTGGCGGGGACGGCCCGGCTGGACGGGCGGCCCGTCACGGTCGGCGCGGACGACTTCACGGTCCGCGGCGGCTCGGGCGACGCGGCCATCCACGCCAAGCAGATCTTCGCCGAGCAGTACGCGGGTGAGCTGCGGCTGCCGGTCGTACGGCTGCTGGACGGTGCGAGCGGCGGCGGCAGCGTCAAGATGGCGCAGGAGGCCGGGTACACCTACCTGCCGGTCAACCCGGCCTGGGACGCCGTCGTCGGCAACCTGTCCCTCGTGCCGGTCGTGGCGGCCTGCCTCGGCCCGGTCGTGGGGCTCGGCGCGGCCCGTCTGGTCATGTCGCACCTGGCGGTCATGGTGCGCGGCGTCGGCCAGCTGTTCACCGCCGGGCCGCCGGTCGTCCGCGGTGGCACGGGCGAGGACCTCACCAAGGAGGAGCTCGGCGGCGCGGCCGTCCATCTCCGCAACGGCACGATCGAACGGTTCGCAGAAGACGAGGACGAGGCGTTCGAGATCATTCGCCGCTTCCTGTCGTATCTCCCGAGCAGCGTCCACGAGCCGCCGCCGGTCTCACCGTGCGACGACCCGGCCGACCGCCGGGAGGAGTCGCTGATCGGCGCCGTGCCGCGCAATCCGCGGCTGCCGTACCGGATCGGCCCGATCCTGGAGGCGATCTTCGATGACGGCTCGGTGTTCACCTACGCGGAGTACGGCGGCGCGACCGTCACCGCGCTGGCCCGGCTCGGCGGCCATCCGGTCGGCGTGCTCGCCACCGATCCGTACCGGGGCTCCACTATGTCGGTCGAGGGCGCGCAGGCGGTCACGCGACTGGTCGACCTGTGCGAGACGTTCCACCTGCCGATCGTCAGCCTCACCGACCAGGGTGGGCTCACGGTCGGCCGCGTCGCCGAAGAGCGCGGCACGATCCGGTACGGCGCTCGCGCCATCGCCGCGATCTACCAGGCGCGGGTGCCGCAGGCCGAGCTGATCGTCCGGCGGGTGTACGGCGTCGGCGGCGCGGGCATCGTCAACCGGCACCGGGCCGGCCGGAGCTGGGCGTGGCCGTCCGGCGACTGGGGATCGCTGCCCGTCCAGGGCGGCGTCGAGGCCGCGTTCCGCGCGCACCTGCAGACCGCCGCGGACCCGGAGGCCGAGATCGACCGGATCCGCCGTACCCTCGCCGCGATCGGATCCCCGTTCCGCACGGCCGAGCGGTTCGGCGTCCAGGACCTCATCGACCCGCGCGACAGCAGACCGCTGCTGTGCGGCTGGGTCCGCGACGCCTACCGCGTGCTGCCCGAGCTGACCGGTCCCCCGTCCTTCGGCGCCCGCCCCTAGGAGTCGAGAAGGGTGAGGTCGAGCCGGGCGAGCCGCTCGGGATCGGTGAGGATGTCGAGCGCGACGACCTTCCCGTCCGCGACGGTGAACGCCGCGACCGCCATCACCTGACCGTCCCGGACGGCGACCGCTCCGGCCGCCCCGTTGACCATCGCCAGTTGGACGGGCGCGGCGGCGAGCCGCCCGAACTGCGACGCCCCCCGGGCCACGGCGTCCGCGCCGCGGATCACACTGCTCGGGTTCACCGCGCCGCCGTCGCTGCGCGCCACCACGTCGGGATCGAGGCAGGCCAAGAGGGCGTCGAAGTCACCGCCGCGCGCGGCGGTGAGGAAGGCCTCGACGACCTCGCGCTGGCGGCTCAGGTCGGCGTCGGGGGTCGGAGCCCCCTGGACACGGCGGCGGGCGCGGCTGGCGAGCTGGCGGGTGGCGGTCGAGGTGCGTCCCACGATGGGGGCGATCTCGTCGAACGGCACGGCGAACAGGTCGTGCAGCACGAACGCCAGCCGTTCGGGCGGGGCCAGCGTGTCCAGCACCACGAGCAGTGCGAGGCCGACCGAATCGGCCATCAGCGCCTGCTGTTCGGGGTCGTCGCCGTTCACCCGGCCGATGATGGGGTCTGGCACGTGCGTCTCGAGCGGCAGCTCGCCGCGTGTGACGCGCGAGCGCAGCATGTTCAGGCAGACCCGGCCGACCACCGTCGTGAGCCAGCCGCCAAGGTTGTCGATGTCATCGGCGCCCGCCCGGCTGAGCCGCAGCCAGGCCTCCTGGACGGCGTCGTCGGCCTCGCTCAGCGAGCCGAGCATCCGGTAGGCCACGGCCCGCAGGTGCGGGCGGTGGGTCTCGAAGCGGTCCGCCAGGAACTCGTTCTCGTCCATCGGTCACATTTTCCTCGGTCGCGTGGTGTCACCAGGATGACCAACCGAGCGCGGCCGATGTGACAGCGGGGCGGCATGGCGGCGCGGGCGGCCCAGGGAGCAGGGCCGCCCGCATGCTTCTCGAGTGCTTCTCGAGCTGTTTAGTTGAAGCCGAAGCCCGGCGGCAGCGGCCTCGGTTCGAGCAGCGCCGCCGGTACGGCGTCGGCCAGCGCCTTGTACCCGGTCGGGTTCAGGTGCAGGTGGTCGCCGACGTCGTAGGCCGGCAGCAGCTGCTGCGGGTTGGCCGGGTCGCGCGCGACCTTGTCGAAGTCGATGACGGCGTCGAACCGGTGGCTGGTGCGGATCCACTGGTTGACCAGCTGCCGGGTGGCCTCGCGGACCCCGCCTCCGTCGTCGTATCCGGGGACGTTGCCGCCGAATGGCGTGATCGTCGCCCCGTACACCCGGATCCCCTGTGTGTGCGCGCGCCGGATGATCTGGTCGAACGCGGTGATCAGATCGTCCGCGACCTGCTTCTGGTCCGCCTCGGTGGCGTTGGCCGTACCGATGTCGTTGACGCCCTCGAAGATGAGCAGCGAGGTGACCCCGCTCTGCGCCAGCACGTCACGGTCGATCCGGCCCAGTGCGTTCGGGCCCAGGCCGTCGTTCAGCACCCGGTTGCCGCCGGCCGCCTGGTTCAAGATCGCGATGTTCGAAGTGCTCCGGTGCGCCTGCAGCCGGTCGAAGAGCTGGTCGGGCCAGCGGTCGTTGCCGTTGGTGGTGGAGCCGCGACCGTCGGTGAGCGAGTCGCCCACCATGACGGAGGCGGTGACCGACGGCCTCGACCACATCTCGACGCCGCTGATGAAGTACCAGTGCGCCACGGAGGCCGCGCCGGGCAGGTCGGCGTCGTCGACGTGGTTGCCGGCCAGCATGTACGAGTTGGTCCGCGAGCCGGGGTGCGAGGTGATGTTGTTCGAGGCCTGCCCCTGGGCGAGATAGGTCGTCACCGTGAGATTGGAGCCGGACGCCAGGTCGAAGTTCAGCACGTCCGAGACCACCTGCGCGCCGACCGGGACGACGATCGACGTCCGGCCGCTGAAGGTCACCGCCTGGCTGGTGCCGGGCTGGATCGCGCTGACCCCGGCCTGTCCGCCGGCCGGGAGCGCCACCGACACCTTGGTGATCGGCAGCGCCGCGCCGCCGAAGGCGTTGGAGAAGCGCAGCCGCAGCTGCTGTCCGCCGGTCGTGACGCGCACGGTCTGCCGCAGCGTGGCGTCGGCGAAGGCGAGATTGTCCTGCATGAACGGGGCGGGCGGCAGGTTGCCGGGCTCGGTCAGCTGCGGCATCGACACCCAGGTGTTGACCCAGTGCCCGTTCATCTTCGGCTTGACCTCGCCGCCGGGCGTCTTCGGACCACCCTCCGCGCTCATCGCCCCGATCGCCGGCGACAGCGCGACGACTGCCGTCGCGAGCGCCCCCGCGACGGCGAGCCGGACGAGGGACGACTTCTTGGTCGCGAGCTGCACGTCGACCGCCGGCCGGGGTCTGCGCAAGACCCGCCAGGGACTCCGCGAGGACGTGGGGAGAAAGCGTTTCATCACAAGGCCTCCGAATCGGGTCACCGGAAGATCCGCAGCGGGACGGCATTGGCCAGGGCCGCGGCTCCGGCGTCGTTGGGGTGAAGGTGATCTCCGCTGTCGTAGATGGGAAGGAGTTGGCCGGGGTGGGCGGGGTCGCGCAGGGCCGCGTCGAAGTCGATGACCGCGTCGTACTCGCCGCTGGTGCGGATCCAGGCGTTGACAGCCTGGCGCGTCGCCTCGCGCTCGGGGGTGTAGAAGCCGAACGTGTCGTTCCGGAACGGCAGGATCGTGCCGCCGAAGATCTTCAGTCCGCGTTCGTGGGCACGGGCGATGAGCTGCTGGTATCCGCCGATGATGGCCGCCGCGGACACCTCTTCGGACGGCGGGGCGACCGTCCCCGGATGGCCGAGGTCGTTGACGCCGAGCAGCACGATGACGTACTTGGCCCCGGGCTGGGCGCCGACGTCACGGTCGAACCGGCGCAGCGCGCTCTCCCCGAAGAACGCGGCGAAGTCCTCTGCGTCCGATCCCGGGGGCGGGTTGGGGTCGTGCAGCAGCCGGTTGCCGCTGATGCCCTCGTTGAGGACGGCGAGGTTGCGCAGATCGCGGTTGGCCTGCAGCCGTCCGGCGAGGATGTCGGGCCAGCGGAGGTCGGCGCCCATGGTGGTGTTGGCGCCGTCGGTGATCGAGTCCCCCAGCGTCACGACCGCCGCGGCGTCCGGACGGCGGGTGCGGACGCTCACCCCGGTCAGGAAGTACCACTGCTCGATGACCGATGACGGCGTGACCTTCGTCTCCGCCACGACGTTCCCGGCGGCGACGACGTTCTGCCGGAACGCGAACGCGTGAATCGTCCGGCCCTCGGTGCGCTCGGGCAGGTAGACGCTGACCACGACGTCGGACCGCGGCGCCACCCGGAGGGCGACCGGGTCGCTGAGCAGCGGCGCGCCCGGCGGTACGGTCACCGTGGCCCGGCCGCCGAACGTGAGCCGCCGGTCGGTGCCCTCGGCGATCTGCTCCGGGGCGCCGTTCGCGGCGCCCCGGGCGATGTGGGCCGCCCCGATGACGAGTGGCCGGTCGCCGAACTCGTTCGACAAGCGGACGCGCAGCGGGTCGCCGCCGATGCTGACGTGCACGACCTGGCGGATCGTCTGGTTCTCGAAGGTCGCCACGTTGGCCGGCGGCACGGCCGTGGGCACGGTCGCCCAGGTCCCGGACCAGACGCCATCGTCTCTCGCGTGCCCGCCACCGGGCGACGCGGCGGCGGGGTCGGCGGCGACCCCCGCGAGCAGGGACAGCACGATCACCGCCGCGCAGCGGATTCGGCGTCCGGCCGACGACTGCGTGACCATGGCGCGGTCACGGCTTCACGGCGATCGCGTGGAAGAAGGTGTTCGAGTACGGGATGTTCTGCGGCGTGTACACGATCTTGCCGGGGCACAGCCCACGGGCCTTCAGGTGCTCGACGATGATCGGAAGCGCGTCGATCGTGTTCTGCGCCCAGTCGTGCTCGAGCATGATGCCGCCGGGCTGGAGGGTGTCGGAGGCGGCCACGATCTGGTCCACCGTCGCCCCGTTCCAATCCTGGGAGTCGACCGTCCACAGCACCTCGAGCACGCCGAGGTTCTGTTCGTCGGCCCGGACCTGGTCGCTGGTCTCACCGAACGGCGGGCGGAACAGCGTCGGCCACCGGCCGGTGATCCCCTTGAGGATGTACTCGGCGCCCGCGATCTCGTCGAACGCGGCCGGCTCGCCGATCTGGGGCAGGTGCGGGTGGGTGATGGTGTGGGTGCCCACCCAGTGCCCCGCCTTGAGCTCGGCGTGGACGAGGTCCGGACGCTCCACCGCCCGGTTCCCCTGGTTGAAGAACGTGGCCCGCGCCCTGGCCTTCTTCAGCGCGGCCAGCAGCGACGGCAGGGTCGCGGCGGTGGGCCCGTCGTCGTAGGTCAGCCCGACGTAACCGTTCCGGCATTCGCGCGACGCGGCCTGCGCCGAGCCGGCCGGTGCGGCGAAGGCCAGCGCGGCCAGCGCGATCAGCGACGAGGTGGCGGCGCCCGAACGGGAGGCCAGCCGACGCAGTTGGTTGATCATCTCTAACTCCCTGGGTGAGTTCCCCGTTGTGCCGCCGGAGGCGCCCAGCGTCCTCCCCGACGGGGACGCTGGGCGCCGTACGGCCGGTCGGGTCAGGCGACCGTGCAGGCGGTGCCGTTCAAGGTGAAGGAGCTGGGTCTGCCGGTGTTGCCGGTGTGGGTGGCCTGGAAGCCGATGCTCTGGCTGCCGCCGCCTGCGTTGATGACGTTGTTGTAGCTGACGTTCCTGGC
>DATBKU010000128.1:0-14069 GCA_036555725.1 Streptosporangiaceae bacterium | reverse complement strand
CCCCCCCCCCACCACCGTTTTTGGCTGGGCTGTACGGCTACTGGCCCGCCGACCGGCTGTGCACGGGACGGTAGGTGTTCCACTCGCTGTACGTCACGAGTGCGTCGAGCTGGGCCTGCGTCTTCTGCCGGCCGCTGGGCTGCTCGCTCTCGGGCTGCGCGCGAAACGCGTCGTACGACTTCTTGTCGTCCCACTGCGAGTAGACCACGGCGAAGAGGCCGTCGAAGCCGCGGGCCCGCAGGCCGCGCAGCACGGTGTGCGAGCGGTAGCCGGGCGTATCCAGCAGCCAGTCCTGCGACTCGCCAAGCGCGGCGATCAATTCGTCCTGGTGCTCCGGCGCCACGCCGAACACCTCGATGACCGTGTAGTCGCCGCGCTCGGGCGAGATCTCGGTGGCGTCGCCGAGCCCGGGACGCCGCTGGGTGAAGGCCACCTCGGTCTGCAGCAGCTTGATCGACGTCGTCATCTCGGTGAAGAGCGGCACCGTGCGGTGCTTGAACTCCTCCCCGGCGTACCGCGCCTCGAGGTCCTCCCCGCTGCGCCATTGGATGTAGTTCGCCGTGCCGTACTTGTCCTGGCCACTGTGCATGGTGCTCGAGATCCAGCCGTCGTAGGCGGCGGCGTCGACGATCTCGCGCATCGCGCCCAGCAGCCGGTCCTGCTTTTCCGGGGTGTCGGTGGAGAACAGATTGATGACGGTCAGATGTCCACTCTCGGGGGAAATGATCGGCATGATCTCCTCGTTTCCTTGCGGATTTCCTTTACTTGGGCCGGCCGAACCAGCGGGTCAGGGCGTCGGACAGGCCGGCCGGCCCGGATCCGTCCGATCCGACCCAGGCGACGTAGCCGTCCGGACGTACGAGGGCGGCGTCGACTCGGTCGAGCGGAGCCCCGTCGCCGACGGCGTGCGGGGTGACGGTGACGACGTCGACCAGGCCGGCCCAAGGGGCGGCGACGGCGCGTACCTCCGCGTCGTCGCTCAGGTCGAACAGGACGCCGTGCGCGGCGTGGAGGTGTGCGAAGGTGGACGACTTGCCGGACTCCCCGGGCTCCCCGGACTCGCCGACCAGCTCCTGGTCGGGCAGGCGGCGCCCGAGCAGCGGATGATCGCCGGCACCGATGTCGTAGTGGATGTCCAGCCCGGTGACCATGCCGACGAGGTGACGCTGCACCTCCTCGTAGGCCAGCAGCTCGCCGAAGACGTCGCGGAGCGGCTGCATCTCGTCGTCGCCGAGGTAGAGGATGCGCTGCGCGAGCGTGTTGGCCAGGACGCGCCCGCCGACCGGATGCCGCTCGCTGTGGTAGGTGTCGAGCAGCTCCGGCGGGGCGTGACCGTGGATCTCGGCGGCGAGCTTCCAGCCGAGGTTCACGGCGTCCTGCACCCCGGCACTCATGCCCTGGCCGCCGATCGGCAGGTGGACGTGCGCGGCGTCGCCGGCGAGGAAGACCCGGCCGCGGCGGTACTCGCTCGCCTGCCTGCTGGAGTCGGTGAACCAGCTGACCCACAGCGGTTTGCCGCCGTGGATGTCCTCGCCGGTCAGCCGCTCCCAGGCGTCGGCCACCTCGGCGAAGCTGGGCGGGTCCTGGGTGTGCCGCAGCCCGGCGGCGCGCTCGTACACCACGACGCGGTTGACTTCCGGGCCCATCGGCAACACCATGACCATTCCGCCCGGCACGCGCTCGCCGGAGAAGCGAGGGCGCAGCTCACAGCCGGTCACGTCGGCCAGCCACATCTCGATGACGGGATCGGTGCCGGGGAAGTCGATGCCGGTCAGCCGGCGGATCGTGCTCCGGCCGCCGTCGCAGCCCACCACGTAGGCGGCGCGCAGGTGCCGCGGCCCGTCAGGGGTGGTCACTTCCAGGTCCACGCCGTCGTCGTCCGTAGTGAGGCCGGCGACCTCCCAGCCGCGGCGCACCTCGGCGCCCAGGCCGCCGGCCCAGTCGGCCAGTATGGATTCGGTGAACGACTGCGGTACGCCCCGGGCGCCGTACGAGCCGCCTTCCAGCACGCGATAGTCGATGGACAGCCCGCCGAAATGGCCGATTGGAATGGTGTGTAACTCACCGAAACGCGGTAGCAGACCGCGCTGATCGAATTCCTCGATGGTACGCGCGGAGAAACCGAGGGCCCGGGATTGCCGCATCGGCTCGGCCAGCCGGTCGACGACGATCGCCGACACTCCGGCCAGCCGCAGTTCGCCCGCGAGCATGAGTCCCGTGGGCCCGGCTCCTACAATAATGACATCGCTGTCGAAGTGGTCCATTTTGCGGTCGCCCTCTTTCGACTGTCGTTTCCTCAAGCCTCGTTACGGCGCGCGAAGAAGTCAATCAGCGTGGGCTTGATGTGATGGTCGCCGAATTGGCGGCAATAGGTCATGCTCGGGATATGAATTCAGCTCAGGACGGCGCCGAAGTCGGCGCGCTGTTGGATCGCTATCTGATCGGTCTGGACGACGAGAAACTCGACGACGACTGGGCGCGAGGTCTGTTCACCGACGACGCGTGCGTCGAGTTTCCGGTCGGTCGGCACCACGGAATCGACGGCCTTGCCGCGTTCCACCATGCGGCGATGGCGAAGTTCGAACGGACCCAGCACCTCGGCTCGCCCGCCGTCGTCGATCTCGCCGGCGACCGGGCGACGCTGCGGGCCAACCTGATCTCCACGCAGGTACATCAGCCCGCCACCGCTGCGCCCGACTGCTCGCCGCTGTTCACGACCGGCACCTTCGTGACGGGCGAGGCCCGCAGCACCGCCGGCGGCTGGCGGCTCAGCCGGCTGTCGTTCCGGCTGCTCTGGGCCACCGGCACCCCGCCGCCGCCCGGCTGACCTTCCCGGGGCACCGGCGGGGTCGTGGCGTGGCCGGCTGATGGCCGCTACTCGGTTCGCTGTTCGAGCTCCTCGGCCACGCGCGTCCACGCCGCGGCGCAATTGCGCGCGAAATCGGCGACGACGGGAGCGCAGTGGTCGGGGAGGCTACAGGTCAGATTCTCGAGGCCCTCGGGGTCGACGGTGTGGTGGTGCAGCCACCGCAGGGTGTGCCGGCCGGTCTCGTTGTGTCTAAGAGAGGGGTCGTGCCGGAGCTTCGCCAGCAGGGTGTTCCGGTTGACGGATACCTCTTTCTTCCAGTCCCGCGCGAGGTCCGATTGGTCCGCGTCCGATGCCGGTTCCGCTCGGCGCGGCAGGGTGGACACCGTCGCTGATTCGTTGCTCGTCGCATGCCGGTAGCGGCCGGGCACCGGGTCCTCGCCGCGGTCGATGCGCTGTCGTACGTCTCGTACGGTCGCGACCGAAAGGCCGGTGGCCCGCGCGACAGCGCGGAGCGCGGTCCCGGGCTTGTCGTTGATCATCGCGGCAGCCTGCTGGCGGCGGGTGCCGCTGTCGAGCGGGCGGACCCGTCCGTCCCGGCCGACGCGGGTGTTCGACTGCGAGGCGCCCGCGGTTGAACGAACCTTCGAGATGGTCTTGTCCGACAGCCCGGTCGCCGCCGCGACCGCCCGATCGGACCATTGGGGATGATGGGCGATGATGCGGGTCGCGGCCGCCGTACGGTCCGACTGGGACAGTGGCAGGCCATGGGTGATGTTGGCCTTGACGGCGAGCACGAATGCCGTGTTCTCATCGCAGTCGAGCAAGCGGGCGGAGATCTCGTCTGTGCCGTTCAGCAGCGCCGCCCGCACCCGGTGAATGCCGTCGATCACTCGCATCGTCGGCCGATGAACGATGATCGGCGGGAGGGTGTCACCTGCCTCGGCGAGCAGCCGTACGTGGTCCGGGTCCTCGCCGCTCAGCCGCGGCGAGTCTTCGAAGACGAGTGCCCCAATGCGTACCATGCCGGCCGGATGTGACTCCAGCCAGGAATTGGACGATACTACGTCGTCCACATCGATCGCGGACCGTCTTACCGCTCGGTCGTCAGTTAACTGCCTGACCAAGCCCATTGTGTTCCTCCCGGGTCCTCGGCTCGAGAAAGTGATCGGCACCGACGCCCATCTAATGGCTTACAGAGTCTTACGAGACAGTCGTACGGCCGCTGTTGTCAAGGCATTTAGCAGCGCCAATATAAGCTGCCGCCTCGTATTGCCGACGCGGTCGTCATATGGATAATGCCCACCTAATAAACAGGACGCTCTATAACAAGGGATCCTGCTAGTTGCCGGGCACTTTACGATAGGCGGGAACGGCTGCAAATATGGCGTTTAGAGAGCCACACGGCTCCGGCCCCGGTGGCCCAATTTGGCAGCTAGGCGGCGGATTTAAAATCCGCAAACGTGTGGGTTCGAATCCCACCCGGGGCACAATTAGTGGGCACCTGAAATTTCCCGTACGGCGTTGGACGAAAGGCCCCGCCCGGGGCGTACGGGTGCGCAGCGGGTCAGCCCTCGGCGCTCACCACCGCGCGGTCTTCGAGTTCGTCGGCCAGCGAGACCCAGCCGTCGGCCACCGCACGAACGAACTCCACCACCATCGCGGCGCAGTGCGGCGGCACCATGGCGAACACCTCCGGCAACTGATCGGCGCCCACGGTGCAGGCGGCGAGCAGCTGCAGCAGGGTCCGGCCCGACTCGGTGAAGCGGAGGGAGGGGTCTTTGCGCAGCCGCTCCAGAATCGTCATCGGCTCCCTCGGCGCCCGGCTCCGCAGGCAGGCCTCGCTCCGCACGTCGCTCCGCACGTCGTCCCGGTTGCGGGCCGCGTCGGGGTCTCGTGCCGCGTCGGGGTCTCGTGCCGCGGCCGGGCTTCGAGCATCGGCCGGGCCTCGGTCCTCTACCGGGCCTCGGTCCTGTGCCGTGCCTCGGTCCTGTGCCGTGCTTCGTTCATCGGCCAGGTAGCGGACCGCGAGTCGCGGCGGCGGCATCTCCGGCTCGTGGTCGGACTCGGCCGCGCGCTGTTTCGGCGGCACCGGATCCTCTCCGCGCGCCAGCCTGTTGCGGACGTCTTGGACCGTCGCCGGCGAAATGCCGGCCCGTCTCGCGATCTCGCGCAGCGGCGCGTCGGGCTTCCGGTGGATCAAGTCGCTCGCCGTCCGGCGCGCCTGCGCGGTCTGGAGCGGCCGGACGCCGCCATCGCGGCCGATCCGGGTGTTCAACTGTTCAGTCTGAACAGTTGAACGCCTCCTGATCGACCCGACCGTCGCGGCCGCCAGACCGGCCGCGCGCGCGATGGCCCGATCCGACCAGTGCGGATAGAACTCGAGGATGCGAGCGGCCGCGGCGGTGCGATCCGTCAGCGTCAGCGGCAGACCGTGTGCGACGTTGAGTCGCACCGCGGCGACGAAGGCGGACGCGTCGTCGCCGTCGAAGAAACACGCCTTGATCTCCCGCTTTCCGCGCAGCCGCGCCGCCTCCAGCCGGTGCATGCCGTCGATGACGCGCATGGTCGGACGATGCACCAAGATCGGCGGCAGTTCGCCCTCCACCTGAGCGAGGCTCTGGATGTGCTCGCGATCCTGACCGGACAGGCGGGGGCTGTGACCGCCCGATACCGAGCGAATAGCTACGAAAGTGGCCGGCAGATGATCCACGACCACCTCGGCCACTTCAGGAGGCGGGCTCGCCGCCCCGCCAACGGCACCGGACCCGTTGATCGGGCCGGCAGTGTCTGCACAATGCCTTCCGTCTGTCCATGATGCCTGTTCGTGCGAAACTTCGCTGCCCAGCTCAGACGTCTTTCGCAACGCCATGGCAAGCGTCATACCTCCCCACCGTCTCTGACGGACGCGGTGACGGCTTAACCGCCGCAATCCGAAACGGGGCAAGATGACATGGGAGACGCGGGCGGTCGGCTGACCGCTCAGACCGTCATGGCACCGGCCGTGACTGCGCCGAAGTTTTCACCATGAGTCATCCAGCCGGCTGCCAACGCAAACCTCAACCCGTTCCAGAGTACGCACCTGACTTGCCGCGCCTCCGGCGGCGACACCCAACGTCATCCGCGCCGCCCCGGTGGCGCTGACTTCAAACGTGTCAAGGCCCCCACGGGGCGTACAGGTACTACAACCGGCATTTTCACCGGCACTTTCGGGGATCCCCGCGATACGCTGCCGCTTCGCCAGGAAAGCGCAATTTAATGAAAGCTTGTTAAATATACGCGGCGCAACTACTTAGTAACACAGGTCACATCAGCCACAACCATCCCCCCGACTCCGGCGATTTCACAGCGGCTTGCCGGCGCGAGCCTACGGGCAATCAGCTCAGTCTTGTCACTCCCCGCAGCGCCAACGCTACGTCCTGCGACTTTGCTCGCCCAGAGCGGTCCGGTAATATCCGCACTCAAATGGCTATTAGTGCGAGCCGTCCACGGCGATAGCCGGACGACTAAAATTAAATAGGAATTCTCCGCCGAAAATCGGTTTTGTTTACTTCTATTTTAAGCGGGCAGGGGACTGATGTAGGAGGCGAAGAGGACACGTATTCGTACGGAGATCCGAACATGCGGTTCGCGGAGCTTCTTGTGATGCATCGACTGGATGCGGGGCTCAGCCAGGAAGAGCTATCACAACGTGCCCAATTGAGCGTTCGTGCCCTGCGCAATCTGGAAAGCGGCCGGACTCGCTTCCCCCGTCGCGACTCCATCGTCCGGCTCGCCGCGGCGCTCAGCATCACCGGCGGTGACCTCGATCGCTTCACCAGCGCAGCCCCCCGGAAGCTGAACTCCCGCTACTCCAAAAGCATCGAGATCGGTGACTTAGCCGCGCCACGCCTACACGCCGAGGCCGCGGCCGATGATCTCCTTCATGATCTCGGTGGTCCCACCGAAAATCGTTTGGATTCTGGCGTCCTGGTAGGCCTTGGCGATCGGGTACTCGGTCATGTAGCCGTACCCGCCGTGCAATTGAACGCACCGGTCGACGACCTTGACCAGTAGCTCGGTGTTCCACCATTTGAGCATGGCGGCCTCGTCGGCGCTGAGCGTGTCCTCGGTCTCCGCCACAATGCATTGGTCGGTGAACGCCCGGGCCACCGTGAGCTCGGTCTTCATCTCGGCCAGCGTGAACCGGTTGTGCTGGAACTTGCCGATCGGGCGGCCGAACGCCTGCCGCGTCTTGCAGTACTCCAGCGTCTCCTCGAACGCCGCCTCCGCGCCGGTCACCGCGGCGGCGCCGATCGACAGCCGCTCCCTGGCGAGGTTCTGCATCAGGTAGATGAAGCCCATGCCCTCCTCGCCGAGGCGGTTGGCCGCGGGCACCCGTACGTTGTCGAAGAACAGCTCGGCCGTGTCCTGAGCGTGCAGGCCCACCTTGTCGAGGTTGCGGCCGCGCTCGAAGCCCTGCATGCCGCGCTCGACCACGAGCAGGCTGACACCCTTGGCGCCCGCCGCCGGGTCGGTCTTGGCCACCAGGATGACCAGATCGGCGAGGATGCCGTTCGAGATGAAGGTCTTGGACCCGTTGACGACGTAGTCGTCGCCGTCGCGCACCGCGGTGGTCTTGATGCCCTGCAGGTCGGAGCCGGCGGCCGGCTCGGTCATCGCGATCGCCGTGATGATCTCACCCGAGCAGTACCCTGGCAGCCAGCGCCGCTTCTGCTCATCCGTACAGAGCCGCTTGAAGTACGACCCGTTGATGTCGTTGTGTACGGCGAACCCGGGACCGTGCACTCCGGCGCGAGCCAGCTCCTCATTGAAGATCACGTAGTAGCGGTAGTCGTCGTTACCGCCCCCGCCGTACTCCTCGTCGATGTCGATGCCGAGCAGGCCCTGCCGGCCGGCGGCAAGCCACACGTCACGGGAGACGACGCCGTCCTTCTCCCACTGTTCGTGAAACGGCGCGATCTCCTTGGCGATGAAGGACCGCACCATGTCACGGAAGGCCGCGTGCTCCTCGGTGAAGATCTCGCGCTGCACCACAGGTCCCCTTCGATGGACGAACCGGCTGGTCCCGTAATTTAACACTTACCCAAACGGCAAACCGAATGATGTTCGGCGGCGGCTCGCGGGATGGATCACCAGTCGTGCATGGTGCCGTCGCGGAGGCGGTTGACCGGCAGGTACTTGGGGTCGTACGGGTACCTCGCCGCCGCCTTCTCGTCGATGTCGACGCCGAGGCCCGGTGCGTCGCCCGGATGCATGAGGCCGTCGGCGAACGTGTAGCCGTGGGAGAAGACCTCGCCGGCCGGGTCGAGATGGCTCATGTACTCCTGGATGCCGAAGTTCGGCACCGACAGGTCGACGTGCAGCGCCGCCGCGAACGAGACCGGCGACAGGTCCCCGGCGCCGTGCGAGCCCGTCCGCACGCCGTACAGCTCGGCCAGGCCGAAGACGCGGCGCAGGTGCGTGATGCCGCCGGTGTGCGAGACGGCCGTACGGATGTAGTCAATCAGCCGCTCCGTGATCAGCCGCTGGCAGTCCCAGATCGAGTTGAAGACTTCGCCGACCGCGATCGGGGTCGTCGTGTGCTGCCTGATCAGCCGGAACGCGGCCTGGTCCTCGGCGGGAGTGGGGTCCTCGATCCAGAACATGCGGTACGGCTCCAGCGACCTGCCGAGCCGGCCCGCCTCGATCGGGGTCAGCCGGTGATGGACGTCGTGCAGCAGGTGGAAGCCGAAGCCGTACCGGTCCCGGACCGCCGCCATCATGGTCGGCGCGAAGTCGAGATACGCGCCGGTGTCCCACACGTCCTCGGCAGGCCTCGCGCCGTCCGCGGGCTCGTACGTATGGCCGCCCCCCGCGCGGATACCGTACGTCCTGTCCAGCCCGGGCACCGCCGCCTGTACCCGCACCGCGCGGTAGCCCAGGTCCAGGAAGCGGGCGACGTCGTCGAGCAGTTCCGGGATGTCGCCGCCGCTGGCGTGCCCGTAGATCGTGACACCGGTACGGGCCGCACCGCCCAGCAGCTGGTAGACCGGCAGGCCGGCGACCTTACCCTTGATGTCCCACAGCGCCACGTCGACGGCGGCGATGGCCGTCATGGTGACCGGCCCGCGCCGCCAGTACGCGCCCTTGTAGAGGTACTGCCAGATGTCCTCGATCTGGTGCGCGTCCCGGCCGATCAGCAGCGGGCAGACGTGATCGGTCAGGTAGGAGGCGACCGACAGCTCGCGCCCGTTGAGCGTCGCGTCGCCCACGCCGGTGACGCCGTCCTCAGTGGTGATCTTTAGTGTGACGTAATTGCGCCCGGGGCAGGTCACGATGACCTTGGCAGCGACGATCTTCACAGCCCCGACGGTACAGCTCCGGTCAACCCGGTGGTCTGGCGATTCGCCGGTCACACGGTCGTCGCGCGTTCGGTGGTCGGGGTGCGCTGCCCAGGCTGGCGGCGGTCGGGGGCGGGGCGGCGGGCGGGCGGGGCGGTGGTCAGGCGGGGTTAGGCAGGGCGGCGGTCAGGCGGTGAGGCGGGCGACGGCGGCGGCGATGCGGTCGTCGGTGGCGGTGAAGGCGGCCCGGATGTGGTGGCTGCCGGCCGCGCCGTAGAACTCACCGGGGGCGACGAGGATGCCGAGGTCGGCGAGCCGCGCCACGGTGTCCCAGCACGGCTCGTCGAGCGTCGCCCACAGGTAGAGGGCGGCCGCGGAGTGCTCGATGCGGAAGCCGTGCGACAAAAACGCCTTGCGCAGGGCCGCACGCCGCCGGGCGTACCTGGCACGCTGCTCGTCCGCGTGGGCGTCGTCGTCGAACGCCGCGGTCATCGCCGCCTGCACGGGTGCGGGCACCATCATGCCGGCGTGCTTGCGGATCTCCAGCAGCTCCTTGACCACGGCGGCGTCGCCGGTGAGGAACCCGGCGCGATAGCCGGCGAGGTTGGACCGCTTGGACAGCGAGTGCACCGCCAGCAGGCCCTCGTGCGAGCCCTCGCACACGTCCGGGTGCAGGATCGAGATCGGCTTCTCGTCGGGAGCGTTGGACCAGCCGAGCTCGACGTAACACTCGTCGTTGACGACGAGCACGCCGCGCTCGCGGGCCCACGCGACGACCTTGCGAAGGTGTTCGGCCGGTAGCACCCGCCCGGTCGGGTTGGCCGGCGAGTTGAGCCAGACCAGCTTCGGGTTGACCGGGCCAAGGCTGAGCAGCCCGTCGGCGGGCATCGACTCGGCGCCGGACAGCCGCGCCCCGACGTCGTACGTCGGATAGGCCAGCTCGGGAAAGACCACGACGTCGCCGGGGCCGGCACCGAGCAGCGTGGGCAGCCACGCGACGAGTTCCTTCGTGCCGATCACCGGCAGTACCGCGTCGGGATCGGCACCGGCGACGCCGAGTCGCCGCCGCATCCACCCGGCGGCCGCCTCACGCAGTCGCGGGGTGCCGTATGTCATGGGATATCCGGGAGCATCCGCCGCCGCCCGCAGCGCCCGTTGCACGGCCTGCGGCGTCGGATCGACCGGCGTCCCGATGGACAGGTCGACGATGCCGTCCCCATGCAGGGCCGCTGCGTGCTTGTAGGGGGCAAGCCGATCCCACGGAAAATCCGGCAGGCTACGCATGCCGGAGGATCTTATTCGCCCTGTGGGGGCAGCGCGGCGACGATCGGATGATCCTTGTCGATCTGTCCTACCTTCGAGGCCCCCCCAGGCGAGCCAAGGTCGTCGAAGAACTCCACGTTGGCCTTATAGAAGTCCTTCCACTGCTCCGGGGTGTCGTCCTCGTAGAAGATCGCCTCAACCGGGCACACCGGCTCGCACGCACCACAGTCGACGCACTCGTCCGGGTGGATATAGAGCATGCGCTTGCCTTCATAGATGCAGTCGACTGGGCACTCCTCGATGCACCCCTTGTCGAGCACGTCCACGCACGGCTGCGCGATGATATAGGTCACTACCTACTCCTCTCGGATCTCCCGGCCCAGCCGTATGCCACGGCTCTCCGCAAGCTCGTTGACCCTAGTATTGCTGTCGGCGGCCGGTTCTATCGACATGGGGGTCATCACATGTCTTCCCGTTTTGCCGCACGTCTGGTCGTGTCGGTGACACCGGCCGACGTGGGTCGGCGGGTCTCGCTGCGTCGGCGCCTGCCCACCGGAGAGTACAGCGACGTCGTCGGTGTTCTCGAATCCTGGTCCCGCGGCGTCCTGCTGGTCCGGCGCCGCAACGATGAGCTGGTAGAGGTCCCCGAGAACGTCCTGGTGGCGGGCAAGGTCGTCCCACCCGCGCCCCCGCCGCGTCGGCGGCGCCGCGACCCGTAACCTCACGTACGGCCGGTGCTGTACGAGACGTTTCGTACGACTTGTTTCATACGAGCGTTCCCCTTCCGCGCGAGCGAAACTCCCGTACGAGACCCTTTCGTACGCGCCGCACCAGGTTTCCCGTCGTACGAGCGGCCGCGGCGAGGTCAGGGCGTAGGCGGGTTATGGCCAGTCGGGGACGGCCGCGGGGAGGTCGGCGCTGACGCGCATGGGGAACTTCGCCGGGCGCTTCTCCAGGAACGCCGTCACGCCCTCGACCACGTCGGGGGCGGCGCCCAGAGCGTGCATGAGCCGTGAGTCGGCGACGTGCGCGTCCCATGGCGACGCCGCCGACAGCCCCGACCACATCAGCCGCCGGATCGCCGTCACCGCGACCGCCGAGGTGTTGTCCGCGATCTCCCTGGCCAGCGCGTACGCGGCGGGGAGCAACTCGGCGGCGGGATGGCTCCGCGAGATCAGCCGGCCGCGCAGCGCCTCGTCGGCGTCGAAGACCCGTCCGGTCGCGGCCCACTCCATGGCCTGCGCGATGCCGACGATGCGGGGCAGGAACCAGCTGGACGCCGCCTCGGTGACGATGCCGCGGCGCGCGAAGACGAAGCCGAACTTCGCGGTGTCGGCGGCGAGCCGTACGTCCATCGGCAGCGTCATCGTGACGCCGACCCCGACCGCGGGCCCGTTGATCGCGGCGATGACCGGCTTGCGGCTGCCGGCGATGCGCAGCGCGACCGTGCCGCCGCCGTCGCGCGCCGTGCCGTCGTCGAGGCGCTCGCCGTACATACCGTATTTCTCTTCGTTGACGTCGTGGTTGAACGTGGCGCCGCCCTGACCGAGGTCCGCACCCGCGCAGAAGGCCCGGCCCGCGCCCGTGACCACGACGGCCCGAACGTCGTCGTCGCCATCGGCCTCGTCGAACGCGTCGATGAGCTCGCCGCGCATGACGAACGTGAAGGCGTTCAGCCGTTCCGGACGGTCGAGCGTGATCGTCGCGATTCCGTCCGTGACCTCGTACCTGATCTGGGTGTACGGCACGTCGCCCTCCTCGTTCGGCCTTGTAGAACGCGATTCTAATGATGGGGTTCGATTGACTGACCTACCGACTGTTTGTCCACTCTCGTACGCCGTCAGGGTGACATGCCCGTGACCCAGCGTGCGGGATGTCAGACGTGCCTCGACTGCCGGGATTTGTCGGCTATGTTGCAAGCGTGAACTGGGCCGTTGCGACGTACGACTCCGCCTTCGGGTATGTGTCCGCGCACGGCGCGCCGCTGGTCGATCTGCTCGACCCGCAGCCGGACGAGAAGATCATCGACCTGGGCTGCGGCGCCGGCGCGCTGGCCGCGGAGATCTCCGCGCGCGGCGCCGACGTGCTGGGCATCGACGGCAGCCCCGAGATGATCGCGAAGGCGAAGGCGCAGTACCCAGAGCTGTCGTTCACCGTTGGAGACGCCCATGACTTCACGGTCGCCGAACGCTACGACGCCGTCGCCTCGAACGGCGCGCTGCACTGGCTGATTCGCGACCCGGACGCGGTCGTCACGCAGGTGCACGCGGCCCTGCGGGCCGGCGGCCGGTTCGTCGCCGAGATGGGCGGCGCCGGCAACTGCGCCGAGCTGGTCGCCGCCATGCTGACGGCCTGGCGCGAGTTCGGCCTGCCCGAGCCCGAGCTGCCGTGGTACTTCCCCACCCCCGCCGAGTACGCGACCCGGCTCGAGGACGGCGGCTTCACCGTACGGCTGCTCGAGTACGCCGAGCGGCCGACCCGCATGACGCAGAGCTCGAACGGCGCCGCCGACTGGGTCCGCGTGTTCGCCGCCGAGCCGCTCGCCCGGGTACCTGCCGAGATGGTCGAGCCGCTGCTGATGCGGATCAACGACCTGGCCGCCCCGGCGCTGCGCCGCGAGTCCGGCTGGGTCGCCGACTACGTACGGCTCCGGTTCGCCGCCGTACGCAAGGCCGACACGTCGCGCGACGACATCCCGGATGTAGCCGAACTCACGGCCGGCTCTTCGCCTTTCATGTCCTCCTCCGCGTCGTACGGCGCCTCGTCAGGTGCCTCGTCCTCGTCGTCCACCGCGCCGGCCGTCGAGGCCCCGCGGACCGCGCTCCGCACCGTCTGACATGCTGCGGCTGTACGACCCGGCGACCGACGCCCTGCACGAGCTGCACCCCGGGCCGGTGCGCATCCAGGTGCACGGCTCCGACCCCCGCGTCCACGTCGTCGCGGACGTCCTGCGCCGGGTGGCTCACCGGCGCGGCCATCAGGTGCTGATCGGCCGCTCCGGCCCTTCTGGGCGCGACCTGGCCGCGCTGAACGTCCAGCCGATGGAGTGGGACCCGGACGAGGCCGACCTGCATGTCTCCGACGTCGCGCAGTCCGGCCGTACCGTCATGGTGGCGCCCTCCGGCGAGTTGCCGCCCCACGCCGATCCCCCGTCCCAGCGGCTGGCGCTCCTGGCCACGCACTACCGGTCCCCTGTGGACGCCGCTCCGTCCGGCGACCTGCTCGCGCGCTGGCGCAACCTGGTCGCCGCCTGGGCCGACGCGCCCGGCAAACCCATGTCCGCCGAATACGTCGCCGAGGCCGGCGCCGCCCTGGACAACGACCTCGACGTCCCCGGCGCACTCTCCGTCATGGACCGCCTCGCCGCCGACCCCGAACCTCCACCGGGCGCGAAGTTCGAGACGTTCGTCCACCTCGACCTGATCCTCGCCCTCGATCTCGTGAGCGCGATCGGCCGACCGCGCTAACGCTGGTGTTACCGCCCGTCGCACCGCGTGACCTGGCCAGTCAACGTGCATCGCCGGCCGAATTGATCAAGCCGCAGGTCACAGTTGTGTACTCGTCCTAACCAATACCCTTTCCGAACCTCTGGAGTCTCAGTAAGCTCAGCGCGTGCTGTGACCGCTATGTGGGAGCTAGTACGCCGATGAGCGCTCGGTTCATCACACCCGTCGGGG
>DATBKU010000127.1:0-8710 GCA_036555725.1 Streptosporangiaceae bacterium | reverse complement strand
CGGGGAAACACCCGGACCCATACCGAACCCGGAAGTTAAGCCCACCAGCGCCGATGGTACTGCACGGGAGACCATGTGGGAGAGTAGGACGCCGCCGAACACAAACACAGAAAGAGGCCCCGGCACCGGGGCCTCTTTCTTTATAAAGCCATTTCTGTTTTGAGCTCGCTGCCAGGCGAATCAAGGGCGATTGATTTTTGGGGAGGGCGCTGGCAGGGTGCACGCATGGCAGAGCTTGCACGGCCGCTACGGATCGGGAACGCCTCGGGGTTCTACGGGGATCGGTTCAGCGCCGTCCGCGAGATGCTGGAGGGCGGTCCGCTCGACGTCCTGACGGGCGACTATTTGGCCGAGCTGACGATGCTCATCCTGGGCCGCGCCAAACTCAAGGATCCGGACGCCGGCTATGCGAGCACGTTCCTCCGTCAGATGGAAGAGTGCCTCGGGCTTGCCAGTGAACGCGGCGTCACGATCGTCAGCGATGCGGGCGGTCTCAACCCCGCCGCCCTCGCTGGAAAGCTGCGCGACCTCGTCGGCCGTCTCGGGCTCGACGTTACTGTCGCGCACGTCGAGGGCGACGATCTGCTGCCGCGCGCAAAGGAACTCGAACTCGGCCAACCGCTTACGGCCAATGCCTATCTCGGCGCGTGGGGTATCGCCGCCTGCCTGCGCCGCGGCGCCAACGTCGTCGTCACCGGCCGGGTGACCGACGCCTCGCTCGTCGTCGGCCCGGCTGCGGCGCACTTCGGGTGGGAGCGCGACGACTGGGACGCCCTCGCGGGCGCCACCGTCGCGGGACATGTTCTCGAGTGCGGAGCGCAGGCGACAGGCGGCAACTATGCCTTCTTCCAAGAAATCTACAATGTAAAGGCACCTGGCTTTCCGACCGCCGAGATCCACCATGACGGCTCGAGCGTCATCACCAAACACCCACGCACCGAGGGGGCGGTGACCACGGAAACGGTGACCGCCCAGCTCCTTTACGAGATCGGTGACCCCCGCTACCAAGGACCCGACGTCACCACGCGCTTCGACACCGTTGAGCTCAGTGCGGATGGCCCGGATCGGGTACGGATCACCGGCACGCAGGGTGAGCCGCCGCCACCGACCACCAAGGTGTGCCTCAACCACCTGGGCGGCTTCCGCAATGAGGTGTCCTTCATTCTGACCGGCCTGGGCATCGACGCGAAGGCCGACCTCGTCCGGCAGCAGATGGAGGCGGCCATCGCCGATCATCGCCCGGCGAACGTCGAGTGGACCCTCATCGGCGTGCCCGGCGACGGCGACACCCAAGGGGCGGCCTCCACCGTCTTGCGCTGCGCCGTCAAGGATCCCGATCAGAACAAGGTCGGCCGGGCCTTCAGCGGTGCTGCCGTCGAACTCGCCTTGGCGAGCTACCCCGGCTTCACCATGGCCGCGCCGCCCGCGAACGGCACGCCGTACGGCGTCTTTACCGCCGCGTACGTCGACAACGCGCTGATCGAGCAGACGGCCGTGCTCCCGGACGGCACCCGCCTGATCGTCGAGCCGACCCCAGTTGTCAGCGCGGCGCAATCCGCATCGCCGTGGCGGGAGCCTTCGCCCGGCAGGGAATCGGCGTCCGCTGTGGAGCGTTTGCCCGCCGTGGAACCGGAGTCGGCCAGACCACCTGCGCCCGGCATGGAACCGTCGTCAGGCATAGAAGCGTCGTCTGGCGCGCTGTCGGCGCTCGGTGAGGGATCGCGGCTTGAGGCGTCGCGGCCGTACGCGGAGACGACCGCCGTACGAGGCATACCGCAGCCGTATGGTCCTACCGTACGAGCGCCGCTCGGGCGGATCGCGGGGGCGCGCAGCGGCGACAAGGGCGGGGATGCCAACATCGGCGTGTGGGCACGTACCGACGATCAATGGCGGTGGCTGGTGCAAGCGCTCGATGAGCGGAGGCTCAAGGAACTGCTCCCCGAGACGGCGAAGCACACCGTGACCCGCCACCTTCTCCCCAACCTCCGAGCCGTCAACTTCGTGATCGAAGGGCTACTCCAGGAGGGCGTGGCCGCGTCGACGCGCTTCGATCCGCAGGGCAAGGCCCTCGGCGAATGGCTGCGGTCGCGTACGGTCGACATCCCCGAAGCGCTGTTGCTCCCCGAGGCGCAACCGATCTCTGAAGCCCAATCGATCTCTGAAGCCCAATCGATCTCCGGGGCGCAATCGGTTCCCGAGGCACAGTCGAGCCCCGAGGCACAGTCGAGCCCCGAGGCGCAGCAGGCCACCGATCCGGACAAAGCATGACCGTCCTCAAAAGCACCCTCGACACGAACGGCGACGACTACCAACAGCGTCGCGCCGCCATGCTGAGCAAGCTCGAACAGCTCGACCAGGAACAGCGGAAAGCGCTGGAGGGTGGCGGCGAGAAGTACGTCGAGCGGCACCGTAAGCGCGGCAAGCTGCTGGCCCGCGAGCGCATCGAGCTGCTGCTCGACCCGGACTCGCCGTTCCTCGAGCTCAGCCCGCTGGCCGCCTGGGGCACCGACTTCCCCGTCGGGGCCAGCGTGGTCACCGGGATCGGTGCCGTCGAGGGCGTGGAATGCCTGATCACGGCCAACGATCCGACCGTACGGGGCGGCTCCAGCAACCCGTGGACGGTCAAGAAGAGCTTCCGCGCTTCCGACATCGCCTTCGAGAACCGGCTGCCGTCCTTCCACCTTGTCGAGTCCGGCGGCGCCGACCTGCCCACCCAGAAGGAGATTTTCATCCCCGGGGGACGAGCATTCCGCGACCTGACCCGGCTGTCCGCCGCCGGCATCCCGACGATCGCGCTGGTCTTCGGCAACTCGACGGCCGGCGGAGCGTACACCCCGGGCATGTGCGACTACGTCGTCATGGTCAAGGAGCGGGCCAAGGTGTTCCTCGGGGGTCCGCCGCTGGTCAAGATGGCCACCGGCGAGGAGTCCGGGGACGAGGAGCTGGGCGGCGCCGAGATGCACTCCCGTACGTCCGGCCTGGCTGACTATATGGCCGCCGACGAGGCCGACGCGCTGCGCATCGGGCGCCAGATCGTCAGCCGCCTCAACCATCGCAAACTCGGGCAGGCCCCGACCACCACCCTCATGGCACCCAGGTACGACGAGGACGAACTACTCGGCATCGTCCCCGAAGACCTCAAGATCCCGTTCGACCCGCACGAGGTGATCGCCCGCATCGTCGACGGTTCGGAGTTCGACGAGTTCAAGCCGCTGTACGGCACCAGCCTGGTCACCGGATGGGCGCGCCTGCACGGGTACCCCATCGGCATCCTCGCCAACGCCCAGGGCGTGCTGTTCAGTCAGGAGTCGCAGAAGGCCGCCCAGTTCATCCAGCTGGCCAACCAGAGCGACACTCCGCTGCTCTTCCTGCACAACACGACCGGATACATGGTCGGCAGGGAGTACGAGCAGGCCGGCATCATCAAGCACGGCGCCCTGATGATCAACGCGGTCGCCAACAGCAAGGTGCCGCATCTGTCGATCATCATGGGCGCCTCGTACGGCGCCGGCAACTACGGCATGTGCGGCCGGGCGTACGACCCGCGGTTCCTGTTCACCTGGCCGAGCGCCAAGTCGGCCGTCATGGGTCCGCAGCAGCTCGCCGGGGTGCTGTCGATCGTGGCCAGGCAGGCCGCGGCGGCGCGCGGGCAGGTGTACGACGAGGAGCAGGACAAGGCCATGCGCGAGATGGTCGAGACCCAGATCGAGGCCGAATCGCTCCCCTTCTTCTTGTCCGGACGGCTGTACGACGACGGCGTCATCGACCCGCGCGACACCCGTACGGTCCTCGGGTTCTGCCTGTCGGTGATCCACAACGCACCCGTCGAGGGCACCCGCGGCAACGGCTTCGGCGTCTTCAGGATGTGATCGTGACCATGATCAATTGCCTGCTCGTCGCCAACCGGGGTGAGATCGCCCGGCGCATCTTCCGTACCTGCGCCGACCTCGGCGTCTCGACCGTGGCCGTGTTCTCCGACGCCGACGACGACGCCCACGTCGACGCGGACTCCGACACGAACCTGCCGCACGCCGCTGCGACCGACGGCGCGGTAACCGGCGCCGCTGCGACCGGCACCGCGGTGGCCGGCGCCGCTGCGACCGGCACGGAGCCGAACGCGGCCGTACGGCTGCCGGGCGCGACACCGGCCGAGACGTACCTGCGCGCCGACCTGATCATCGAGGCTGCCCTGGCCGCGGGTGCCGACGCGATCCACCCTGGGTACGGCTTCCTGTCCGAGCGCGCCGACTTCGCCCGGGCCGTCACCGACGCCGGGCTGACCTGGATCGGCCCGCCCGCCGCCGCCATCGAGGCGATGGGCTCGAAGATCGAGGCCAAGAAACTCATGGCCGACGCGGGCGTACCGGTGCTGCCCGAGCTCGATCCCGAAGACGTCACGGACGCCGACCTGCCGCTGCTGGTCAAGGCATCGGCGGGCGGCGGCGGACGCGGCATGCGGATCGTACGGAACCGCGCCGACCTCGGCGACGCCGTGGCCGCGGCACGCCGGGAGGCACAGTCCGCCTTCGGCGACCCCACGGTCTTCTGCGAGCCGCTGCTGGAGGGCGGCCGCCACGTCGAGGTGCAGATCCTCGCCGACCGGCACGGCACCGTCTGGACGCTGGGGGAGCGCGAGTGCTCGATCCAGCGCCGGCACCAGAAGATCCTCGAGGAGGCGCCCTCGCCCGCGGTGGACCCGCCGCTGCGCACGCGTCTGTACGAGGCGGCGGCGAACGCGGCGCACGCGATCGGGTACGAGGGCGCCGGCACCGTCGAGTTCCTGCTCGACCAGGATGGACGGTTCTTCTTCCTCGAGGTCAACACTCGCCTGCAGGTCGAGCACCCGGTCACCGAATGTGTGTACGGCGTCGATCTCGTCCGGCTGCAGATCGAGGTCGCCGAGGGGGCGCGGCTGCCGGCGAACCCGCCCGAGCCGCGCGGGCATGCCATCGAGGTACGGCTGTACGCCGAGGATCCCGCCGCGGACTGGCGACCGGCCACCGGCGTCCTGCACACTTTTGAGATCCCGGACGTCGACGCCGAGTTCCGGGTGCCGCCCTCCTACGGCCTCCGGCTCGACTCCGGCGTGCGCAGCGGCAGTGAGATCGGCGTGCACTACGACTCGATGCTCGCCAAGGTCATCGCGTGGGCGTCCACCCGTACGGCGGCGGCCCGGCGGCTCGCCGCGGCGTTGCGCGGCGCGCGGATCCACGGCGTCACCTGCAACCGCGACCTGCTCGTCCGGGTCCTCACCGAGGAGCACTTCCTCGCGGGGGCGACCGACACCGGCTACCTGACCCGCCACCGGCTGACCGACCCGCTGGCCGACGAGGCGACCGTGCGGCTGTCCGCCCTCGCCGCGGCGCTGGCCGACGCCGCCGCGAACCGGGCGGGCGCGAAAGTGCTGGACGGCATCCGGTCCGGCTGGCGGAACCTGCCGTCCCAGCCGCAGCGGAAGACCTACGCCGGGCCGTACGGCGACATCGAGGTCGCCTACCGGTTCACCCGCGACGGATTGCGCGCCGATGACCACCCCGGCGTACACCTGGTACGCGCCACGCCGCGGGAGATCACGCTGGAGGCCGGGGGAGTGCGGCGCGTTTTCGCCGTCCGCGCGATCGGCGACGGTAGCTCTGCCGGTGTCCCTGTCGGCGGCTATGCCGACGTCTTCGTCGATTCGGAGCTCGGCTCCGTCGCGCTGCGGGCGCTGCCGCGCTTCGCCGACCCGGAGGGCCTGGTGGCGCCCGGCTCGCTGCTCGCCCCCATGCCCGGCTCGGTCGTACGGGTGCTGGCGGAGCAGGGGGCCGATATCACCGAGGGGCAGCCGATCGTCGACCTCGAGGCGATGAAGATGGAGCATCGCATCGTAGCCCCGTCCTCCGGGGTGCTGACCGAGCTGAACGTAAGGGAGGGCCAGCAGGTCGAGTCCGGGGCAGTCCTGGCCGTAATCCTTCCCAGGTCTTCCTAGGTGACGAGAGCGGCGAGCTGCCGGTCGAGCGGCTCGGCGCCGAGCCGGTTGTCGACGGCGAGATGCGGCACGGACGGCGGCTCGCCGGGCTGGATGGCACGCGTGAACTCGGCGAACCGCGCCAGCTTGCCCGCGTCGCGCGGCAGACCCCGCGCCCGGAGCCGCTCCTCGAGGGTGTCGGCGTCGATGCGGATCCAGACCAGATGTACGGGCGGCCCGCCGAGGTCGGCCACCCAGGACCGCCAGCGGGCGGCCGAGTGGATCTGACCGGTGAACGGCCCGCTGAGCAGGACCGGGCAGCCGTACGACCGGATCTCACGAGCCGTGGCTGTCATCCCGGCGTACTCGTGCCGCTTGATGTGCTCGTCGTACCACGGGCCCTCGCGCTCGCCGTCCGGGTGCCCGGCCGTCGCGAGGGTCGCGTGGACGAACGAGCCGTACATCGTGTCTTTGTCGAGCAGCGCCGGGATCGGTCGCAGGCGCCGCAGCAGCAGTTCGGCAACCGTGGACTTTCCGCTGCCCGGCGGCCCGGCCACCACCCAGACCGTCGCGCCGGCGCTCGCCGGGGGCATTAAGCCGGGATCCGGACGGCTTTGGTGGCGAGGCGGGCGATGGCGGTCTCGTCGACGTCGTAGCCCAGGCCCGTCTGGGTGAACGGCACCGCCATCACGCCGCCGCTCGCCCGTACCGGTGGCGACACGAACGCCGGGCCACCCGTCGTCTCGTATACGTCGCTGGGCAGCGTGCAGCCGGGCAGCCCTGCCACCGCGACCTCGGCCGCCTGCCCGATGCCGAACGTGCCGGTCCCGCCGCACCACACGTCCCAGCCGGCGGCGTAGGCCCGGTCGTGCGCGCTACGGGCCGCGGTCAGGCCGCCGAGATGGGCGGGTCGCAGGCTGAGCGCGCGGCCGGCCTCCAGCGCGATCGCGGCGTCGAGGGTGTCGAGGTCGCCGACGTACGGGCACAGCGCCGTGCTGAGCTTCCCCTGCAAGCGGGCGTGCGCGGCGAGGTCGTCGGCGGGGAACGGGCGCTCGATCGCGACCAGGCCGTACCCGTCGAGGGCCAGCAGTGCGTCGAGGTGCTCGGGCGTCTCCGCGTAGGCGCCGCCGGCGTCGGCGATCAGGGCCAGGGCGGGGTAGGCGTGGCGTACGGTCCGTACCGGCTCGATGTCCCAGCCGGGCCGTACGGCGACGGTGACCCGGGTGTAGCCGGCGCCGACGTACCGGTTGACCCGCGACACCAGTGTGTCCAGCGACGGCTCGGCGGTCACATGCGCGCCGATGACCACGGACGTACGGGTGCCGCCGAGCGCGTGCGAAAGCGGCACGCCGCGGCCGCGGCACCACAGGTCCCAGCAGGCGATGTCGATCGCGGCGGCCGCCCGCCGGGCGCCGAGCTCGGCCACGCCGGAGACGTCCTCGGGCCGGTCCCAGTCGAGACCCAGCAGCGCCGGGCCGAGTCGTTCTTCGATATCGTCCCAGGCCGGGTCGGTATCGGCGTCCACGCGCAACGGCGCCTCACCCCAGCCCGCCAGGCCGTCGGCCCCGGTGAGGCGGACGAGAATGCTCTGCCGGCGCCTTCCGTGCGGCATCGCCATCCGGAAGACGTCGCAGCCCTGGATCCTGGGCACGCCTTGCTGACCCTTCGCTTGACACGTCTTTCTTTCTCTTCAATGATCCCCCCTCCAGGGACCAGCGCGAACAGCCCCCGCACTTCAGGCGTACCAAACAAGTGCTTGGTACAGTAGGAACACCCGCGCAAGAGAGGCGATACGTGGACCTATCCGTCCCCCCGGCCTATCCCGAGGGCCACGGGCTGCTCACGGACAAGATCGTCGTCATCACGGCCGCCGCCGGCGCCGGCATCGGCGGGGCCACGGCGCGGCGCTGCCTGGAGGAGGACGCGCGCGTCGTCGTCAGCGACGCCCACGAACGCCGGCTCAAGGCGTTCGAGGCCGAACTCATCGAGACGTACGGCGACGGCATCGTTGCTGCGGTGCCGTGCGACGTCACCGACGAGGCACGGGTGCAGGCCTTGTACGCCGCCGCGGTCGAGCGGTTCGGCCGGGTCGACATCGCGGTCAACAACGCGGGCCTCGGCGGTACGGCGGACATCGTGGACATGACCGACGAACAGTGGTCGAAGGTGCTCGACGTCACGCTGACCGGAACCTTCCGCTGCACCCGGGCGGCGCTGCGCGTGATGGCCGGGCAGCACGCCGGGGTGATCGTGAACAACTCCTCGGTGATCGGCTGGCGGGCGCAGCGCGGGCAGGCGCACTACGCGGCGGCCAAGGCCGGTGTGATGGCGCTGACCCGCTGCGCGGCGCTGGAGGCGGTCGACCACGGCGTACGGATCAACGCCGTCGCGCCCAGCCTGGCCATGCACCCCCACCTGGCCAAGGTGACCAGCGAGGAGTTGCTGGCCGAGCTGACCCGGCGCGAGGCGTACGGCCGGTACGCCGAGCCCTGGGAGGTCGCCAACGTCATCGTCTTCCTCGCCAGCGACTACGCGTCGTACCTCGTCGGCGAGGTCATCTCCGTCAGCAGCCAGCATCCGTAGGAGGTGCCGTGATCACGTCGAGTGTGGACGGCGACGGTATCGGCGAGGTGGTCGTGGCGAACCCGCCAGTCAACGCCCTGCCGGTCGCGGGCTGGCATGCCCTCGCGGACGCGTTGACCGCCCTGGGCGCGGAGCCGGCCGTGCGGGTCGTCGTGCTCCGTGCCGAGGGCGGTGGCTTCA
>DATBKU010000126.1:0-22386 GCA_036555725.1 Streptosporangiaceae bacterium | reverse complement strand
AAGAAGGTGTCGAGGTCGTCGGCAAAGGCCTCGGACGGGACGCTGGTGGTCAGCTCGATCTGGCCGACCCACTGACCCGTACAGCCCAGCTTTTCGGCGAGCTGCGGGCGCGACAGGCCGGCCGTCTCGCGGTAGGCGCGCAGCTCGGCGCCGAAGTATTCGGCGGGTGATTGGGGTGTGCCAGGGTCGCGGGGGCGGCGGGGCATAAGCAATCTCCCGAGTTTGCAAAGGCGCGGCGCGTTTGCAACGGAGCTTCAAACACTTTGTCGTTGGTCTGTCTCCGGCTCTTCCCGAGCGTATGCCGATCAGGCCAGGCTGGTGGGCCGTAACCGCGAGTTGTACGCATATACGCAGGGAGAAGCGTGGCTTCGACATGAACGACGAGACGGCGCGGCGGCTGAAGCAGGACTTTTCCGGCTGGCAGTGCTGGTACGGCGCCGCAACCCGCGCCTGGTGGACACTGCCACCGCCCGACTGCTGGTACCCGTCGCTGATCGAGGCCGCCACACCCGAAGAGCTGGCGGCCCGGATCTCCGCGGTAGCGACGGCCGGCCGGTGGACCGCCGCCGCGGCGGCCTAACGCCGCCGGCGGGGGTTGGCTCACGTCTTGCTCCGCGGATACGACATCCGTGGCATCCATGCCTACGAATCCCTTATGTATGTTTCCGTCCGATCTACAAGGAAAGTCGTGACGACCCCTACCGTGGACGCCGATACGTCGATCCCCGAGTGTGGCCAGTGCTGGCGCCGGACCTTTCCGGGTCGCGCCGATCAAGCCGGTCACGTCCGGCGCTTCGTGGCCTTCCTGCTCGCCGACCACCCGTGCACCGACGACGCCGTCCAGGCCGTCGCCGAGATGGCCGCGAACGCGATCCAGCACACCCGGTCCGCCGCCCCGGGCGGTCTGTTCGTCGTGGAGGTACGGCGGTGGCGCGGTGACTGCGTGGCCGTCTCCATCACCGACCAGGGCGGCCCGTCCGAACCGCGACCAGCCGAGCCTGACTACCTGGCCGGCCACGGCCGCGGGCTCCACCTGATCGGCGCCACCGCCTCCTCCTGGAGTTGGCGCGGCGGCGCCGCAGGCCGTACCGTCACCGCTGTTTTCACGCCTCATACCGCGTGACCAGCCAATACCTGCCGCCTGGCTACTACCGCAAGCCGGTGGACTACCTCGCCCCCTCCCGCAGCCTTCACCTGAGTAGTGCCGTAACCGGTGTCCCCGGCCATGCGCCCACGAATTGTCGGTGCCGGCCTCTAGGCTCCGCGTTGCGGGGAACATAGGGTTCCCTTCCGCGAGCCAGAGGGGTGCAGGACATGGACTGGAAGCTCGAACTGGTGCCGGTTCCCGTGGCGGATGTGGATCGGGCGAAGGCGTTCTACAGCGAGCAGGTCGGTTTCAACGTCGACCACGATCATCAGGTCAACGAGCAACTGCGGTTCGTCCAGCTGACGCCGCCGGGGTCGGCCTGCTCGATCTCGATAGGGACCGGCCTCGTCGACATGCCGCCCGGCTCGGTGCAGGGCCTGCAGATAGTGGTCTCGGATATCGAGGCGGCCCGTGCGGAGCTCGCCGGGCGCGGCGTCGAGGTCAGCGAAGTTCAGCGGTTCCCATGGGGCGCCTTCGTGTTCTTCAAGGACCCGGACGGCAACAGCTGGTCCGTCCAGCAGCCTTGACCTGTCGGCCGTACGGTCTCTTGACGAAGTGCTGACTTCGCTGTTCTGTGGATGAGTTTCGGTGATCTCCTGCGTGGGCGGTGAGGGTCATGCGGTACGGCATCCGATGGGTATCTGTAGGTGCGGGACTGCTGCTGGTCGGGGGTCTCGTGGTCTCGGGCGGGCCAGTGGGGTCGGCCGCGAGCGCCGGTCCCGGCGGGGTCGACGTCGACAAGGCGACCATCCCCGACCTGCAGCGGGCGATGGCCGCCGGGCGGCTGACGTCGGTCGCGCTGACCAGGTTCTACCTCGACCGGATCCAGCGGGTGGACCGGCCGCTGCTGCACTCCGTACTGGCGGTCGGTCCAGATGCGCTGGACCAGGCCAAGGCGAGCGACGCACGCCGTAAGAAGGGTGCGCTGCGCGGCCCGATGGACGGCATTCCGGTCCTGCTCAAGGACAACATCAACACGGCGAACCAGCCCACGACGGCCGGCTCGCTCGCGCTGGCCAAGGCCAGGCCGGGCGACGCGTTCATCGTCGACCGGCTCCAGGCCGGCGGCGCGGTGATCATCGGCAAGGCCAACCTGTCGGAGTGGGCGAACTTCCGTTCCACTCAGTCGTCCAGCGGCTGGAGCGGCGTCGGCGGGCAGACCAACAACCCGTATGCGCTCGACCACAACCCCTGCGGATCCAGTTCGGGGTCGGGCGCCGGCGTCGCCGCCGACATGGCCACGGTGGCGATCGGCACGGAGACCGACGGCTCGGTCGTCTGTCCCAGCGGGGCCAACGACCTGGTCGGGCTGAAGCCCACGCTGGGCCGGGTGAGCCGCGGCGGGATCGTGCCGCTGTCGGAGATGCAGGACACCGCCGGGCCGATGACCCGCAACGTCACCGACACGGCCGTACTGCTCGCCGCAGTCCAGGGCGCCGACCCGGCCGACCCGCCGACCCAGGCGGCCGAGAACCCGCCCGACTACACGCGCTTCCTCGACAAGAACGCGCTGCGCGGCGCCCGCATCGGTGTGTGGCGGGCCGGCAACACCGGGGCCAGCAACGAGACGGACGCGATCGTCGACCAGACGATCGCCAGGCTGCGCGGCCTCGGCGCCACCGTGGTGGACCCGGCCGACCCGCCGAACCTCGACGGCATCGGGGGCCCCGAGTTCACCGCGCTGCTGTGCGAGTTCAAGCACGACATCAACGCCTACCTGGCGGCGACCCCCGGCGACCACCCGCGCGACCTCGCCGGGCTGATCGCCTTCAACCGGGCCAACGCCGCCCGCGAGATGCCGTTCTTCGGCCAAGAGATCTTCGAGGCGGCCCAGGACACGAGCGGTGACCTGAACGACCCCGCGTGCGCCGAACCCCGGAAGACCGCGACGTCGCTGGCACAGCAGGCGATCGACCAGACCCTCGCCGAGCACCAGCTCGACGCGATCATCGCGCCGACCGGCAGCCCGGCGTGGCCGACCGACGTGATCAACGGTGACCACTTCCTGCTCGGCAGCTCGACGCTCGCGGCCGTGTCCGGGTACCCGAACATCACCGTCCCGGCCGGGCACGCGTTCGAGCTGCCCGTCGGCGTCTCGTTCATGGCCGGACGCTGGGCCGAGCCGAAGCTGCTCGCGCTCGCGTACGCCTTCGAGCAGGGCACGCACGTACGCAAGCCGCCGCGTCTTCTGCGCTCGACCCCGGCGACCGACGGCATCCACCCCTGGCCACCCGGCGGTGTCAACCCCAGCGCCGTCACGACATCGGATGGGCTGACGTCCGCTGCGACCCGGTCTCGTACGACGCTGCCCGCGCGCCTGTACGGCACGACGCGCTGAACCAGATAAGCCGTGCGGGGTCGGCCGTGCGGGGTCAGCCGTACGACGCGGCCGCAGGAGACGCGGACGCGTCGGCGGCGATGCCCGGCGGGGCGGAGGCGAGCGCGGCCCTGATCGCGTCGATGAGGGCGAGCGCCGACTCCTCGGTCAGCTCGACCGCGACCCGCGCCGCGGGGCCCCGCGCCGGGTCGGCGAAGTCGATGTTGAGCGTGTGCTCGTACGGCGCGTCGTACGGATGGTCCACGTAGACGCTGGCCTGGGTGAGGCCGAACCAGCCGTCGGGACCCTTGCCGCTGCCCGCCATGTCGACCTGGTGCGTCACGTAGGTGCACACGTCAGCCGCCGAGGTGCTGGTCGAAGAAGGCGAACACGCGCCGCCAGCCGTCCTTCGCCGCCTCCGGCCGGTAGTTGGGCCGTTCGACGGAGAAGAACGCGTGGCCGGCGTTCTCATACGTATGGAATTCGAACGTCTTGCCGGCCTTGGTCAGGGCCTCCTCCAGCTCCGCGACCTCGTCCGGGGCCGGGTACTTGTCCTCGGCGCCGAACAGCCCGAGCAGCGGGCACGACAACTGCGGCGCCAGGTCGACGATCGGATGTACGGCGGCCGGGACGGGTGCGCCTTGGGGCGGCTTGCGTACGACGAACGCGCCGTAGCAGTCGACGGCCGCCTCGAGGTCGAGTGAGCAGGCGGCCAGGAACGACTGCCGGCCGCCCGAGCAGTAGCCGATCGTGCCGGCCTTGCCGTTGGACGACGGCAGCCGCTTCAGGCACTGGGCGGCTGCATCGACGTCGCCGACCAGCCGATCGTCGGGCACGCCGCCGGCGGCGCGGTTGGCCGCCGACGCGTCGTCGGGGCTCGCCCCGGGCGCCTCGCGATAGTGCAGGTTGGGGCAGATCGCAAGGTAGCCGTGCGTGGCGAACCGCCGCACGATCTCCTTGCTGCCCTCGTCGAACCCGGGCATGTGATGGATGACCACCACACTGCCGTACGGCCCAGGGCCAAGCGGGCGCGCGAGGTACGCCTCGATCGGGTCGCCGTTGTGTCCGATGATCTTTGTGGTCTCGGCCATCATCGCGTCGTACATGGTTGCGAGACTATGCCTGCGCGAGCGGCCGAGCCCTTAGGCCCATTAGGTACGCACTGTTTCCTCGGAGCCCAGGGCGCGTCGAACGGTCTCCGGAACGGCCTGCGGTTCGTGCGCGCCCGGCTTGACGCTGATGAGCAGCAGGTCGGCGCGGGCGATCAGCTGCGACCCGACCTCGAGGGCGATGCTCACGTCGAACGACGACCGGCCCCAACGAGTGACCGCCGGCCGCAGGTCGACGACATCTCGGGCCCGGGCCGGCGCGAACCACTCGATGGACGCCTTCTTGACCATGTAGTCGAACCGCTCGAGGTAGTTCTCGCCGAGCGTGGCCAGCAGCCAGGTGTCCATCGCGTCGTCGACGTACGCGAAGTAGTGGGGGTTGAACACGACGCCCTGCATGTCGCAGTCGCCGTAGCGTACGCGGATCTGGTGCGTGAATCCGTGGTCCTCGGCCATGAGCACGACCGTAATGCACGGGCCCCGAAACCATGTTCCCTGATCTATCCACAGGCTGTGGAAAATTAATGTGTACGCCTCGGCGGTGTCGCATCGTAAGCTACGAGGCATGAAGTGGCGACATTGATCCTCGGCTGAGGTCAGGCTCGCGCGCAGGCTGTACGCCTACGCATTCCTGAACGACTTCATCGTGCTGTACCCGGTGTATGCGGTGCTGTTCGCCGACACCGGGCTCTCCCCCGCGGAAATCTCGTCGCTGTTCGCCATCTGGTCGGTTACCGGGTTCGTGCTCGAGGTGCCGTCCGGCGTATGGGCGGACGTCTTCTCCCGTAGATGGTTGCTGACGCTCGCCCCGCTGCTGGGCGGGGCCGGGTACGCGCTGTGGACCGTTTTCCCGTCGTATCTCGCCTTCGCGGCCGGCTTCGTGCTCTGGGGTGCCGGGAGTGCCCTGCAGTCGGGCACCCTGCAGGCCCTGGTCTACGAGGAACTGTCGCGGGCGGGGGCGTCCGGCTCGTACGCCCGGCTCATCGGCCGGTCGGAGGCGGCGAGCACGATCGGACAGGTCATCGCGACCGGTCTGACCGGGCCGGTACTGGCCCTGGGCGGCTACCCCTTGGTGGGCCTGGCCAGCGTCGCGGCGCCGGTGCTGGCGGCCGCGGTCGGCTGGTCGCTCCCGGAATCCCGGGGCCGCTCGGGCTCCGGCTCGGGTAAGCGGCAGCGGTACTTCGACGTGCTGCGCAGCGGCCTTGCCGAGGTACGCCGCACGCCCGCGGTACGGCGTGGCCTGCTGCTCGTGTCGGTGCTGATGGGCGTCACGGCGCTGGACGAGTACGTGCCGCTGCTGGCCCGGTCGACCGGCGTGAGCGCGACCATGCTGCCGCTGCTGGTGGGAGTGGTCACGGCGGGCTTCGCGGTGGGCGGCCTGTTCGCCGGGCGCGGCATGCGCTGGACGGGTCCGGTGCTGGCCGTGGGCGCCGGCTGTCTTGCCGCCGGGGCGCTGAGCGGTCGTCCGGCCGGCCTCGTGCTGGTCGCGGTCGCGTACGGCGTGTTCCAGTGGGCGTACGCCGCCGCCGAGGCCAGGCTGCAGGACCACATCGCGGACGAGGCGCGGGCGACCGTCACCTCGGTGGCCGGGCTCGGCGCCGAGCTGGTCGCCATCGGCATGGTCGGCGGCTACGCCCTGGGCTCCGTCTGGACGGGCCCGGGGCCGCTGTTCGCGCTCGCCGCCGTGCCCTACCTCCTCATCGCGCTGGCCATGCGCCGCGGCGAGGTTAGGTAACAGAACGTACCGAACAAGTTGCGGTGCGGTGATTTCGCGGTCGCGGTTTTGGGAGATATCTCCTCTATCGGCTCCGTCGGCACCCTCTGAGAACCCTGAGTACCCCTGAGCCTTCCCGGCTCCCAAAGTGAAGAAGGTCTGCGATGAGCGTGGTCGTGGTGGGCGAGGCCCTGGTCAATCTGAAGGCCGACGAGACCGATCCCACCAGGTTCACGGCCCATCCGGGCGGCAGCCCCGCCAACGTGGCCTTGACGCTGGCCCGGCTCGGCACGCCGGTACGGTTCGCCGGGCGGCTCTCCAGGGACGGCTTCGGACGCCTGCTCCGCGGCCATCTGTCGGTCAACGGCGTGGACCTGTCGCTCTGCGTCGACGCGCCCGAGCCCACCGGCCTCGCCGTCGTGACCGCGTCATTGGACGGCGGGACCGACTTCGCCTTCCATCTCACCGGCGCCGCCGACTGGCAGTGGCGGACCGCCGAGCTCCCGCACAACCTGGGCGACGACGTGCTCGCGATCCATACGGGATCGCTGGCGCTCGCGCTGCCGCCCGGCGGCCCGGCGATCGCGGTCTGGCTGGCCGCGCAGCGCCGCGCCGACCGCGTCATCAGCATCGATCCCAACGTACGGCCGGGTGCGTTCGGCCACCGCGGTGCCTACCGGCCGCGCCTGGAGTCGTGGGTGGCGCGCAGCGACATCGTGAAGGCCAGCATCGAGGACCTGGCCTGGGCATACCCCGGCGAGCACCCGGACTGCGTCGCGCTCCGGTGGTCGGCGCACGGACCGTCGCTCGTCGTGATCACTCATGGCGCGGACGGGATCGACGCCGTCGTGGACGGCCAGATCGTACGGCGGCCGGCCCGCCCGACGATCATGGCCGACGGCGTCGGCGCGGGCGACGCGGTGTCCGGCGCGCTCCTCGACTGGCTGGCGCGGCACGAACGGCTCACCCGCCCGGCGCTGGCCACCATCACGCCGGGCGAGGTGGCGGCGGCCCTCGACTTCGCGGCCGAAGTGGCCGCCATGACGGTGAGCCGGCCGGGCGCCGACCCGCCGCAACGCGCCGAGCTCAGCGTCGCCGTCACCGAGTGGGCCTGACTTAGTGTGCCCGGCACACTTATCCACAGATCCGCCGAGGGGCGACAGCGGGGTCGGGCAGCGTGGACAATGCTGGGCGGGCCAATCGCATGGCTTGGCGGGGCCGGTCGGGAGCGGCCGGGCTGCCAACGGACAAGGCGGATCAGGGAACGTGACGACGTCAGTGAGTCAGTCCATCAATCAGCGGATCGCCGACGAGCTCCGCGTGCGCGAACGGCAGGTGACGGCGGCCGTCGGGCTGCTCGACGACGGGGCGACCGTGCCGTTCATCGCGCGGTACCGGAAGGAGGTGACCGGCGCGCTCGACGACGCGCAGCTGCGGTCCCTCGAAGACCGGCTGCGCTATCTGCGTGAGCTGGAGGAACGCCGCGCCGCGATCCTGGAGTCCATCCGCGCGCAGGGCAAGCTCGACGAAGCGCTCGAGGCGCAGATCCTGGCCGCCGACTCCAAGGCCCGGCTGGAGGACATCTACCTGCCGTACAAGCCCAAGCGGCGGACGAAGGCGCAGCTGGCGCGGGAGGCCGGGCTGGAGCCGCTGGCCGACCGGCTGCTCGCCGACCCGGCTCTCGACCCGGAGGCGACCGCCGCCGAGTTCGCCGACGCCGGCAAGGGCGTGGCAGACGCCGCGGCCGCGTTGGAGGGCGCCCGCGCGATCCTGGTGGAACGCTTCGCCGAGGACGCCGACCTCATCGGCGCGCTGCGCGAACGCATGTGGTCGCGCGGCCGGCTGGTCTCGCGCGTACGGGCCGGCAAGCAGGAGGCGGGGGCCAAATTCGCCGACTACTTCGACTTCGCCGAGCCCTTCACCAAGCTGCCTTCCCACCGGGTGCTCGCCATGTTCCGCGGCGAGAAGGAGGAGATCCTCGACGTCGCGGCGGAGCCCGAGGACGCCTCCGCTGACGGGCCCAACGAGTACGAGTTGCGCATCGCCCAGCGCTTCGGCGTCGCCGATCGGGGCCGGGCGGCCGACCGCTGGCTGAGCGACACCGTGCGGTGGGCCTGGCGCACCCGCATCCTCGTCCACCTCGGCATCGACATGCGGCTGCGGTTGCGCGAGGCGGCCGAGGACGAGGCCGTACGGGTGTTCGCGGCGAACCTGCGTGACCTGCTGCTCGCCGCGCCCGCGGGGGCGCGGACGACGATGGGTCTGGACCCGGGCTTCCGTACGGGCGTCAAGGTCGCCGTGGTCGACTCGACCGGCAAGGTGGTGGCGACGGAGACGATCTACCCGCACGTGCCGCAGCGCAAATGGGACGAGTCGCTCGCCGTCCTCGAAGGGCTCGCCAAGGCGCATCACGTCGACCTGGTCGCGATCGGCAACGGAACGGCGTCACGCGAGACCGACAAGCTGGCGGCCGACCTCATCAAGCGCAATCCGAAGGTGACCAAGGCCGTGGTGTCGGAGGCGGGTGCCTCGGTCTACTCGGCGTCGGCGTACGCCTCCCAGGAGCTGCCCGGCCTCGACGTATCGCTGCGCGGCGCGGTCTCCATCGCCCGGCGCCTGCAGGACCCGCTGGCCGAGCTCGTCAAGATCGATCCCAAGTCGATCGGCGTCGGCCAATACCAGCACGACGTGTCGGAGACAAAGCTGTCGCGCTCGCTCGACGCGGTCGTGGAAGACTGCGTGAACGGCGTCGGCGTCGACGTCAACACGGCCTCCGCGCCGTTGCTGACCCGTGTGTCGGGCATCGGCGAGGGCCTCGCCAAAACGATCGTCGCGCATCGGGATGCCAATGGCGCGTTCCGTACCCGCCGCGCCCTCAAGAAGGTGCCCCGGCTGGGCCCGAAGGCGTTCGAGCTGTGCGCCGGCTTCCTCCGCATCCCCGGCGGCGACGATCCGCTGGACGCCTCCAGCGTGCACCCCGAGGCGTATCCGGTCGTGCACCGGATCCTCAAGACCACCGGCGGCGACATCGGCTCGCTGATCGGCAACACCGGACGGCTGCGCGCCCTCGACCCGAAGGACTTCGTCGACGACACCTTCGGCCTGCCGACCGTCACCGACATCCTCGCCGAGCTGGACAAGCCAGGCCGCGACCCGCGACCCGCATTCCAGACCGCGACCTTCAAGGAGGGCGTGGAAACCCTCGCGGACCTCGCACCCGGCATGATCCTCGAAGGCGTCGTCACCAACGTGGCCGCCTTCGGCGCCTTCGTCGACGTGGGCGTCCACCAGGACGGCCTCGTGCACGTCTCGGCGATGTCGAAGAACTTCGTCAAGGACCCGCGCGACGTCGCCAAGCCGGGCGACATCGTCCGGGTGAAGGTGCTCGACGTGGACGTGCCGCGCAAGCGCATCTCCCTCACCCTCCGCCTCGACGATGAGGTCGGCGGCCGAACGGAACGCCCGTCCGGCGGCAAGCGGCGCGAGCCGGACACTCGCAAGCGCGGCGGCCAAAAGACCGACCGCCGGCAAGACCGCAGCGGCGAACCCGCCGACACCGCCCTCGCCGAGGCTCTCCGCCGCGCCGGCCTTGACAAGGGCCCCCCGGGCCGCTGACCGGCCTGCCTACGAGGGGAGCCAGGCGGGCCACCAGGCGGGCACGTTGTCGGGGCCGCAGAGGCCGGAGTCACCCGGGTAGCCGGCGAGGGTGCCGATGTGCGCGAAGTCGAAGACGACCAGGGCGCAGACGGCGGCCACCCCGGCCATGACCGCGATGAATCTGATCAACGTACGGGACGGGCCGAATCGCCAGAGCGGGGACATGCTGCGCCCGATGAAGGTCACCAGCGCGTACGGGCCGTACGCCAGCAGCGGGCCGATCAGCAGCCGGGGGAGCATCTCGAGGTTCAGCGCGAACACGTCGCCGGGCTCGGCGCCCGCGTCGCAGTAGACGCGCGAGGCGAGCACCAGGCGATAGTCGATGAGCGCCGCTCCGAGGCCGACCCAGATCATCAGGACGGTGAGGGCGCACCCGGTGGACCAGCGCTCTCGCGCTCGCTGTTCGCGTCTCAGGTCCCGAGCGCGCCGCGCCTCCCGCGCGCGTTTTAGTTCCTGCGCGCGCCGTATCTCTCGCGCGCGTTGTTTGGCCACCCGGCGCGGCGCGGCCTTCCTGCGCGGCGCCGTCGTCCTGCGTGGTGCCGTCGTCCTGCGTGGTACCGCCTTCCTGCGCGGGACGGCCTCTCTGCGGGGGGCGGCGTGGCGGTGTGGCGCCGGCTGAACGGCTGGCATGACCGGAACCTGCGGCATGGTCTGCACACGAGGCATGACCTGCTCGGGTGGCACGAGCTGCGGTTGCGCGACGGCCTCTGCCTGCTGCACCGCTTGCTCGGGAGAGCCGTCCGGCTCGCGCGGTTGTTCCGGCGGTGCGGTCTCTTCGCGGGGGAGGGTCTCTTCCGGCGGGGGCGACGGTTGCGGTGGGACAGCAGGCTGGTGGGGCTCGTCGAACCGGTCCCCGGTCGCCTTGCTGATGCCATCGGCCGACATCGCACCCGACCTCCGTCTGCGCGCCCGGAGGGCCGGACGGTCCGCCGTGGGACCCCATCGTGGCACCGAGTGCGCGACTCGGCACCGGCGTCAGGCGGAAAGTTGCCTGCGGTACCGGACCTCCCTGATTGTTACAGCGTCCCAAGGCTCGGTTTTCGTAACGCCGTCGGCGACCCAGCCGGCCTGTTCGTAGAAGGCGCAGGCCCGCTCGTTGCCGGCCAGCACCCACAGGGTCGCCTCCCGAAAGCCCTGCGCCGTCAGCATCTCGATCGCGCGCTGGTGCAGCGTGGAGCCCAGGTGGTGCCGCCAGTACGCCGGGTCCACGTAGATGGCTATCAGTTCGCCGACCTCGGGCGGCGCGCCGGGGTCGCGGCTCGGCCCGAACGAGACGAACCCCCGTATGTGGCCGTCCGGTTCGGCGACGAGCACGGTCACGGTGCCGTTCGGATCGCCGAGCCGTTCCGTCCAGCGACGGCGGCGATCGTCGACCGACAGGCCGGCGAGGAAGTCGTCCGGGAGCAGCCCCCGGTACCCCGCCTGCCACGACCTGACGTGCATTTCCGCGATGGCGGCGGCATCGTCCACCACGGCGGGGCGGATTTGGGTCACACGTGCCTCGGTCACAGTGCCCCATCGTGACCCGTCCACGGCGCCTCGGTCCACCCGATTTGGCCCGGGCGAAAGCCACCGTACGAACAGGCCGCCTGCGACCGGCGAATAACACATGATGGGCAGCGCAGACCGGGTCGGATCGGTACGAATGTAGGCAGTTGACGCGAATTCGGCCGATGATGTGAGAGCGGCGGTAATTTTCTTCTCCACGCCGCGGGGTGGTCGCATGTTCGAACGGTTCACCGACCGGGCGCGGCGAGTTGTCGTCCTGGCCCAAGAAGAGGCCAGGATGCTGAACCACAACTACATCGGTACCGAGCACATCCTGCTCGGCCTGATCCACGAGGGCGACGGCGTCGCGGCGCGTGCGCTGCGTGCGCTGCAGATCAACCTCGCGGCCGTACGCCGAGAGGTCGAGCAGATCATCGGGGTCGGCCAGCGCCAGCCGTCGGGGCACATCCCGTTCACGCCGCGGGCCAAGAAGGTGCTCGAATTCGCGCTGCGCGAGTCCCTGCAGCTCGGCCACGACCATATCGGCACCGAGCACATCCTGCTCGGCCTCATCCGCGAGGGACAGGGCGTCGCCGCTCAAGTGCTGACCACCTTGGGCGCGGACCTGAACCTCGTACGACGGCAGGTCGTCCAGCTGCTGCACGGCGGGCTGGCGGCCGAGCCGGCGACCGGCGCCACGCCCACCGCACGCGGACACGCGGTCGACCGGTTCTGCCGGCAGCTGTCCGAGGCGGCCCGTTCGGAACGGTTCGACCCGGTCATCGGGCGTGCGGCTGAGATCGAGCGGCTCGTCCAACTGCTCGCGACCGAGCCGGACGTCAACCCGGTCCTGGTCGGCGGGCGCGGCGCCGGCAAGACGTCGGTGGTGCACGGACTGGCCATGCGGGTCGCGAGCGGCGACGTGCCCAAGGAGCTGGCGAAACTCGACCTGTACGCCTTGGACCTCGGCGCCCTCGTCGCCGGGGAACGCGGCCGTACTGCCTTCCGGCGCCGTCTCGAAACGACGGTGCAGGGGGTCCAGGAGCGCCCGAACAGCGTCCTGTTCATCACCGATCTGCACGCCCTCCTCGCGACGGAGGCCATCGCCACGGCGAGCGTGCTCAAGCCGGTGATCTCCGAACGAGCCCTGCGGGTCATCGGCGCGACGACACCGCAGCACTTCGAGCGCCATCTGACCCGTGGCGACCTGCGCGACTGCCGGTTCCGGCCGATCGAGATCGCGGAGTGCTCGGCGGCCGAGGCCATGGCCGTCCTCGAGGCCGTACGGCACGTCTACGAGAACCTCCACGGCGTGACCTTCGCCGCCGATGCGCTGACCACCGCCGTCCGGCTGACCGACCGCCACCTCGGCGACCGGGCCCTGCCCGGCAAGGCGATCGACCTGGTCGACGCCGCCGCCGCGCACGTACGGGCCGCGGGCCGATCCACCGCGAGCGAGTCGGGGCGGCGCCTGAAGGAGCTCGCCCGGCGGATCTCCGAGGTACGGCGGGAGAAAGAGATCGCCATCGACGCGCAACGCTTCGAGCAGGCCGGCGAGCTGCGCGACCAGGAGAAGGACCTGCTCGAGCAGCAGGCGCGGGTGGAGCGGGCGGAGGCGGCCGAGGTGACCGCGGACCTGGTGGCCGAGGTGTTCGCCACCGCGACGGGCATCCCGCCCACCAAGTCCGCTTGACCTTTTCCACAGCCTGTGGACAAACCTCAGCCGAGCTCGGCCACCGAACGGGCCAGCGCGTCCTCGACGACGTACCGATCCGACGGCGGGTCGTCCCGCAGGTAGTCGAGGAAGCCGATGATGGCCACCACGTCGGCCCACGGATGGAACGTCAGCCCGGTGGTGTCCTCCCACATGGCGGTGAACCGGTCGACGGCGTCACGGCCGTACGGGAGCAGGTTGCACCGGCAGTGCCCGACGTCCATCGCCGGCGGGCCGACGCTGGCCGACTGCCAGTCGACCACGCCCGTGACCGCGCCGCGCCGCCACAGCACATTGCCAGGGTGGAAATCCCGGTGGATGAACGTCTCCGGGCCGTCCGGCCTGGGGCCGTGGAAGATCTCCACCGCCCGCTCCCACATCGCCGGCCACCGCGCCCACCCCGGCAGGTCGTACGACTGCTGCGCGTACGGGTCGAACGGGCGGACCGTGCCGGCCGGCGGCGTCGCGGCGTGGATCGTGGGCAGCGGGTCGGCGAGGCGGCGCAGCCAGCGATCCATATCGGACGGCGACCATACGACCTTGCCCGGCAGCCGCGACATCAGGACGGCCGGCACCCCCGCCGCGGACCCCGTGTGATCGGCACCCAGGAGCCGCGGGGTCGGGAGGTCGAGGGACTCGACGAGGCGCAGTGTGCCGGCCTCGCGCGCGGCGATATCCGGTTCTTCCGCGACGACATCGGCCCGGACGTACCGGCGCAGCACCGCCTCGACCGTGCCGCCGCCCGAGAGCGCGACCGTCACGGCGTGCATGGCCGACGACAGCCCGCCGCGCAGCGCCCGGGCGGAGACGACCGTGCCGCCCAGCACCGCGCCGGCCCAGACGAGCGCCGCGCGCGGCGGGCGGGAGCGCAGCAGCCGCCGCGTCTCCGCGTCCTCGTCGAATCCGTACGGCGGCTCGTCCACGCTGGTCACGGCCCCGCTCACCGCTGCTCCCCCGTCGCGCCCTGGGCGGTCAACACGCCCAGCAGTCGCAGCCGGTCGACGGCGAGGTCGCGCGACCGTACGGAACCGGCGCCGCAGGCCCACTCCTGCCACGACGGCCACCGTGTGCGGTCGTACCCGTCGTACTCGCCCGCGTCAACGAGCAGGTCTCGTACGACACAGATCTTCTCGGGGTCGCCGAGGCCGGGCCAGGGCAGATACTCGATCGACCAGGCCGGCCGCTTACCGCCGCCGAGATTTTCGGCGGCGTGATACAGGTGCAGGTCGAAGGCGATGGCGTCGCCCGGCTGCGTCTCCAGGACGACGGCGGGCACCGGCCAGGCCGGGAAGCCCTGCCGCCCGGGATCGACCGCCCAGTACGACGCCAGCCGGCGGGCGAGGCCGGGCTCGTGCGAGCCGGGGACGACCCGCAGCGCCCCCGTCGCGGCGGTACGCGGCTCGAGATGCACGAGGAACTTCACGCCGCCGATGTCCGGGCCCTGGTCGGTGTGCCACGGCGTCTCGCTGCCGGTGAAGCAGGTCGCGACGCCCGGCGTGGGCACCACCATGGCGCCACAAAGCTCGGCCGCACCCTGGAAGAGGCGCGGGTCGTCGGCGATCAAGGCCTGGCAGAACGGCGCGCGGTCGACCGCCAATGGCAGGTAGTCGCCGGGGATGCCACCCGTCTCATCCGGCGACGTGCCGATACCGCCGAACGCGGCACGCAGCTCCGTGGTCACCTCGGCGTGCAGCCGGGTGATCTCGTCGGCCGTGAACAGGCCGGGCAGCACCACGAACCCGAAGGCCCGGAAGTGCATGATCTCTTGATGACTGAGCACGATGATCTCCTTGTCGTCTCTCGCTGACCGTGGGGCAACTCGAGACGGCGGAGGAGATCGTGCTCGTGGCGTCTAACGTCAAGTGAAGCCGGTCGGCATGGCCCAACTCTAACCCGCGGCCGTTATCCCCAGGCTGTGGACAACTCGGCGGTCAGCGGAAGTCGGCGGCGTGGTCGGTCGCCCATTCCCGGAACGTCAGGGCCGGTCCGCCGGTGATCTCCGCGACCGTTGTCGTCACGGGTTCCGGTTCCGTCTCCAGCCCGGCCCAGTACTCCAGCGCGTGGTCGGCGAACGCCGGCGGCCACCCGTCGGCGAGCAGTTGCCGCCTCGCCTCATCCGGCGGGAGGTCCGTCCAGCGCACCGGCCGGCCGATGACCTCACCGATGATCCGTACCTGCTCGGTCTGCGTCAGCACCTGCGGCCCGGTCAGCACATACTTCGCGCCCGCGTGCCCGGTCTCGGTGAGCGCTTGTACGGCGACGGTCGCGATGTCCCGTTCATGGATCAAGGACCTGGCGGCCGCGCCATAAGGCCAGCGCACCACGCCGTCGCGGCGAATCTGGTCGGCCCACCCGAGCGTGTTGGCCGCGAACCCACCGGCCCGCAGGAACGTCCACTCCACCCCGGACCGCCGGAGGAGCTCCTCGATCTCGGCATGGAAAGGCGGGTCGGCCTGCTCCTCCGGTACGTCCCGTACCGACATCGAGGACAGGAAGACGACGCGGCGAGCGTGTGCGGCGATCACGTCGACGGCCTCGGACACACCCGTCGTCGTGGCGGCGGGCCAGACGAGGAACACGGCGTCCACCCCGTCCAGCGCGGGCCGCAACGTGCTCGGCTGGAAAAGGTCGCCGCGTACGACATCGGCTCCGGCGGGCAGCCCGGCCTGGGCGGGGTCACGGGTCAGCCCACGGACCTCGACGCCCGCGCTCACCAGCTGGGCCACGACGTGCCGGCCGACGTTGCCGGTCGCTCCGGTAACAAGGATCATGCTCCGAGCATTCGCCGCAAACGGGCCGGCAGGCATCGGGCGACAGACCGAAACAGACCGGTGCGCTGGTCTTAGGACCGGCGACCCACGCCCTAGCGCGGCTCAGCTGGGGACGGCGCGGAGGGGGGTGTGGTGGAGGCGGTCGAGGGCCGTGGCGGTGGCCTCGTCGGCCGGGAGGAGGACGACGAGACGCTGGTGATCGTCGTCGGACAGTTCGAGGACCTCGGAGGCCAGCCGGAGCTCTCCGACCTCGGGATGGACGACCCGGTCGATGCCGGTGCGCCGGGACGGGGCGACGACCTGGGCGGACCACCGGTCGGTGAAGGGCGCGCCCGCGGTGATGGTCAGATCGTCGACGAGCGCGGCGAGGTGCGGCTCGTCGCGGGCGGAGTCGAGCTTGAGGTGCGCGATGTGCTCGTCGGCGACGTGGGCCCAGTCGGGGTACGCGTCGCGGGCGCGGGCATCGGTGAAGACGAACCTGGCGATGTTGGGCGGCCGGCCGTCCAGGAGGCCGATGGGACCGGCGAGCCGTGCGAAGCCGTCGGTGTGGGCCAGCACCTCCTGGAGCCGGTTGACGACGTACGCCGGACTGGGCTCCAAGCGGTCGAGCACCGCCCGCACGGAGGGCCTGATCGACTGGGCCGGCGGCTCGGAGCCGGGGCACACGAGCGAGCCGCCACCGTCGGCCGCCTTGGCGAGCATGAGGAGCTGGAAACGGTCGTCGCTGGACAGGCCGAGCGTATCGGCGAGCGCGGCCAGCACCTGGGCGGACGGATGGCGGTCACGTCCCTGCTCCAGCCGGGTCAGGTAGTCGACGCTGACTCCGGCCAGCGTGGCCAGCTCGGCCCGTCGCAGGCCCGGTGTGCGACGCCGTCCACCCGGCGGCAGCCCCACCTCGGCGGGTGTCACGGCCTCGCGGCGGATGCGCAGAAACGTGCCGAGCTCGTTGTCACTCACGCTGCTCACCCTCTCGCCCGACGGCTCGCCGGCGCGGGAGCGAACGTGCCGTTCGAGGTGCTCCGCGCCCGGCGGCTCGCGGGTTGGCTCACGCCTCCAAACTACCCGCGCGCTCGTACGTGATCGTGGCCCTGGCAGGGCCAGCCTCAGCCCGGCCTTCCTCGCCGGCGTCCGGCCCCGCAGCTTGGGAGGCAGACACCACGATCTCGAGGAGTTTGACATGGATCTCGGACTCGACGGCCGGACCGTCATCGTGACCGGCGCCTCCGGCGGGATGGGCCGCGCCATCGCCCGCGGCTTCGCCGCCGAGGGCGCCGACGTGGTCCTCACCTACCACCGATCTCAGCACGAGGCGGAGCGGCTGGCCAAGGAGATCGGCGAGCGCACGCTGACCGTGCCGTTCGACCTGGAGGACCCGGGATCGGCCGGCGCGGTGGCCGACGCGGCGCTGGACTGGACCGGGCGCATCGACGTACTGGTCAACAGCGCCCTGCACTGGAGCGCCGCGGGGCTCGCACCGGATCGCCCGTTCGAGGCCGTGCCCGACGCCGACTGGCAGCAGTTGCTGCACGTCAACATCGCCGGCTCCCTGTGGCTCAGCCGCGCGGTCGCCCCGGCCATGCGGGAACGCCGATGGGGCCGGCTCGTCCACCTCTCGACGACCTTCGTCGCCAACGGGTTCGCCGGGGCCGAGTACTACTCGGCCGCCAAGGCGGCACTGCACGGCTTCAGCCGCTCGGCCGCGTTCAGCCTGGGCCGGGACGGCGACATCCTGTCCAACGTCGTCATGCCGAGCCTGACCAGGACCGACACCAACACCGCGGTAACCGAGGCGATAGGCGACCAGTTCAGTGCGACCGCGCCGATCGGGCGGCTGCTCGATGCCGAGGAGGTCGCCAACTCGGTCGTGTACCTCGGCTCGGCCGCCAACACCGGAATCACGGGGCAGGTGATCGCGATCTCCGGCGGCTCCTGACCTTTCATCGGCGAAGTCAGGGACAGCGGGCCCGGGGTCACTGGTCAGCGCGCGTGGTCAGTAGGCGCGGGTCAGGGGCTGTCGGGGCGGCGGAGGCGGAGGGCGAGGGACGGGCACTGGGCGACGGCGCGCCGGGCATCGCGCTCCAGCTGCGCGGAGATCGGGTCCGTGGGCAGCAGGGGATAGCCGTAGGCGTCCATGCGCACCAGCCCGCGCAGGATATCGGCGCACAGGCCGTGCCCCTTGCAGCGGCTCCAATCGACCTCCAGGCGCCCCGCCGTACGGCCGTCGGAGCCGACGGGCAGCAGGCCGAGCATCGGCCGGCCACACGTGCCGCGCGTAAGGTGATCGGCCACGTCAGAGGTGAAGGCGTCGATCGCCGACAGCGCGAACCGTGCGACGCCGTCCGGGTGGCCGCACGCCCCCCGGCCGCGCACCAGCTGCGCGGACCGCCGCAGCGCCGCCAGCGCCGCCGACGTGTCGTGGCCGGCCGCCAGCCCGCTCAGCGCGCCCGCGATGTCGGGCAGCCCGACCCGGCAGGGCCCGCACTGACCGGCCGACTCGCCCGCGAGGTAGTGCGCTACCCGGGCGCATTCGCCGAGCGGGCACGTCCGGCGGCCGATCGGCATGATGATGCCGGCCCCGAGCGCGCCGCCCGCCTCCATCATGCTCTCGCGCGACACCTCGGCGGCCGTCGCCGCCTCCCGGCTCAGCCAGGCGCCGTGGTAGCCGCCCACGAGCACGCCGTCGCCCGGGTTCGCGCCGCACAGGTCGAGCAGGTGGACGAGCGGCGCCCCCGTCGGGATCTCCACCACCGCCGGGAAGCGGGCCGAACCGGACACGGTGAGCAGCACCGTGCCGGGCTCCCGGGGGATGCCGACGCTGCGGTACTCCTCCGGCCCGAGCGAGGCGAGCAGTGCCAGCTGCGCGAAGGTCTCCGCGTTCGACAGCAGGGTCGGCAGGCCGCCGACGCCACTTTCGGACGAACGGAGCTTGCGGCCCGGCGGGATGGCCCGGTTGCCGTTGATGCCGCGAATGAGCGCGCCGCTCTCGCCGGTGATGAAGCGCTCCGGCAGCCGTACGACCCGGGCGGTCAGGCCGCGCTCGGCGATCGCCAGGTCGACCGAGGCGGCCACCCGATCGTCGGTCACGCCGACGACGATCTCGCGAGCGTTCAGCGCGGTGGCGGCCAGCTCGGCGCCGTCCAGCGCCAGGTGCGGGGCCCGGGTCAGCAGCACCTTGTCCTTGGCGCTGCCCGGCTCCCCCTCGGTGCCGTTGATCACTACCACCGTACGGCTGTTGCGGCGGGCGGCGGCGTCGGCCACGGCCTGCAGTTTGCGGGCGAACGGGAATGCCGCCCCGCCTCGTCCGCACAGCAGTCCGGCGGCCGAGAGCTTGATCAGCTCGTCCGCGTAGCAGGGCTTCGGGCGGCCGTGCAGCCGCTGGTGCGTCGGCCAGTCGATCCGGTCGTGCCGATCGAGGCCGCGGGTCAGCCGGGCCGGTCCGATCTGCAGTACGGGCGCGTCGGGGCCCATCATCGCGGCCTCCCCGGCCGGGCCCGGGGCAGGAACCGAACGGCCGCCGCGAACACCACGGCCGCCAGGCAGAGCCCGTAGCTCGAGATGACCCAGTCGGCCGGCGTCCGTCCGGCGGTCAGGCCGTGCGCGATGGCCAGCGGCCAGGCCGCGTACGCCGCGCAGTGCAGCACCCGCCAGACCCACGGGTGCGCCGACGCCGCGAACCAACCCCGCGCGACCCCGGTGCCGAAGGCCAGGATGAGCAGGTAGCAGGCGATCGTGCCGAGCCCGATACTCAGTCCGTACTTGAGCCCGGCCATCGGCACCAGCACGTCGAGCACGCCGACCCGGCCGCGCAGCACTTGGGAGACGATGTGGACCGCCAGCATCATCACGGCCGTGCCGGCCGCCGCCCGGTGCAAGGCCTGGGCGCGGACGCGGTGGCGGGAGGCCAGCACCCACCGGTCCGTCGCCAGCAGCCCGACCATGACCGCGACGGACAGCGAGACGAGCGCGAACACGCCCGCGTAGAAGTCGAGGAAACGCCCGGTCGCGGCGAGCGGCGGGCCCAGCGGTCCGGCGATCGCCAGCACTAGGGCCACGAGGACCGGTACGGCGGCGAGCGTCGGCACGAGGGGCCGTGCCGCGGAATGCCCTGACCGTGGCCAGGCGATTGACCAGGCGGTTGGCTCGGCGGTCGGCCGGGCGAGATCTGCTTGGTCGACGCTCGACTCGACGGAGCTCGATTGGAAAGTAAAGGTCCGGTCGAGTACGCGACCGCGCTCAGATGTCCCCATCGCCTGGCTCCGGCCTCTCGGAGGTTGGCTCATCTGGCCGTTACGACGCCCCGAGCGGACCGTGAGTTCGGGCCATCGCGCCGGCCCGGCGATGGATCTTTGGGGCCTACATCCCGGCGCGCCACAAGATGATGATGAGGGCGAGGATCGCCAACGCCGCGAAGCCCAGCATGGTGACGCCGAGCGCGATCATGGCTCCGGCGCCCGCCAGGAGGAGCAGGCTGGTCACGATCATGCCTCTGGTGTTGGTGGACTCCGAACCGTCGGCCACCTCTTCTTCCCAGAGGGAGAAATCGTCTGTCGCGCCCATCCGGACCCCTCGGCGCCGCCCTACGTCGCCCAGGGTGTGCCCGGAAAGCAGGCCTCGCACGCCTTTGCCCTACGCAAAAATCATGACAATTCGAACATGTCGCATGAGGCCGGGTTATGGCTTCCGTACGTACAAGTGGACCGGGCAGCGCCAAAGGCGGCAATGGGTGCGGGATCCCCACGGGCGGTTGCTAGGCTTCGTGAGTCTGGGGAAACTCCGCTACTGACCCGTGCGGGCCCAGGCTGCTTCATAGTCGAGGTGAAGGGGTCTCCACCGTGAAGAAGCTGCTCATTTTGGCGTTGGTCGCCCTCGGTGGCTTCGCTATTTACCGTCGGCTCCAGCAGGACCGCGCTGAATTGGACCTGTGGACTGAGGCGACGTCAACCGACAGCTGAGCCCCAATCGGCCCGGCGCGGTGACGATGGTGTCTTGATGGTGTTAGCGAGGAGGGCCCGGCGTGAGCGAAGCAGCGAGAATTACCCTCGCCTGCCTCGATCTCGCCGGGACTACCGTCGCTGACAACGACACGGTCGAGACCGCGTTCGCCGAGGCGATCGCAACGTTGGGGGTCGTCTCCGGCACCGCGGCGTACGACCGCGCGATGGCGCGGATCCGCGAGTTCCGGGGACGACCCAAGATCGACATCTTCCGAGGGGTCTTCGCCGGCGATGAGGCCCAGGCCAGAGTCGCCAACCTCGCCTTCGAGCGTTCCTACGACGCCGTCATCGACCGCGCCGGGCTGAGCCCGGTTCCCGGCGCCGAGGACGCCCTCGACAAGCTCGCCGGCGCGGGCGTCCGGGTCTGCCTGATGACCGGGTTCAGCCGCACCACCCTGGGCCGGATCATCGACACGCTCGGCTGGTGGCGGCGGGTCGACCTCGCGATCTGCCCGGCCGACGTGGTCCGCGGCCGGCCCTGGCCCGATCTCGTGCTCACCGCGGCGCTGCGGCTGGGCGTCGACGACGTACGGGACGTCGCCGTCTGCGGCGACACCGACAACGACATCCGGTGCGGCGTACGCGCCGGCGCCTCGATCGTGGCCGGCGTCCGTACCGGCGCGCACGAGCCCGAACGGCTGCTCGACGCGGGCGCGACGCACATCATCGACAGTGTCGCCGACCTGCCCGCCGTCATCCTCGACCGGGCCGCCTCATTGAACGGCGGGTAGTGACATCCGCAGCCGTACGCCTCGGTCCAGGGGCTCGGCGCTGACCGACCCGCCGTGCGTCTCGGCGATCTGCCGTACGATCGCCAGCCCGAGTCCGGAGCCCGGCAGTGAGCGGGCCGTCGGCGAGCGGTAGAAGCGGTCGAAGACGTACGGCAGGTCGGCCGCGGGGATGCCGGGCCCTTCGTCGCTCACCGAGACGCAGCCGGACTCCTCGACCCGTACGGAGATCCGGCCGCCGTCCGGGCTCCACTTCACGGCGTTGTCGATCAGGTTGCCGACGGCTCGCTCGAGGGCGTCCGGATCGGCGTGCACGAGGCAGGGCGCCAGCTCGGTGCGGAACTCCGGTCCTTGACCGTCCCGGTCCGCCGCCCGCTCGACGACCCGTCGCGCCAGCAGATCCAGCCGCACGTCCTCGGTGTGCGTCTCGGTCCGTCCGTATCTCGCGAGGTCGATCAGGTCGTTGACGAGCACCGTGAGCTCATGCGCCTGCTCGCGCGCGTCGGCGACCAGCCCGGGCGCCTGCGGGTCGGCGAGCCCGCGGCCCTCGCCGAGCAGTTCGAGGTTGGTGGTGAGGCTGGTCAGCGGCGTGCGCAGCTCGTGCGCGGCGTCCGCGACCAGCCGCCGCTGCGTCTGTACGGACTCGTCCAGCTCGGCCATCATCGTGGCGAACGATCGGGCCAGCCGCCCGATCTCGTCCCGGCCGCGCGCCTCGATCGTGGCGGTCAGGTCCTGGGTCGCGGCGAC
>DATBKU010000125.1:0-10619 GCA_036555725.1 Streptosporangiaceae bacterium | reverse complement strand
GTGAATTCGCGGCGCCGGTTTCGGAAAAATCGGGGTGCGTAAATGTCGGAATGTGTCGCGTGTTCGCGTCTTTCGCGCGGTTGCAGTGCGCGTGTTCGGGTGCGAGGTTCGTGTCGTCGCCGCCTCGGGCGCGGGGGGTGGCGTGGCCGAGGTCCCATGCTTGGCCGGGGGTGATGGGGGCGTGGCAGATGCGGCATTCGATGGTGGTGCCGGTGGTCCAGGCGGTGGTGAGGATTGCTTGGTGGTGGGTGCGGAGTCGGCGCCATGCGGTGGTGGATCCGTGGGGGGTGAGTGCGCTGGTCACGGTTGCCTTCGGGGCGGCCTAGCAGCTGGGCCGTCGACTAGGGTGAATGTTCCGCGGCCGTGCTGCCACCGTCGCGCTAGCCGTAGGTGGTCTCTTGCGGCACGCCAGGGCCATGCTCGGTGCGATCTCCATCCGCATGTGCACTCGGTTCGTCCGATGTCGGGGATGAATCTGATCTCGTGATGTGCCCAGTTTCGGCCCATAGCGTTAGTGGAAGCAATCCTTTCAAGGTGAGTATTCGTCCGTCAGTCCGTCCGTCCGTCCGTCCGTGCACGCACGCACGCATGCATTGAGCATGTGCTTGAGCACGCATTGAGCATGTGCTTCGGGCATGCATCAGTCATCGTCCCGATGCCACCGTGCGCGGGCAGCGTGACGCGCACGCTCGGACCGGTCGCCGGTGTCGTTATCCCACCGCGCTTGCGCCGCACGCCGCGCCTTGTTCGACCGGCGTTCCTGCGCTTCGATACCGTCCTGCTGGTACTCGGCCCAGCCGTGGATATCCCACCCGCCCTCACGCTTGTGCCACAGTTCGACGTCGACCAGCGCTGCCGCGTCGGCCGGGCGGCCACCGAGGATCCGCAGCATCCGGGACGGGACGAACCCGCCGAGCTCGTGCTGTCCGCAGTAGGCGAGCCCGGCCATGTACAGCCACACCGCGCCGAGGCGGCGCCCGTCGTAGAGTTCGACGAACTTCTCGTTGGTGTACCAGTTGGTGTCTAGCCGGACCCACGGCAGCGGCATCGCGTCAGCTCCTGTTCATGGCGCGGCTTCGTCGGGTGTCCACGGTTGGCATGGCCAGGTTTGGGACCGGTCCACGTGCCAGCCGACGATGCGCCGCCACCGGATGCCGCTGCTGTCCCGGTCGGCGAGGATCGCCTCACCCTGCAACCGGTGCGCGAGTTGGAACAGGGCGTTCCACCCGGCGCCGCTGATCGGTTTGTCCCCGCCCTTGCACTGCACCAGCAGCACCTGCAGGGGTTTCAACGCGACCAGGTCGACCGGGGTTTTGCTGCCGCGGGTTTGGACGCACCAGTACCCGTCGTCTGTCAACTGTTGCTTGACGCGTTTCTCGAAGTAGTCGCCGCGCTGATAGGCGGTCACGGCAGCACGTCTGGGTGTCCGGTTCGCCCGTCGAGGGCGAACCCGATGGCGGCGAGGCGGCGTGTCGCGGTGTGGTGGGACGCGATGAGCCGGGCCATCTCGGTGAGCAGCACCCCGATCTCGTGGCTGGACAGGTGCCCCCCGCCGCTCAGTGTTGTGGTCGCGGTTTTGTGCCGGGCTTCGATGCGTTGCATCGCGACTAGGCCGAGCACGCCCCGGTTCACTCGTCCTCCAGCGCCGGGTCGCCGTCGAGGGCGGGCTGCTGCTGCTGCGCGGTCTTCATCTCAGCTTCGTAGGCGGCTTCGAGGGCGGCGTCCTCGTCGGCCTGGGCTAGTCGGGTGCGGCGTAGCCGCAGCTCGTCGATCACTGTCGACGCTTCCCGTTCGTACAGTGTCTTCGTCGATTCGACGTCGCGGCCCACGATCTCGCTCACCAGTTGGAGCCCGGCGTCACGTTGCCCGGCGCCGACGGCGCGTAACGCGGCGTGCAGCGCCTTCGACTGTGCGGCGGTGATCATCGGCGGGTCGGGTTCGGCCGGCTGCTCGGTGCTGGTGTCGTCGAGGGGTGGGTTGTCCTCGCTGGTGGGCGCCGCCGCCGACGCAGCAAGGGTTGGGGGTATCGGCGGCGGCGCGTCCACTGTTCGGCGGCGTTGCGCGGTGCGCCGCGGCGGCGTTTCCGGTTTTTCGACCGGCTCTGAGGCGGGCTCGGCCTGGTCGTCGATCTCTTCCGCGATGTAGGGGATCGCCAGCAGCACGTCCGCTGCGATCAGCCGCGCGCATTCTGCTGTCGCCCGTGCCAGCAGCATCGCGGTCGGCTGCGCCCGCCACTGCTCCCGGCCGGCCAGGTGCTTGGCCCGGTCGATCGTCCACGTCGAGGTTTGCCAGTCGGTTGATCCGCGGCGGCGTCCTGCGACGACGGCCCGGGTCGAGTTCGACTCGCGTACCACGATCTCGTGGCCGGCGTTGAGTACCAGCGCCCGCAGCGCGATCGCCCGCAACGCGGGCGTGCCCTGGATGACGTCGATGCTGCGTAGCGATCCCATCGGGGTGAGCCCGAGTTCGGCGCCGGTGAGGATGGCGGCGGTGACGTTGCCGACGGTGGCGTCGATGTCGGCGGCGCGCAGCGACGCGGGCACGAACGAGGTGCGTGCCAGCGACGCCGCTATGGCGGCGACCTGCCGCGCGTTCTCCGCCCATTGGGTGAGGTACCCGTCGGCCAGGTCGTGCCCGCCGCGGCGCAGCTCGATCTCGCTGCTCACGACGCGGCCTCCACCGCACGCAGCGGCGAGATCGCCGGGCCGACCCAGTCCCGCAGCCCGTCGCAGCGCTCCAGCTGCCGGTACAGCCAGGCCAGGTGCCGGAACGTCGACCACACCTCCTCACCCGACACCAGCGGGCGCAGGTCCCATCCGTCGGAGCGGACGTGGATCGCGCCGATCCGGGTGATGCCGAGCTCGGCCATGTCATGCTCGGCCCCGTCCACACCGAGGTACGCCTCGGCTTTGGCGTAGGCGGTGCATTGCAACGCGGTCTCACCGAAGATGCCGGACCGGCCGGTTTTCACGTCGAGCAGCCACCGGACCTTGGGGCGGCCCATGTCGGCGACCAGGTCTGCGGTGCCGCAGTAGCCGACGGTCCGGTTCGCGAGTACGGCTTCGACCAGCACCGGCTCCGGTTCCCAGGTGTTGAGGAAGTCCACATAGGCTTCGACGTGCCCTGCGAGTTCGTCGGGGACGTCGACCTGCGCGCCGGCGACGAGTTGTTCGGCGAGCCGGTGCACTTCGGTGCCGCGCCGTGCTGCGGCGTCTTTTTCCTCGAACCGGGCCCGGTTGAGCCGGTCGAGCCGTTTGGACGGGGTGAGTTCGCCGAGTTCGGCCCAGTAGTCGACGGCGTAGTTCGCGGTGGTTTTCCCGGCCCATTCGATCAGCGCGGGTTTGGCCATGGTCTTGTCGAGGATGGTGGTGACGCCGGGCAGTTTGACCCCGTCGACGAGGTAGGAATGTCCCCGGCCGTGGTTACGGCGTTCGATCGTCACCGGGTACCTCCTGCCGGGTGGTGCCGTATCGCCTGGTCGAGGCGCCGCTGCTCGAGCTGGTCGTCGCTGACGATCGCCAGCACCCGGTCGCAGTGGTCGTCGAAGTCCTGGTCGGGCCGCATCGACCGCAGCCAGCGCACCGTGTCGTCGGCCCATTGCGTGTCGCGGCGGTCGCGGTGGTAACGCTGCGCGGCGAGCCCGGCCCACGACGCGGCACTAGCGGCGATCAGCACGATCAGCAACGCGCTCATGAGCACCGCCGGGCGCGACGCACCAGCCGGAACCCGAACCCGGCGATCACAGCAGCACCGGCCAGGCCGACGAGCGCACCGACTGCGAACGCGATCACGTAGGTCATAGCGGATCTCCCGGTGTGGGAACGGGCCGATAGCTGTGGTCACCGCGATGCGTGGCCGCGGCCGGTGAGGACCGCATCATGGCGGCGAGCTGCTGCATCTCTTCGAGCCGAAGTTGAAGCTCGGCTTCCGCGATACGCAGCTCCTGTCGGCTCGCTCGGGTGGAGCACTTCGCCGCTGCGGCGCGTGCTCGCTCGGCACGCTGATGAGCACGTGCGGCGGCGTGCTCAGCCCGGCGATATCTCGCCTCGGAACGCGCGACCGCCGCGTCGACCTCGGCCTGATACTCCGGGGTAATCGGGTCCGACAGTCGAAGATGCTCGACCGGCACTCTGTGTTGCCGCTTCACTCCTGATCCCCGGTGATCAGGGCGTCGCCTCGCGCGGCAGCGAGAAATAGCGCCTCGCGCAATGCGTCGCTGTCGCCGTGAATGATTCGCTTATAGAGCTGCGTTGAGATCTTGTTCAGCGCGCCGACGAGCGACGCGATCTGCGCCTGACGATTCCTCGTATCAACCCGCGCCGCCTGTTTCCGCACAGCATCGTTGTCGCCCTCGTAGTCAGCCTCGTGATAGCTGCCGACGAACCAATCCGACTTGTGGGCCGCCGCCCACATCGGGAACGTGTCCACCACGATTGACGCCGCGTCGAACGTCTCGATCCCGGCGTCGCGCAATGCCGCGAACAGCACCATGCGCCCAGCGCTCTGCTGGTATCCGAGCCGTGTGGTGACTTGGCGTCGAACGTCGATCTCACGCTGCAGTTTCGCGTTCGCCCTCCGCAGCGCCCCCACTTCCGGTGAGACACCTTCACTCAATCGAGCACGAAGCTCCCGCTCGATCCTCCGATGACCCTGATCGTGTTTCGCCAGCGCGGCCCGCGCCTCGTCCCGTTCGCGCGTCAGCCGCGCGACGGCATGCTGATAGGTCGCGATCTGTCCCTCGAGCTCGTCGTTCACTCGGCGTGGGCCAGCGATCTGCTGATGCTTGCCCTTCATGCGTCTGCCTTCGTCTCGGCGATCAACTTTTCGACCGCATCGGGGTCAAACATGTAGGCACCGCGCAGGCCGGGCGTCTTGATAACGGGTGTGAGCCGGCCGGCGTCGACGAGACGGTGGACAGTGCGGACGTCTTTGCCGAGGCGGCGTGCGACCTCAGCTGTGGAGATGGGGTCCATGCGGCCCAACCTTAGGCATTTGACGAAGATTAGTCAACCGCCGTGTCCAGGTCGATTAATAACTCGCGGTGAGTTGCCCAATACGCGGGTAATGACTAACGTACGTCGAAGTTCGCACGTCGAGTGCGGGCGGGCCTGGTCACGAGATTGCGGCTCCCGACCAGGCCCTAACGACAACCGTCACGAGAGGACGGTCACCGTGACCACGATTATCCGACCCATTTCCGATCCGAAGGTCGAAGCGATCCTTCGAGAGTGGAATCTCCGATTCGAGCTGCTCGAAGCGGTCGAGATCGGCTCGATCATCCAGGTGTCCGAGCAACAGGCTCGAGCGGTCGCGCACCGCGCGATCCCAGCCAACGTCGAGCGCTACTACGAGCACATGAAGAACGGGGCGCAGTTCCCGCCGATCGTGCTGCGCGAGCCGCGGATCATGCTCGACGGCAACACTCGTGTCCAGGCGGCGACCAAATTGGGGATGCAGTTTTTCCCTGCCTACGTGGTGCACGACATCACGACGACTGATATGGCCCGCGCGTTGAGCGCAGCGATCAACCAGTTGAACGGGCAGCCGCTCACCGTCGAAGAGGCGCAGGAGATCGCTATCGAAATGCTTTACGGCGAGCTCAAGTTCTCAGTCGGCACTGTTGCACGCTATGTCGGCCGTTCGGGCGCGCAGATCACCCGTTGGCGCAAGCAGGCTGAGGTTATGCGGCATGCGGAGCGGCTCGGGATCGAAGAGCAGGCTACGAGGATCTCGGCAACGCAGCGGGAGAAGCTCGCGGGCGTGCAGTTCGATGAGCCGTTCCGCCGGCTGGTCGAAGTCGTGTCGGATTCCAAGCCGCCGAATGCGGAGCTGAGCACGGTCGTCAAGGACATCGAAAACGCGTCGAGTGAACACGAAGCGGTCAGCCTGGTCGAAGCTGCGGCGATGCAGTGGCGTCCGACCGGGCCGAGCGGGCGAGTTATCCGCAACGAGAAGGCGCGGCGGGCCCGGATGCTGGCGCCGCAGCTGCTGAACCTGCGTGCTGCGGATCTCTTCGACCCGGAGAAAGGCGTCGACGACCGGATCATGTGGGAACGGCTGCGCGATCACTGCGACGACGTGCTGCGCGCGTTCATCACGCATGGCATCCGGTCGTGAAGCGGGCTTTCGATTCGCTGCTGGGTGAATTGAGTGCGGCTTATGAGGTGATCATCGAGGTGGTTGCCGAGGCGTCAGCAGCTGGCGCGACATGGGACGAGATCGGTTCCAGGTTGGGCATGGCCGGCGACATGGCTGCTCAAAGTTTCGGGAGCCAACAATGACCGTGCCGAGCAAGTCGCCGCGGGGCAGGGCGGCCAGCTCAGAGATCGTGAAGATTTACCAGATTCTTCGTGACGCTGGCGAGCCGATGACGGTGCCGGAGATCGCCGAACGGTTCCCCCGCACCGGCTACGTGTCGCAGGCCATGCAGGACTACGCGAAGCACAAGGCCGAGGTCGACCCCACTTGGCTCGAGGGCAAGACGGAACGATGGAGCGACGCGGCGCAGGACGAGGCCTTCGTCTGGTGGGTCCGCAAGGTGGTTCGGCTAGGCGCGCACATTAGAATTTTAAATGTGCGCGCGAAGCCCGTGCAGAACGCGCACGGACGGACTCGCGAAGGCACCTATTCTCCTGGCCGGGCCCCTAAGGTCCGGCGCCGCGTATGGGTTGAGAAGACAGTCCTAGTCGACTGGACACCGGACCTCGAGACGGAGCTGAACCGCGGGCATGCCGCTGGCATGCAGTTCCTGAGCCGTCTTGCCGAGTACCGGACAGGTCAGCGGCACAAGGCCGCTGACACGAAGGAGCTGCTCGATCTGGCTGAGCGCGCGATCCGTGCCCACAGTTGACGAAGCTGCGACACGTGCCGTAGCTTCGGCACATGACGACTGGTGCAGACACTCATGGGGCACAGCTCGCCGACGACGACACGCGGCTACATCAAGCTGCCCGACGAGGCGCTGCGCCGGGTCGTCGTCAAGGTCGCCGAGCACTACCGCGAGGCGGCGTGATGGCTGCGCCGGGTCCGCTGGAGCATGCGGTGCTGGTCACCGGCAACGGTGGCCGCACCTGGCATGTGATGCACGACGGTGGGCGGACAGTGTGCGGGCAGCGGCCAGGGCGGTGGGCGTCGCAGCGGGTGTGGGACGTCGGCCGGCATGGGCTGGCGCCGGCGTTGTCGCGGGTATGCCGCCGCTGCTCGCCGCGCAGGACGAGACCGAGCAGCTGATGCGGGAAGCGGTCGCCCGCTGCCGTGCTGACGGGTACTCGTGGGCGGACATCGGGGCCCGGTTGGGCATCACCCGGCAGGCGGCGCAACAACGCTTCGGGGTGTCAAGCGTTGATTGACACCGTTCGGGTGTCGCGTCGTCTAGCGTCGCGGTGGTGAGCCCGACGCCTGCACGGCTGCCTACGCCGGCTGAGCCGCCCGAGGACGGGAGCTCCGCGCGGCTGGTTGAGCTGTACAAGATGGCGGTCGACGAGTACCGGTTCCAGGTGCAGTTGAACTGGTCCCGCACGCAGTACTGGCTGGTGTTTAACTCGGGGTTCCTCGCCGCCGGGGTGGGACTGTTGGCCGCGTTCAAGCATTCGACGTTCCCGGCGTTGGTGTTCGCGGTCGGGGTGGTGGCGTGCGGTTTGTCGGCGCGGGCGATCCAGATCAGCCACAGCTACTACCGGGTGACGCGTGCCCGGGTGCGCCGCTTCGAGGAGAAGCTCGACCTGGACCGGGAGCTGCGGTTTGACACGACGGCTGGTTTCCGTGGCGCGCGCAAGTCGATTCGGGTGAACGTGACCGCAGTGACGTATCTGCTGCTGGCGTCGGTGGCGGCGGCGGATGTGGTGGGGATCGTCGCGGCGTTGACCCGTTGATGCGTGCCCGGTGGCCGGTTGGCGGTCCGAGGCCGCGGCCGGCCACCGGGGGGTCTAGTGCAGCACGGGCCACACGATCGCGAGCGCGAGCGCAACGAGCATGACCGCCATGATCACGATGAGGATGAGGTCTTCACCCTTCACTGACCGCCGGCGCCGCCCTCGTCCGCGCTGTCGTCCTGGTCCTCGTCGTCCTGCTCGTCGTCGGTCTGCGTGTCCCCGGTGCCGCTGTCGTCGCCGTAGCGTTGCGCGCGGGCGTCCTTCGCGGCCTGCACCGGGTCAGCCACTGTCGGCCCGTCCTGGACGTCCTGGGCGCCGCCGTCGGGGTCGCTGACGTCGTGCATGGTTTCCTGCTCGCTGTCGGGGCTGGTGTCAGTCGGTTCGGTCATGGTGGTGGTTCCTCTCGGATCGCTGGATCGTCCTCGGGCGGGCTGCCCGAAGCATGCTGCTGGGTTCCTACCCGGTACCCGACGTAGGCGCCGATGATGCCGACCATGCCGCCGCCCCAGCCGGTGAGCAGCTGCACCGCGTTGTCGGACAGGCCGGGGCCTTCGGAGAAGATCGCGTCGTAGAGGACGCCGGCGGTGACCAGGTTCAACGCGGTCCCGAGCGCGACCGCGATGACCAGCACCACCCAGTCCTTCGTCGGTTTCACCGATCATCCCGGCTGTCATCACGGTCGTCGCGGGTGAGGGCGACGACCAGCATCGCGACCCCGCCCAACACGAGGCCGGCGGCGAGCACGTCGGCCCGGTCCTGCTGCGGGAGGAACGGGACGAGCAGCCCGCCGGCGATGCACGCTGCGGCGAGCACGACCAGCCGGGCCCGCGCCTGCCACCGTCTCACCACGCATCCCGCTTACCAGTACAGGCAGCGCCACCACGCCTGCGTCACCGCCACGTTCGCGCAGGTGGCGGCGACAAGCAGCCGCAGGTTCGTTTTCTTCGGCACCGACCCGACTTGCGCGAATTCGACGTTGGTGCCGCCGCTGGTGCCCCGCACCTCGCCGACCGGGAACTTGGCGAGCTCGTTGCCGTTGCGGTCCAACGTCTGGACCCGCCAGTACAGGTTGTCATCCGGGGCCAGCCCGGTGGTGTACAGCCATGCGGCCATGGAGAAGATCGTCGCCGAGTCGGGCAAGGACATGGACGAGCCGCCGGTGCCGGACAGGGACGCGTCCCAGCCGACGGTGTAGTAGGTGTTCGCTTTCGCGAGCTTCGTGGTCTGCCCGGACTTGGAGTACAGGTAGATCTGTTTGGGCATGTCGTCCTCCTCCGGGGACGGGGCGGCGCCGCCCGTGACGATGGCGGCGACCTGTTGTAAGGCGGCGTGGTCGTTCGAGTACTGCCTGGTGATGCTCAGGTGGACGTGCCACAGGTGGGAGTCGTCGCTGGTGGCCGGGCAGCCCTCGTAGTAGTCCCAGCCGCACACCGTGTAGCCGTCGGTGGACCCGAAGAACGACCGCAGCACCTTCTTCGCCGTCGCGTTGTTCTTGGCGTTGAGCAGCCGCTGGCTGACGGTGTACTGGTCGGCGGCTTTGCCCCAGGAGATGTCCAGCGCGCAGGCCGCCTCACCGTCGCCCTTGCGGTCGGCCGGGTTCTGGCTCACCGAGTAGTCGCTGCCCGACACGTAGTTGCGGCCCCGGTGGTAGCCGTAGGTGTGGGCGGAGTCGCCGATAATCCCGGCCATCTGCGCGGACGGGATACCCGCCTTGATGGTGTTGAACATGGCGGTGATCGCGGCCGGCGCGTACTCGGTCACAGCTGCTGGTCGCCGAGACGGTCCCGGTCGCCGGTGTCGCGGCGCACCGGCTCGTCGTCCTGGTCGTCGTCGGTGCCGCCGATGGCGGCGCCGGGTGGCGGTTCGTCGCCGGGGTCCTGCACCGGCCAGTCGTCCGGGTCGCTCATCGCGGGGTCGCCTCCTCGATGTCGGTGATGGGTTGCCCGCACGGCCCGCAGATGACACCGCCGACGGTCACCGTCTCACCCGTGTCCGGGTCGGTGAACGTCAGTTCCATCTCGATGCCGATGCCGTTGTTGACGCACCCGTCGGTGTGGCAGGTGACGGTGCTCACGGCGCCTGCACCGCCGTCCACGCCACGGGCACGGTGATCGTCGCGACCGTGTTCGTGTACTGCCGCACACCGACCGAGAACCCGGTCGCGGTGGGCGTGGCCCACACGACCGCGAAATAGTTGCTGCTCTGCGCCGTCGCCGACACGGCGGGGGCGGCGGTGAACCGGCCGGCGGGGAACGTGACCGCGAGCGACCCGGTGGCCGCGTTGCTGACCGACACGTTCGCCATCCCGCCGGCGACCGCGCCGAGTTTCGATCCCATGGTCCGCATCGCGGCCGCACCTTGCGCGACCGGGTCGGAATCGTCGGGGACGGTCAGTCCGCCGGCGTTGACTGTGCTCATCGCTAGGCCCCTGTTCCTCGGTATTGCAGCCAGGTCTTGGTGTCCGCCGACCAGGGATGCTGGTCGAGCTGGCGCCAGCGCAGCGACGCCGCGGAGCTGGTGGTGCCCCACATCTGCACCCAGGTGATCGACGGGTCGAACTGTTTCCACTGCCACGCGGGGTCCAGGTCGAACCAGGCGGCGGAGTAGGCGGTCTGCCCGGACGGGGACAGGGTCATCGCCAGCGTCCACCGGCCGCCGTCGTAGCCGTATTCGCCGCCCTCGAGGTAGCAGGACGCGGCGGGGCCGGTGGGGGTCCAGCCGGGCATGTCGGTGACGGTGACCGGCAGC
>DATBKU010000124.1:0-54389 GCA_036555725.1 Streptosporangiaceae bacterium | reverse complement strand
CCCACCACCCACCGGGCATGAACGACTTCTCCGGCCGTACCGTGTCTTCCGGACGGTCTCGGCAGGGCTCGGCGGCCGGCTCACTGCGTCTTGAGCGAGCCGAGCAGAAGGTCGGTGTCACCCTGGTTCGGATGGCTGCTGGGGATCGTGATGTAGAACGTGGCCGGCTTGCTCGATCCGGTGTCGACCACGACGACGGTGGCGAGTTCCGATGTGAAGTTCCAGCCCTCCGACTGTGCCTGCGGGAAGTCCAGCTTGATCTGGTAGAGCCAGCCCCTGTTGCCGCTGACGGTGTACGACTTGGACTGCACTTCCTGTTTGGTGTGCGTCGGGTAGGACGCGGGCTCCAGCGCGGCGAAGTAGCCCTTGGCCGCCGACTCGAGGTCGCTGCCCGACCCGGCCGACGACGGCAGCGTGCCGGAGTACGCGGTCGCCAGGTATGGGTGGCTGCCGTCGTAATTCTCCATGGCCGTGGACTCTTCGCCCCTGACCCAGCCATAGCGGTTGCTCGCCGGGAAGCTTGAATTCTTCCACGAGCCGCCCAGCCGGGCGTACGACAGCCCGGCCTGTGAGTCGGTGACCGTCCCGATGACCGGGGACTTGCCGCCGGGCGCCGGAGTGGCCGTCGTCGGTCCCGGCGACGCCGGGCTGGCGCTGGGCGACGTGGTCGTGTCGTCGGATTTGCCGCCGATGACTCCGGTCGTGAACAGCACGACGACCACGACGAGGATGACGACGACGGCGCCGCCCCCGCCAAGGGCCCAGATCAGCCCGGCGTTGCTCTTCTGTGGCTGCTGGCTCGGCCACTGCTGCCCGGGTGCTCCGCTCCACCCGCTCCAGCCGCCGTCGGTGGACGGCTGCTGCGGGCCGTACTCGGGTTGCCCGTAACCCGCCTGCCCGTAACCGGCCTGCTGGCCGTACGCCTGCTGCCCGTACCCCGCCTGCCCGTAGCCGGCTTGCTGCCCGTACCCGGCCTGCCCGTATCCCTGAGCGCCCTGCTGGCCCTGCCCGGGTGCGCTCTGCCCGGCCGCGCCCTGCTCAGGGGCGCTCTGCCCGGCCGCGCCCTGCTGCGCGGCGTCGGCCTCGTCCCACTCGTCGGCGGGCTGGGTGGCCTGAGTCCACTGGTTGCCGTCCCACCAGCGCAGGAGTCCTGCGGTGCCATAGGGATCGCGATACCAACCCGGTGGTGTCTGGCTGGTCATGGCGCCCAGCGTAGAGGCGACATGTCACGACAGGGTCTCCGATCAAGCGAAGCCCCGGCGATCCGTACAGGTATCGGACTATCTGGCTACCGGGACTACCGGACGCGCTCGCGGATGCCTGACGTCAGCAGCGGCTCGTCGGCGGGCTCCCGGGCCGGGCCTTCGAAGGGCCGGCTGGGCAGCCGTGGCGCCGGCATGGTCTCGGGTACGGGGACCGCCCGCGGCCGTGGGATGTCGGCGACCGGTGTGTCCGGCCCGGTGATCCGGCGGATGTCCACGCCGCCCGGATCGGGGCTGGTCGCGCCCGGCACCTGGGAACAGCCGAAATGCCCACCGCGTGCCCACGGCCGGCGGCTGCGGCCGGCGTGGTACGACTGCGGCGACGGCAGCGGCGGCCCGGCCGGCCAGCGGCGCGTCACGCCCCAGCCGTCCAGCCATTTCAGGATCGAGTCGAGGCCGATGAGCGGCCCGTCGGTGAAGGGGTCCTGGGCGCGGCCGATCACCATGACTTGGACGCAGACGCGGCCCTCCCGGCCGGTCTCGCCGTTGAGCAGGCGGCCGGCCCGGGTGGCGGGGAGCATCTGGACGATCTCGCCGGAGGTCGGGTTCCAGATCAGATGGACGCCGCCGTCCCGGTGGTCCAGGCTCTGCGCGACGGAGCGAGCGGACACGGTTCGCGGATCGGCCTCATTCGTGAGCCAAACGGCTCGCGGCGCACCTCCCTTCATCGCGCCGCCATCCACCTTTGCCGGCATGCGTCCGGCTGTGGGTAGCCATGCGTCAGCCACGGCCAGCTCCCCCCCAATCGGGCGAGATCGAGGTCCCCAGATTGGTCTAGTCCCTTGTTCGTAACCTACGCTGCCGGATAAGTCCAGTCTCGCGCCACCTGCGGATTTCTGGGTCGAACAGGCGACTACTTGCCCAAGATGCCACTCTGGTTCCTTCTCGGCACAGGTGCGTAGCCTCTCCGTGCGCCGGGTGAAGTGGCTAGTCCCACGGCCGGATCCGGCCGTGAAAGACGGGGGGAGGTTTTCGCCGATAAACCGAGTCGCGTTCTAATAGGGCGTCATGACGGTTGAGCTTCCGGCCGGGGTGCCCGGCATCGATGTTCCGCAGCTGGCGGCCTGGCTGGCCCGCACCCTGCCCGACGCCGGACGGATCGGCGCGATCGAGGTCATCGCCGGCGGGCGGTCCAACCTGACGTACGTCATGGATCTGGTCGCCGGCGAACACCGGCGCCTGGTACTGCGGCGCCCGCCGCTGGGGCACGTGCTGCCCACCGCGCACGACATGCGCCGCGAGCACCGCGTGCTGTCGGCCCTCGCCGGCTCGGCCGTCCCGGTGCCGCGGCCGCTGGCGCTGTGCACGGACGAGGACGTGATCGGCGCGCCGTTCTACGTCATGACGTACGTCGAGGGCCGCGTGCTCCGTACGGTCGAGGACGCGGCGGACGTGTCGGCCGCGCAGGCCCGGGCGCTGGGTGAGCAGCTCGGCGACGTCCTGGCCGACATCCATCTGCTCGACGCCAAAGCCGCCGGGCTGGCCGACTTCGGGCGCCCCGAGGGGTACATGACCCGGCAGCTCCGCCGCTGGGGCAAGCAATGGGAGTCGTCGCACACCGCACGCGTTCGGGCGTCCGGCGGGCCTATGGCGGCCCCCGAGTACAACCAGCTGGCCGTACGGCTCGCCGAGCGGCTCCCGGAGAACGGCCCCGCGGCGCTCGTCCACGGCGACTTCCGGCTCGACAACGCGCTCGTACGATTCACGCCGGAGCCGGCCATCGCGGCGGTCGTGGACTGGGAGATGTCGACGCTCGGCGATCCGATCGCCGACCTCGGGCTCACGCTCGTGTACTGGACGGATCCCGGCGACGACGAGCGGCTGGCGATTCCGGTCGGCTCGACGGTCACGTCGGCGCCCGGCTTCGGTACGGGCCGGGAGTTCGCCGACCGGTACGCCGCGCGCACCGGCTTCGACCTCACTGAGCTCGACTTCTACGTCGCGTTCGGCTGCTACAAGCTCGCTGTGGTGCTCGAGGGCATCCACGCCCGGTTCCTGCAGCACGCGACAGTGGGGGAGGGCTTCGACCAGATCGGCGACTCGGTGCCCGTCCTCATCGAACGGGCCCACCGCATTCTCGACGCCGGCTCCCCCTGGCCCCCGGCCTGACCCCTTCGGGTCGTACGGCGGCGGTACGGTCTTCGCGTCACACCGCAGCCATGCTGTCTCTATTTCGTACGGCGGCCGTACGGTCAGCAGCTCCAGGAGACGGACGCGGACCCGCCCGGGGCGAACGACACCGATCCGCTGCCGCCCGGGTCGATGATGCCGCAGTTGGGGCGCGAGACGGTGACGCCGGTGGACCGGCCGGCCGCGAGGGTGCCGCTGCCGCCCGCGCGCAGGCCGCCGGACGTCCCGGTCACCCGCCACGTCACCGGACCGCCGTTCGCGGTCAGCGTGACGGTGCAGGACCGCCGGCCGGACGAGATCCGGCACCCGGAGACCGACAGTGTCCCCGGCCGCTGCGGCCGCGGCTGGACGGACGTTCGCGGCCTGGTGGTCGACGGCGTCGGGCTGGGGGTCTTGGTGGTCGGGGTCGCCGAGACGGTCTTGGCCGGCGAGGAGGCGGTCGGCAGCGGCAGTTCGGACGGGTCGCCGGTCGGGTCGGATGACACGCCGTCGCTCGGCTCCGCCGCCTGCGCCTGACCGTTGCCCGTGTTCTTCTCGCCGCCCGAACCGGGCATGAACAGCAGGATCGCGCCGATGACGATGATCGCGCACGCGGCGGCGGTGAGTGCGGGCCACAGCCTTCCGGGGGAGTTTCCCGGCTGCGGGACCGGGCGGGCCTGCTCGGCGGGCGCCGGCCAGCCGCGGCTGTCGAACGGCTCGGCGCGCTGCGCGATGAGCAGCCGGGTCTCGTTGCGGTCCGGCGCGGACGCGGCCGAGATGATGTCCAGCCGCAGTTCATGCGGGATGGCGGCGACCGGCAGTACTTGGAGCAGCCGGTTCATCGACACCCGGCGCGAGCGGCGCTCGCCGCAGGTCGGGCAGGCCTCGACGTGCCGGACGAGCTTGCGGCACACCTCCGGGCTCAGCGGCCACCCGTCCACGAGCGCCGCCACGCTCGGGCAGTCCTCCTGGCCGGTGCGCGCGATGATCGCGGCGGCCAGGGCCTTGGTGAGATCGGCCCGTGCCTCGCCGAGCAGCTTGCTCGCCTGCGGCGTGGTCATGGAGAAGATCCCGGCGATGTCCTCGGCGTCGAGCTCGTGCCGTACGGACAGGTCGACCGCCTCACGCTGCTTGCCGGTCAGCCCGGCCAGCGCGCTGTGCGCCAGCAGGCGCTGTTCCTCGAGCTTGGCGCGCTCCTGCTCGCTGAGCGCCGGCTCCTCGAGCTCCGGCGCCTCTTGGCGTGAGGTGGGCCGGTCGGGGTCCTCGCGGCGGCGCAGGCAGGTGCTGCGCACGATCGCGTACAACCAGCTCCGGAACCGCTCGGGCTCGCGCAGCTTGCCGATATGCTCCTGGGCGGCGATCAGCGAGTCGCGCAGCGCGCCCGCCGCCTCCGCCTGGTCACGGAGCAGCCCGTGGCTGTACTCGTACAGCTGTGGTGCGTAAGCGTCGTAGATCTCGGTTAGGGCATTCGCGTCGCCCCTGCGCAGCGCCTCTGCCAGGCGACGGTCGTCGACGTCGCTGATACCTGGCCAACCAGCCACGAGATCCTCCCAAACCGAATGTGTCGTGTCGGACGCGCCCCGTGTCGACCTGAAGTCATGGCGACGCCCGGATCGGGGCTGTGGTTCACAGGATCCTGCCATCAAATTCCGCTCGTTTCAGACATTTGAGGGACTTATGTGGCATTAGTTACACGACTGGTTTGCGGCTAGTTACTTTGTGTACACGGCCAAAAGGACTCAAAACCCACGCCGAACAGCACAAATACCGGCCAGTAGCTATCGACTGAACGGTCACCCAGCGTGCAGCCCCAAACACTGCATGATCACAAGAAATGAAATCAGCAACCCCAGGAGACGGAGCCGCTGCCGCTAGGCGAGAAACTCACGCTGCCCGATCCGCCGTTGCCGTCGGTGCAGGGATCGGTGACGCTAACCGAAACCTGGGCGGAAGCCCCCGCCGCCAAGGTGCCACCGCCGGACGCGCTCAGACCATCGCTGACAGCGCCAACGGACCACGTCACGCTGCCACCGACCGCCCTGACAGTCATGGTGCACGACCTGCCTGTCCCGATGTCGCCGCAGCCGGTGACAGACAGCGTGCCGGGCTTGGGCTTGGTGGGGGGCTTGGACGACGGCTTGTGGGTGGTCGGCCGCCTGGTCGTAGGCCTCGTGGTGGTCGGGATGTGGGTGGTGGGCGGGGCGGTCGTCGGGGTGTCCGTGGGCTCGGCGGTGTCGGCCGCGCCGCCGGTGTCGTCGCTGGGCGACACGATCGCCGGGGTCGACGGGTCGGCACCGGCGACGGCGCCCTGCGCGGGGCTGCCGCTGGGCTTGTCCGCCGAACGCGGGAGATAGAGGAAGACACCGCCGACGACGAGCAGGACGCACGCGGCGGCCGCGATGGCCGGCCACAGCCGGCTGGCGCCCTTCTGTCCCTTGGTGGAGGTGCGCGCGGTGCGGTCGAGGCTCGTCGGGTAACCCCAGGGGTCGAACGGCTCGGCGCGGTGGGCCAGCGCCGTCCGCTCCTCGTGCCGGGCGGGGTCCAGGGCCGTGTTGAGCAGCTCCTGCCTCAGCTCGGGCGGCAGGGCGGCGATGGGCAGCACCTGGAGCAGCCGCGTCGTCGAGACCTTCCGCTTGCGCCGCTCGCCACAGATCGGGCAGGTCTCGATGTGCCGGATCAGCTTCCGGCAGACGGCCGGGGTCAACGGCCATTCCCACGTGTCCACGAGGGCTGCCACGCTCGGGCATTCGCCGCGTCCGCTACGCGCGATGATGGCCGCGGCGAGGGCGTCGTCGAGCATGGCCCGGGCGCTCCCGGCCAGCTCGGCCGCCTGCTGCGCCGTCATGCCGAGCACGCCGCCCAGCTCCTGGACGTCGAGGTCGTGGCGCAGGGCGAGGTCGGTCGCCTCCCGCTGCCGGCCGTTGAGCCCGGACAACGCACTGTGCACGAGCTGACGGGTCTCCTGCAGCCGGGCGCGCTCGTCGACGTCGATGAAGGAGTCCTCGACCTCGGGCGCCTCGTTGCGCTCGGCGGGCCGGTTCGGGTCGTACAGCCGGCGCAGGCACTCGTTCCGTACGATCGCGTACAGCCAGCTGCGGAAGCGGTCCGGCTCGCGCAGCCCGCCGATGTGCTCCTGGGCGACGATCAGCGCGTCGTGCAACGCGCCGGCGGCGGCGTCGCGATCGCGGAGCAGCGCGTGGCAGTAGTCGAACAGGCGATCCGCGTATCCGTCGTAGATCTGCGCCATGGCGTCGACGTCGCCGCCGCGCAGAGCCTGTGCGAGCCTCCGGTCATCGACTCGGTCGAGACTCGGCCATCCGGCCACCAGAACCCTCCCACGTGTTCAGAGGTCATGTGGGCCCCCGGAGGTCAAAATGGAGGCCCGACGGCCCCGCTCCCCGTCGGGCCTCCGATATAACAGACGGCTCGCCCGGCGACCCGGTTGACAGGATCTTGCGACGAATCTGGAAATCTCCCATCTTGGCCGGAACGACGGCGCCTCCGCCCTCAGCTTTACCGGCCTGACCAGCGCAAACGGCATCCGGCGCCGGGATGCCTCGGCGCCGGATACTTCAGAAACCCGTCATCAGCCGCCCGGGCACTTCGGCAGGCAGACCCGACGGGCGATCGCCTCGAGGAAGAACTTCGCCACGTCCTGCGGCTTCTGCGCGACGAACGCGACACCGTTGGTCGCCACCGCGATGCGCTCCATGGCGGCCCGATCGACGCCGTCACCGAACCCGATCATGATGATCTGCACCGGCTTGTTCGGATCGAACAGCTTCTTCAACTGCCCGAGCAACCGCTTCTCGGAGACGCCGCCGCCCGGATCGTCGTTCTTGCCGTCGGTGAAGACGATGACGAAGTTGTACTTGTCGGGCTCGTACGACGACACCATCTTCTTGTACGCGGCCAGCACACTGTCGTTCAGCCCGGTGTCGCCGTTCGGCTTCGGGCGGATCTTGGCGTTGGCCGCGAGCAGCTGGTGGCGTCGGTCGGTCGAGCCGATCCGTTGGCCCAGCGGGCCGATGGGGATCGTCTCCAACCAGTCCTGTTTGCCCTTGAGGTTGGTGGAGAAGAGCCACTGCCCGATCTCGGTGTCATCGGGATACAGCGACAGCCCGCCCTGGATCACCTGCAGGATCCCCTGCATCCGGGTGACGTTCGTGCCGGGCACCTTGTCGGCCATCGAGCCCGAGACGTCGATCAGGGTCTCCATGCGGGTGCCCAGCGTGAGCTTGGTCCACGCCGACATCGCCGCCTTGATGTCCTCCGGCCGGGGCGCGGGCAGTGCCCGCGGCCTGCGCGGGCTGACCCCGCTGTTGGCCGTGAACGCCTGGCCCGCCTTGCCGTCGGGGGTACGGAAGCCGAGCGCGCGCACCGCGGCCTGGGCGTTCTCGGTGTTGAACGCCTGCTCGAGCGCGTGGGCGGCCTGCACCTTCTGGCCGTCGGACGTGGTGAGGGCGTACGGGTACTCCGCCGTCATCGTGCCCTCGAGCGGGTAGAGCGCGACCGCGGGGTCGGCCGGATGGCCCTGGTTGTACTTCCACACCGACTGCTCGGAGGTCAGCAGCACCGGATAACGCCCAGCGCCGTCGCGTTGGAAGGCCCCGAACAGCGCCTTGGTGTTGGGCGAGGTGTTGTCCCGGACGCTCCGTACGATCGCCGCGAAGATGGTGTCCGCGTGCGGGTCGTTGGTCACCAGCAGCCGGGTCAGGATCACCGACTCCATGCCCGTCGAGTTCAGCGTCGGGTCGAGGATCTGGATCCGGACCAGGTTGGCCGGAATCGTCTTGTTCTTCGTGACCGCCCCGCCGGCGAACGCGCCGGCCGCGGACAGCAGGTTGTCCCACGATGGATTCCCCGTGATGCCCAGCTTTTGCAGCCTGACGGCCAGCGATCGCGGCATGGCCACCACCAGCGGCGTCTCGGCGAGACTGGTCTTCGACAGCCGTACGGCGCTCGCGCCCTTCGTCGACGACTGCACCACGGACGGCCACAGCGTCGAGTCGGGAATCCAGACGTCCGGCTTGGCCGTGCCCTTCGCGGAACCCGCCCCGGACAGCACGGTCGCCACGCTCGACGGCTCGACCGCCTTCACGAGGCCCTTGACGCAGTGCCCGCCGGCGGAGTGCTTCTGGTCGTTGAACCGGGTGACGATGTCGCTGACGACGGGGGCGATGTCGGGGGCCGCGGCGATGTTGAGCGAGGTCGCGTCGCTGCCGCCGCACCCCGCCCCGCTGTCGGCCAGGGCGTACACGCCGACGCCGAGCAGAATGGCCAGCCCGACGGCCCCGGCCAGCGGCCCGATCAGCGAGGTGAGGCTGCGCCGCCTGCGGGCCGCCCGGCGCCTGGCCGCTCCGTCGCCGCCCGGGTCGTCCCAGTCGCCCAGGCCGCCCGGACCCCCAGGACCTCCTGGTCCGTACGGGTCGGACTCGACCGGGGGCGCCGAGGTGCCCGCCCCGCCAGACATTTGGGACGTGCGGTACCCACCGGACGAGTAGTAGCCCCCTGGATCGGATGCGCCCCCGAAGCCGGGGTTGTAACCGCCGGGATCCGAGGCTCCGCTGAAGCCTGAGTTGTAGCCGCCGGAACCCGACGTGCCCCCGAAGCCGGGGTTGTAGCCGCCAGGGTCGGACGCGCCGCTGAAGCCGGACGGACGATACGTTCCGTACGGGCCGACCGACTCCGGCGGGGGAGCGCCGAGCGGGGACGGCCCGCCCTCCGGCGGTTGCGGCGGCCCCCCGGGGCTCGGCGTACGCGGGCTGAACCAATCCGAGGAGCCGTCGACCTCCGACCACTCGGAGGGACCGCCCGGACCGCCCGGACCGCCCGGACCGCCCGGACCGCCCGGACCGCCTGGTCCGCCACCGGCCCCTGCCGGTGGTGGCGGCAGGTAGGGCGGCCGCGGAGCGTCCTGGTGTGGCGTGAACCAGTCCGGAGAGCCTTCCGAGGGCCGGCCGTACCGCTCGGCGTCGTAGTCGTATTCACCACCCTCGCCGGGTGGGTTCTCGTTACTGTGACGTCCGCTCACGGTTGCCCTCGTCTCGCCATTAACCGTTGATGGTGCTCGATTGAGGCACTGTAGTCGCAGCGCTCACTTGCGACAAAGACGATCAAAACGGATGATGCTCCAGGTCAAGGACGTGTGTCTCGATTTTCACAGATAGGGCATAGAGCTATCGCTCTCTGTCTACATGCCCATACGCGACGCAGTGTCCACGAGTTCAATTTATGCCATGTCGCGATACATCTTGACACCGCGCCCCATCGCTGTAGTCTCTCCATTACAGAGACGATATATCTTAACGGGGGGAGTTGTGGACGCGCGGCAAGACATCGCCATCGAGGTTCGCGACCTGGTGAAGACCTATCCCAAAGGGGTGCGCGCACTCGACGGCCTCGGCTTCACCGTCCCGACCGGCACGCTGTTCGCCCTCCTCGGCCCCAACGGTGCCGGCAAGTCGACCACGGTCAAGATCCTTACCACCCTGACCAGGGCCGACTCCGGCGATGCCGTCGTCGCCGGCCACGACGTACGCCGGGCGCCCGACGCCGTCCGCCGCGCCATCGGCGTGGTCGGGCAGAAGAACAGCGGCGGCGTGTCGGACACCGGCCGGGAGAACATCACGCTGCAGGGCCGCATGTACGGGCTGCGCGGCACCGAGTTGAAGAGCAGGGTCGACGATCTGCTGCAGCGCTTCGGCCTGTGGGACGCCGCCGGCCGGGTCGTCCGCGGCTACTCCGGGGGCATGCACCGCCGCCTCGACATCGCGATGGGCCTCATACACCGGCCGCAGGTGCTCTTCCTCGATGAGCCGACCACCGGGCTCGACCCGGAGGCCAGGGCGGAGATGTGGGAAGAGATCTCGGCGCTGCGGGAGGACGGGGTCACCATCCTGCTGACCACGCACTACCTGGAGGAGGCCGACCGGCTGGCCAACCACATCGCCATCGTCGACCAGGGCCGGATCGTCGCCGAGGGCACCGCCGACGAGCTGAAGGGCGAGCTGCGCGGCGACGCCGTCCAGATCGAGCTCGCCGCCCCGCCGGGCGACGGCGAGGTGCGCAAGGCGCTGGCCGACATCGTGGGCGTCGGCGAAGTGGTGCTGGGCGAGCGCGGCCTGCGGGCGCGCGCCGACGACGGGGCCGCCGCGGTGCCGGTCATGCTCGCCGCGCTGGAGGGGCAGGGGGTACGGGTCGCGTCGGTCATGGTGTCCAGGCCGTCGCTCGACGACGTCTATCTACGCCACACCGGGCGGTCCTTCCACGACGCCGACGCCCGGGGAGCCGAGTCATGACCGCGCTGGCCGAGGGGCTCACCCACTCCACGTACCACACCGTCCGGCAGATCCGCGCGCTGCTGCGCCAGCCGGTGTTCGTGGCGATCACGCTGATCCAGCCGTTCATCTGGCTGCTGCTGTTCGGCGCGCTGTTCAAGCGGGTCGTCGAGATCCCGGGCTTCAACGCCAGGTCGTATGTCGACTATCTCGCGCCCGGCATCGTCGTGATGACCGGGTTCTTCGCGGGCGGCTGGAACGGGGTGGCCATCCTCAACGACATGGAACGGGGCACGCTCGACCGGTTCCTCGTCACGCCCGCCCGGCGCATCGCGCTCATCGCGGGCCCGCTGGGCTATCAGGCCGTGGCCACGGTCATCCAGTCGCTGATCATCCTCGCGGTCGGGTACGGCCTCGGCGCGCGCTACTCCGGGCCGCTGGGCGTCATCGTCTTCCTGGTGGCCGTGGTGCTGCTGTGCTCGGCGCTCGCCGCGATGTCGAACGCGATCGCCCTGCTGGTACGCCAGGAGGAGTCGCTGATCGGGTTCGTCCAGTTCACCGCGCTGCCGCTGACGTTCCTGTCCACCGCGTTGATGCCGGCCAACCTGGTACCCGAATGGGTGGCGAACATCGCCAAGTTCAACCCGGTCAACTGGGCCATCGAAGTGGGCCGCTCGGCGCTCGGTTCCGATCCCGACTGGGGCCTGATCGGCACCCGCCTGCTGTACCTGCTCGGCTTCACCGCCCTGCTGGTCTGGGCCGCGCTCGCCGCGTTCCGGTCGTACCAGCGCTCGGTCTGACCGCCGCGGGAGGGGCGCACCGGCAACTCCGTACGCTTTTGAGGCGTCGATAGTTATGGGGCCACAACCGGGCCCGTGACGCACGGACGACAGCCGGGGGATGCATGACGAAGCCGACGGGCCTGACGGATCGAGCGGACAGCCCAGTGACCTCGTTCACGCGTCAGCTGGCGAACGGGCGGTGGCGGTCGGCGCTCGCGTGGACGGTCGTCGGGGCGTGGGGCGCCTGGGCGGTGGCCCGCCTGACCGGGGCCGACCGGATCCCGTTCATCGAGCTGCCGGTGACGCCGGTGCTGTCGGTCACCCCGTACGTCGCGGCGACCGCGCCGATCCCGATCATCTGCGCGGCCGTCCTGCGCCGGCCGCGGGCCGCGATCGCGGGCGGGCTGGTGGCGGCCGCCTTCGCCGCGATGGTGCTGCCGCGCGCGATGGCGTCCAGCGGCCCGGATGCCAAAGGCCCGGCGTTGCGCGTGCTGACGGCCAACCTCATGTTCAGCGACGCCGACCCGAACCGCGTCGTCGACCTCGTCCGCACCACACACGCCGACGTGCTCAGCGTGCAGGAGCTCACCCAGGACGGCGTCGAGGCGCTCGACAAGGCCGGGCTGCGGGCCGAGCTGCCGTACCAGGTGCTCGACCCGCGGTGGGGCGCGGGCGGCTCGGGCCTGTACGCCAGGTACCCGCTGCGCGCGACCGCACCCGTTCCCAACACGGCGATGGCCATGCCGCAGGGCGAGCTCATGCTGCCCGGCGGCACCCGGGTGGCGCTCACCGCCGTGCACCCGCTGCCGCCGTACTCCCGGCCGAACATCCGCGACTGGAAGCACGACCTCGGCGCGCTGCCCGCCGCCGACCGGCAGGGCCCGGTACGGATCCTGGCCGGCGACTTCAACGCCTCGCTCGACCACGCCCGGCTGCGCGGGGTGCTCGGCAAGGGGTACGCCGACGCGTCCGACCGGGCCGGCAAGGGGTTGGTCTTCACGTGGGGGCTGTCGATGTTCGGGCCGCCGCTGACCCTCGACCATGTGCTCGTCGACAAGCGCGTCGAAGTAAAGCGGGTCGACATCTACGACCTGCCGGGCAGCGATCACCGCGCCCTGTTCACCGTGCTGCGCCTGCCCGGATAGCTACTCGTACGGGTCGGCCGGCGGTGGGATCTCCGTGAGGCTCGACGCCTGCAGTTCGGGCACGCCGTCGGCCGACCGCCGGTACGTACCGGTCACGGTCACCCACCGGTCTCGAGCGGGCTGGTCGCCGATCGCCCCCGTCACCCTGGCGACCGCCGCGACGGCGTCGGCGGCGCAGCAGGCGATCTGGTAGCGCGCGAGCCGGAACCCGCCGTTGTCGTTCGTCCGGGCCACGAATCCGGTCAGCCGTACGGGCGTGGAGCCCATGCTCGCGCCGTGGTGATCGGCCGCGCGCTCATCGAACTCGAGCAAGGTCATCGGTGCGGTACGGCCCGCGGGCAGCGGGTCGAACGTCTTGTCCCCGGCGGTGACCTTGACGCTGGCGTTGCGGTCGACGCCGTAGCTGCCCAGGGCCGGCGGGGTGACGAGGAGCAGGGCGAGCACGGGCGCGAGCAACAGCCAACCCACGCGCTCGCCGTGTTCGTGGTCGCCATGCGGGTCGGCCGCGGGGCGTTTGGCCGCGAGCGCGCGGATGACGCCGGCCAGGCCGAGCGCCACCAGCAGCAGCCCGGCGACCAGCAGCCACGGCCCCATGCCGACCCGGACGTACCGGGCATACGCCCCGCCGATCGACAGCCGTACGAGCAGCGCCCCGACCAGCAGCACCGTCGTCGCCCGCGCATCCTCACTCACGCGTTTCGCTCCTCACTCACAACAGCCACCACCCGACCAGGGAGGCGGCGGCGACCGCGACCGCGAAGGTGGCGAGCGAGAAGCGCCACGCGAACCGCGGCCCGAAGGTCCCCGACTGCAGGGCGAACAGCTTCAGATCGACCATGGGGCCGACGACGAGGAAGGCGAGGCGGGCCGTCAGCGAGAACTGCTTGAGCCCGGCCGCGACGAAGGCGTCCGCCTCCGAGCAGAGCGAGAGCAGCACGGCGAGCACCGCCAGCACCAGCACCGACAGCGGACCGGGCTGCGCGATGGACTCGACGAGCCGGCGGGGCAGCACGGTCTGCATGGTCGCCGCCGCCCCGGCGCCGATCACGAGGAAGCCGCCCGCCTGCAGGAAGTCGTGCTGGGCCGTGGCGAGGAATACCGACGGCTTCGAACCCGGCGGCACCGTACGCGACCGTACGGAGGTGAGCAGGTCGTCGCGGCCGAGGGCGATCCACAACAGCCCCATCGCGACTGCGGCGAGCAGGCTGGCCAGCAACCGCGCGAGCACCATCTCGGGGTGACCGGGAAAGGCCACGGCGGTGGACACCAGGACGATCGGGTTGATGGCCGGGGCCGAGAGCAGGAAGGCCAGCGCCGCCGCCGGAGTCACCCCGGAGGCGACCAGCCGAGCCGCGATCGGCACCGAGCCGCACTCGCAGCCGGGCAGCGCGACCCCGGCGGCCGCGGCCGTGGGCACGGCCAGCACCGGTCGCCGCGGCAGCATCCTGGCGATCGCGCCCGGCGGCACGAAGGTCGCGATCGAGGCGCTCACCGCCACGCCGAGCACGAGGAACGGTACGGCCTGGATTGTGATCGCGACGAAGACGGTCGCCCAATTGGCGGCGGCCGGATGCCCGAGCAGCCCGGTCAGCGCCGGCCGCAGCGCCACCGCCGCGAGGATCAGCACCGTGACCAGCGCTACGTTGTCGGCCGCCGGCAGCCGCGAACGTCGTCCGGCCGGCGCCGTCGCGTCACCTGAGGCCGACGGCGTCGCCGGCGGGGTTCGGGAGCCCGGGCTGCGCACGGCGGCAATGTAACCCGGCCGGCGAAAGCACTGCCAACCGGCGCCAATAGGGCCAAAGTCACGCCGCGAACACGAATTAACCCGGCGTCTTCCTCGGTGTCGCCGCGCCGTGGGAAGGTACGCGCGAACGGCCTCGCTGGGGGGCGTGGTCAAAGGGGAGTCCAGGAGGATGCCGTGAGTTCTGCCTTCCTGCGCACGCGCGCCGCCCGTGCGGGCCTGATCATTGTGGCGCTGGGCGCGGTGGCCGCCGCGCCGCTGGCCGTGCCGAAGGCGCAGCCGGCCGACGCGGTCACCATCGCGGGCGCCCACACGCTGTCCGACAAGGTCGCGGTCGACTGGTCCGGCAAGAACAAGCCGCGGCGGACCACCGACGTGCACCTGCTGGCCTGGAACGACTTCCACGGCAACCTCGAACCGGGCGGCCTGAACATCTACGGCAAGTTCGCGGGCGGGGCGGCGTACCTGGCCAAGCTCGTCAACGACAAGCAGGCGCAGTACGGCAGCCGGCAGGCGAGCATCATCGCCGGTGACAACATCGGGGCCAGCCCGCTGGCCAACGGGTTGTTCTTCGAGGAGCCGGCGACGATCGTCACCAACTTCATGCACGCCGACTTCTCGTCGGTCGGCAACCACGAGTTCGACAAGGGCAGGGACGAACTACTGCGCATCCAGCGTGGCGGCTGCAAGCCACAGGACGGCTGCACGGCGGCACCGTACGCCGTGCCGGGCAAGAAGAAGCCGGTACAGACCTATCCGGGCGCAGACTTCCAGTACCTGTCGGCCAACGTGACCGACGACGCCACCGGTAAGACGCTCTTCCCCGCGTACGGCGTCAAGTCCTTCAAGTCGAACAGCGGCCGGAAGGTTCCGGTCGGGTTCATCGGCGAGGTGTTGCAGGCCACCCCGACCATCGTCACGCCGAGCGGCGTGGCCGGGCTGACCTTCGGCGACGAGGCCGACGCGGCCAACAAGGCCGCCGCCCAGCTCCGCCACCGCGGGGTGAACATCCCGGTGCTCGTCATCCACCAGGGCGGCTTCCAGAACCCGGCGAACACCGTGCCGAACGGCTGTGCCGGCAACCTCGCCGGCAGCGACATCGAGAAGATCGTCCAGCGGCTCGACCCGTCCATCAAGATCATCGTCTCCGGGCACACCCACGCCGAGTATCGCTGCACGATCACGACCAACGGGGTCACCCGGCTGATCACCAGCGCGGCGTCGTTCGGCCGGATTCTCAGCGACATCAAGCTCACCATCGACGACAAGACCGGCCGGCTGGTCGCCGCCGACGCCACCAACTCGATCGTGGAGAACGCGCTCAACACGCCGGGCCCCGGTGTCGTACGGCAGGACGACCCGTCGAAGGCCGACCCGAAGGTGGCCGCCATCGTCAAGCAGTACGTCGACGCGTCGGCGCCGCTGGCCAACAAGGTGATCGGCAAGGTGCAGGGCGACCTGACCCGAACCCCGACCGCTCTCGGCGAGACAACGCTCGGCGACGTGATCGGCGACGCGCAGCTCGCGGCGACGTCCGACGCGTCCACGGGCGGAGCGCAGGTGGCGCTGATGAACCCCGGCGGCGTCCGGGCCGACCTGCTCGCGTCGAGCATCTCCTCCGGCGGTGAGGCCGTCGGCGAGGTGACGTACGGTGAGGCGTTCACCGTGCAGCCGTTCGGCAACAGCCTGGTCACCAAGACCATGACCGGTGACATGCTGCGGCGCGTGCTCGAGCAGCAGTACCTCGGCTGCGGCGGGCAGACCAGCGCGAAGACCCTCCAGCCGTCCGCCACGCTGACCTACCAGGCCAACCCGGCCGCCGCCAACTGCGCTGACAAGATCGGCGAGATCAGGGTCGGCGGTACGGTCGTGACCCCCACGACCAGCCTGCGGGTGACGATGAACAGCTTCCTGGCCACCGGCGGTGACGGGTTCACCGTCTTCAACGAGGGCACCGACGCCCTCGGCGGCGCCCAGGACATCGACGCCCTCGCCGCCTACCTGACCGCGGCCGGCCCCGACGGGCTGGCGGTACCGGCGACCAACCGGATCGTCCCGATCCCGTAACCGGACATGACCGCCCGCCCGCCTCAGGCGAGGCGGGCGGTCATGATCGGGCCGTACGGGCCGTTGAGGTCGACGGAGAGGATCTCGCTGACCGGCAGGGAGATCATGTATCCCCAGAAGCCCTGGCCGTCCCGGACGGTCATCGTGCCGAGGTCGATCACCCTCCCGTCGCGGGCGTGCACCCGTACGGTGCAGCGCCCGGACCAGGTGCCGCCCTGGAGGACCACGGAGACCCAAGAGGGCGAGCCCTGGAGGGCGTACATCTGACCCACCGGGGTCGTGCCATCGGCCAGCAGCGGAGCCGCGCGCAGGTACCGGCCGTGCGCGACCGAGAGCGTCTCGCGGTAGCTGTGCGCCAGCTGCCGGTCGTCGGCGGTCCGCCACCACACCGCGCCCCCGGAGAGGAGGGCGATCGCCAGCGCCGCCGCGATCCCCGCCAGCGCCGGACGCAGGCGCCGGCGGCGTACGGCGGGCTGCGGCCGCGCCGCCAGCCCGGTCAGCACGCGGGTCTCGAACCCGGCGGGCGGCTCGCGCTCGGGCGTGAGCAGGAGCAGCGCGTCGGCGGCGGCCATCACGGACGCCAGTTCGCTCCGGCAGCGGGCACACCCGGTGAGATGCCGTAGGGCGTGGGCGCGTTCCTCGCCGACGGCCCCTCCGGTGGCGAGCTCCGGGATGAGCTCCTCCATCCGTACGCAGTCCAGGTACTCAGCCATCGCTCACCCCCAGCACGTCCCGGAGCCTGGCCAGTCCGCGGCGGATTCGTGTCTTCGCGGTGCCGAGCGGTATCTGCTCCCGCTCGGCCACCTCTTTGGCGGTCATGCCGTAGAACACCGCCAGCACGACCGAAGTGCTCTGCTCGATGGGCAGTTCGCGCAGGGCCGCCCGGAGCAGATCGGCGTCCTCGAAGCCGATGCCGGGCGACTCGGTGTCGCGGGCGGTCAGCGAGGCGACCAGCAGGTGCGGGTCCATGGGCAGCTCATGGCGGAGCCGGATGGCGTCGATCGCGAGGTTCCGCGTGATGGTCAGCAGCCACGTTGAGGCACGGCTCCGGCGCGGGTCGTAGGCCGCGGCGTGCCGCCACGCCCGCAGGAAGGCCTCCTGCGCCACCTCCTCCGCGATGGCCGACGACCCGATGATCGAGTACGCCAAGCCGTACACGCGAGCCTGATAACGGCGGACAAAGGCCGCCGTGGCGTCGGTGTCGCCCGCCGCCATTCCGGCGAGCAATGACTCATCTGAGAGGGTGCCCACTCTTCGAACTACGGTCGAGACCACCCGAAAGGGTTCATGTGCGGACTGAATCTCTTTGGTCACTTCGGCCGTATCACCCGGTCGGACCAACTCAAGGAAGTCTCAACAAGGAGGAGACTCATGCGACCGCGGTACACAGTGCCGGGCATGATTGGGGCCGCGATCCTGGCGGCGGCCCTTGCGGGCTGCGGCGGAAGCTCGAACGCGGCGAGCGGCGATTCTGGTTCCGGCGGCGGGCAGGGCGGCGGGTCGAAGTTGACCATCACCGAGCCCAAGGACGGCGCGTCCGTGCAGGCGCCGTTCATGCTCAAGTTCAACCCCGGCGTGGCGATCGGCCCCACGGACACCGGCAAGGACCACGTGCACGTCATCCTCGACGGCAAGACCGACCAGTACACGGTCGTGACGTCCTCGAGCTATCAGATCAAGAACCTCTCGCCGGGCAAGCACACCATCGGCGTGACCCTGCAGCACGCCGACCACTCGCCGGTCGGCCCGGCCGCGCAGATCACGGTCAACGTGACCGGTGGCGGTGGGACCGGCGGCAACACCGGCGGCGGTGGCGGCGGTGGCGGCGGCTACGACTACGGCAACGGCCGCGGCGGCGGTGGCTACTGAACGCATGGACGACCAGTCAAATCACTCTCCCGCGCTAGAGGCGGAGACCCCGCCTCGGCCGGGTGACCGCCCGGACACCGAAGTCGTCCAGCGGTACTCGCGTCCAGTGCGCTGGTTCCATGCCGGCGTCTACGTGACCGTACTGCTCCTGTTGGCCACCGGCTGGTGGTTGCTCTCCGGCAAGGAGGGCAACCCCAGCCCGCTGGCCCGGCTGACCGGGCTGCCCGACACGACCCTGCACAAGGACGTGGGCTGGGCGCTCGTCGCCCTGATCGGGGTGGGCGTGGTGTTCGGCGTGCGCGCCGTCCGTACGTTCGTCGTCGAGTCGCTGCGGTTCCGGAGGACCGACGGGCGCTGGTTCCGTGCCTGGCCGGCCGCGTTGATCACCGGTCGGTTCTCGCGGCACGAGGGCCACTTCGACCCCGGGCAACGGATCATGAACGTGCTGCTGACGTTGAGCCTCGCCGTCCTGGTCGGCAGTGGGATCGGTCTGGTCACCTTGCACGGCGGCCCCGCGTTCGTGGTGTTCGCCCGGCTGCACAAGTGGTCGACGTACGCGGTCACGCTGTTGCTGGCGGGCCACATCTTCGTCGCCGCCGGGCTGCTGCCCGGCTACCGCGGAGTGTGGCGGTCGATGCATCTAGGCGGCCGGCTCCGGGCCCGCGTCGCCCGGCGGCTGTGGCCGGGCTGGCTGGAACGCTCCCAGGGCACCGCCCGGCGCTCGTCCTCGCCGGCCTCGACCCAAGCCCCCGCGACTTCCCAAGGACGAGATGACCGCAGATGACATGCCCGTGGCGGGTGAACGTCGGGGTGTATCTCGTCGGCGCGATCGCGCCGGATGAACGGGGGCCGATGGAGGCTCATCTTGCCAAATGCGCCGAGTGCCAGTGGGAGCTCAACGACCTGGCTCCGATAGTCGACTTCCTCGCGGTGGCCGCACCGGGACCTTATCCATGATCATTTAGTGAGCGCGTAGCAGGCGATCGCCGCGGCGGCGACCACGTTGAGGGAGTCGACGCCGCGGTCGATCGCCTGGCCGCTCATGGGGATCCGTACGGCGACGTCGGCCTCGTGCAGCCAGCGCGACGACAGGCCGTCGCCTTCGGCGCCGAGGAGCAGCGCGCACCGCTCGCCCGGGTCGACCTTGTCGATCGGCTCGGCGTCCGCGGCCGGGGTCAGCGCGAGCAGCCGGAAACCCGCGGCCCGCAGCTCTGCCAGCCCGTCGTACCAGTCGGCCAACCGGGCGTACGGCAGCGCGAACACCGCGCCCATGGAGACCTTCACCGCCCGCCGGTAGAGCGGGTCCGCACAGCGCGGCGCCAGCACCATCGCGTCGACGCCGAGCGCCGCGGCGCACCGCATGACGGCCCCGAGGTTGGTGTGGTCGACGACGTCCTCGCAGACGATGATGCGCGCGGCCCCGGAGATGACGTCCGCGACCGGAGGAAGCGGCAGCCGCTCCATGGCCGCGAGCGCGCCGCGGTGGACGGCGAAGCCGGTCACCGCCTCGGCGGTGGCGTCGTCGACGACGTAGGCGGGGGCGTCGGCGCCGTCGAGAACGCCGGCCAGCGACGCGACCCAGCGCTCGGCCATGAGGAAGGACCGGACCGGGTAGCCGGCCGCCACCGCCCGCCGGATCACCTTCTCGCCCTCGGCGATGAACAGCCCGTGCTCGGCCTCCAGGGTCTTGCGCAGCTGTACGTCACGCAGCCGCACGTAGTCGCGCAGCCGTACGTCGGCGGGATCGGCGACCGGAACGAGACGTGCCACCCGACCAGTCTGCCGTTACCTCGGCCGCCAGGCGCAAAGAGAGCCGGTCCGCAGGGACCGGCTCTCTTACCGTGATGATGTGCGCTCAGGCCTGGAAGGCGCCGGTGCGCTTGCGCCGATGGATGCCCTTGCGGCTGCGGGCCCCCGGCGGCCTGCTGAGCCGGATCTGGGTGAGCAGCAGCGAGAACGCCACCAGCAGCGCGGCCAGCCACGCCGCCTGGGTACTGGCCAGGCGCTGGAACGTCAGCTCCTGCGGCTCCGGCGACCCCGCGCGCAACGCGCTCACGTTCTGCGCCTGCCCGGGGGCGGCCACCGACGGCGCGGTGGCGGTGCCGGTGGTCTGCGGGGCGATCTGCGGGAACTGCGCGGACTGCTGACCGGCCCCGGTGGGTGCCAGCCCCCCGTTCGTGGTCGGCGGCACAAACGGCGTGGTCCCGTTCGATGCCGCCCCACTTGTCGAAGAGCTGCTCGAGCTGCTAGAGCTGCTGGACGACGAACTATGCGACCCGCTGGACGAGCTCGACTTCTTCTTCGCGGCCGGCTTCTTGGTGACCGTGATGCTGCCGTTGTAGGTGTCCGCTGCCACGTTCTTCGCCGTGGCGGTCGCGGTGACTTTGATCGTTCCGCCCTTGGTCATCGACGTGGGAACCTTCACGCCGATGGAAAGGCGCTCGTTCGCGGTGCCGACGTCACCGAACGCGCAACCGGAAGTCGAATGCGCGCATGTCGTCGTCACGGTGCCCGAAGACACCTTGACCTTCACCCGAGTGTCATCCGCGGGGTCGAACCCCGCCGGGCCGCTCGCATGCACGACCACCTGGCCCGTCACGGTACCGCCGGCATACACCTTCGCGGTGGGGCGAACCCACTCGACCGTGAGCGAGGAGGGGGGAGGGGGCGCCTCGATGGTCTTCGTGGGGGTTGGGGTCGGGGTGTCCGGCGCGGCGGGGGTGGAGCCCGCGCTGCCGCTGGGGGACGGGGTCGGCGCGGCGAGTACAGCCGAGGTGGCTCCTCCTGCTGCCAGAATCGCCGCGGTGCCGAGCCCGAGGAAGATCGGGTTGCGTACTGGCCGTGACCGCACGGCTAGCACCTCCGTCGCATCATCGTTGACCGAGCCAGGATCCCGAAGTACCCCGGCGAACGCAACAAAATCATGCCAACACGAGATAACGAACCAAATCAACCGGAGGTTCCGAAGCGCTGAGCCTAGGTGAAGACTTCGTGGAGGTTGCTCACCTCGGCCCGCGGTGCCCAGGTCTGCCACACTCCGTAATCGACCTGGTCCAGACCGAGCCGCTGGGCCACCGGCAGCCGGCCGCCGATGTACTCGACACGCAGCCAGGTCTCGTGCTCGCCGACCACGATGAAAGTTTCACCGCGCCACTGGCACATCGTGCGGACGTAGCGCAGGTCGTCGATTTCGCCGGTGGGCACCACCCGGACGTGCCGGGACGGTCTGGTCTCGGCGAATCCGTCGGCCGGCGCCGCCGAGTACAGCCGTATCTCGCCGTCGGCACCCGGACTCGCTTCGTACTCCGCGCCGCGCCACCGGGCGACATAGCCGTCGCGGATCATGACGCGTTCTCCTCCGCAGCGCGCAGCCAGGTCAGCCGGTCCGGGTCGTACACGGCGACGAACCGCTCCGTACGGTCGCGGCCCAGGTGGTACATCTCCGCGCCGTACGGCAGCCGTACGCTGTCGACCTTGTACTCCCGGATCGTGCCGCCGCTGCCGGAGGCGAAGCCGTCGCCGCGGAACGGCGGTTGCTCGACCACCCAGCCGGCCTCGCCCCAGGCGCTCATGTCGGCTTCGGCCTGACCGCCGAACGGGATCCGGTACAGGTCGTTGCAATACGCGGGCCAGCGGATGACGTACACGCCCTCATCGGACGCGGCGAACGGGGAGTCGGCGTAGAGCAGGCCGAGGGCCTGGTAGACCTGCGCCGGAGTATGCAGGTCGGTGACGTCGGTCACCGGGTGCACGTAGCCGCCCACCCGGTCGTACCCCTGCTCGAGGTACCAGGCGACCTGCCCGTGCGGGAGCACCTTCTGCATGATCGTCGGATGGCGCTCCACCGGCTGCGGCGGCGTCGGCGGCGGGGCGATCGGGGCCGGGGGTGGCGGGTTGAGACCCACCCGGATCGCCCATTCGCTCAGCTCCCTGACCTGGTGACCGCGCAGCGTGGCGCCGATGCGGGTGCCCGGGTTGAGAGCCATGGTCCACGCCGGGTCGGGCCAGAGCGTGATCAGCTCGCGGAAGGCGGCCTGGACGTACTTCGACTCGCCGGTCCCCTCCCGCAGCCGTTCGTACGACGTGTACACCTGGGCGGTGGTCGCGTCGCGCAGCGCCGCGTCCCACCGGAACTCCGCGTCGCCCGGGATGATGTCCGGCGAGGCGTCGTCGGGGATCGGCACCAGTACGGTGGCCGACAGCAGCACGCGCAGGAAGGCGTCGGTGTCCCCTCGTACGGCCGCGTCGAGGAGCTCCTCGTCGACCTGGTTGCCCGGCTGGAATTCGGCTGCGGGCGGCGTCACCGGCGCCAGCGCTCCGCCCCGCGCCCGCTCGGCGGATGCCGCCGCGGATGCCGCTGCGGATGCGGACGCCGCTGTGGACGCCTCCGCCGGGCCTTCGGGAGACGCGTCGGCGGGCGCATCGCCGGGTGCATCGCCGGGGGCCGCCTCATCGGACGCGACGGGATGCTGCGCGGGCAGGAACGAGGAGTTGACGGGCGTTCCCGGATTGAGCGCGAGGGTCCACTCGGCGTCCGGCCAGACGGACACGAGCTCGCGGAAATCGGGCATGAGGAACCGGCACGGCCCGATTGCGTCGTGCATCCAGCGCAGGGATGTGAACGCCAGCACGGTGGTCTGCCCGTTCACCAGCACCGGACGCCAGGGGAAGTCCGGCTCGGCCGGACGGGTACCCCACGCGGTCTCCGGATCGGCCGGCACCACCACCTGGGCGCCCAGCAGGATCTGGAAGAACTCGTCGCGGTCACGGCGGCCGGCCGCCTCGAACAGCCGCTGCTCGATGTCGTTCTGCGGCTCGAACCGGGCGGCCACGCGCTGCGCGGCCCGCTGGTCGGCCCACTCGGCCAAACCGGCGATCTGCTCCCCGGGCAGCGAGGCGCCGATCGCCGTGCCCGGGTTGATGGCCAGTGCGGTCGTCGCCTCGGGCCAGTATCTGATCACGCCGGCGAACGGCAGCCTCGTGTATGGCGCCGGCGCCGTCCCCACCATGTCGCGGAGCCGTTCGACCGAGGTGAACAGCGGGATCGAGACCCGGCCGCCGATCTCGGTGGTCGGCCACGGGAAACCGGGACGGCCCGGCCGGAGCGCGAACTCCGCGTCCTCCGGTACCTGGAGCAGTACGTCGGCGTCCGCCAGCGCCTGCAGGAACGCGTCGTTGTCGCCGCGGTGCACGGCGTCGAGCAGCTTGACCTCGACATCACCGACGGGCACGAACGTGTCGGCGAAGTCCGGCTCGGCCTCGCCGACCGTGCGTCCGGCCCAGGTGGGCGTCTCGTCCGCCGCCTCGTCCGCCGCCTCGTCCGGAGGAGCGGGGAGGGGGGCCGCGAACACGGCTGCGGGCCGGCGCAGCCCTGCGGTCGGCGGCCGCGGGTCGCCGCCGGCCAACTGGGTCACGAACCACGAGGGCAGCTGGCCCTGGATGGGCAGCCCGTCGTTGACCAGCAGCCACCAGTGCGGGTCCGGCCAGGCCTCGGCGATCTCGGCGAACTTGAGCTTGAGGAAGTGCTGGAAGCGCCGCCCGGCGCCGGCCCGCATCGCAGCGGCCGAGGTGTAGACGGGGACGTTGGTGCGCCCGTCGAGCTCGATCGTCGGCCAGGACGGCTGGGTATCGCCGGCGAGGACCTCGTCGACCATCTCCTCGGCGACGGGCACGATGAGTTCGGTCTCCGCGAGCACCCGGAAATACGACTCGTGATCGCCGTCGCGCAATACGTCGCGCATGCGGCGCTCACCGTCGTTCGCCGGCTGCCAGGCCGACGAGAACTCTGGCGCCACGATCACGCTCCCCCTCTGCGGGCCTCAAGCCACGAAAAGCATCGTAGGACCCGCCCACGCTACCCGTCCCTTACCAGCACAAAAGACTGACGATGTCGACCCCCGGACGCCAACGGAAGTTTCCGGCGCGGGTGCCGTCCGTGAGGTGGGACCATGACGGGTAGAGGAGCGGGGTCACCAATGTCCGGGGTAGCAATGCGGCGCGCGGTCATCGCGGCCTGCCTGATCGCCGTCGGCCTGACAGCGGGCTGTGGCAACACCTCCCAGGTCTGCTCGGACACCAAGAAGACGCTGCAGGGCTTCGCGACGAAGGCGCAGACGCTGCCGCCGACGGACACCGCCCAGTGGCGGCAGGCGATCACCGACGTCGCCAACCGGCTGGACGTGCTGGCCCGCCGGGCCGACGACGCGAAGCTCAAGAAGGCGCTGTCGGACACCGCCACCGCCTACCGGGCCGCCGCCGTCGCGGTCGCGAAGGGCGACACGGCCCAGCTGTCGGCCGTCATCCACGACCAGCCGCAACGCCTCGACAAGGCCTGCGGCTGAGCAAGCCGGCCTTAACCGCCGGCCGCCAAGTCGCTGGGTGGTTTGGTGCGCGGCGGCCGGTTGGATCTGGTCGGCTCCGGGAACGTCGGCTCATCGGTCGGCACGGGCACTTCCGGGGTCGCCGTCGGCTCGACCGACGGCGGCGGCTCAACGCTGGGCTCCGTACCGGGGACGCTGGTCGTCGGGGTCGGCTGACTCGACGGGCCGGTCGAGGTGCTGTGGTCGCCCGCGTGGCTCTGGATCCGCTTCGTCGGCGAGCCGAAGTCCTTGACCGGCATGTCCTTGGTGGCGTCCTCCATGAACGACCGCCACATCTGGGCGGGCAGCTGTCCGCCGTACGCGGAGTAGCCGGGAATCTTCAACGGCTTGTTGTCGCTGCGGAAGATCCCGACGGACGTGGCGAGCTGCGGGACGAAGCCGTTGAACCAGATTGCCCGGCCCTTGTCGGTCGTGCCGGTCTTGCCCGCGACCGGACGGTCGTCGGGCAGTTGCGCGTTGGTGCCGGTGCCGCCCTCGACGACCTTGCTCATCGCGTACGTGGCGTCGTGCGCAACGGACGCGCTGAACGCCCTGGTGGTGGGAGTGGAGAAGCGGTGGATGTGGCCGTCCGAGTCGGTGATCGACTTGATGACGTGCGGGGTGCGGTGCATCCCGTCGGCGGCGAACGTGGCGTACGCGGCGGCCTGCTGCAGCGGGCTGACCGCCGTCACGCCGAGGGACAGCGTCGGGGCGCCCTTGTTCGGCGCCAGCTGCCGCTCCGGGATGCCGACCTTCTCGGCCATGTCCGTGACGTTGTCGAGGCCTACGTCGAGCCCGAGGTTCACATAGGCGGTGTTGATCGAGTGCTCGGTCGCGGTCACCAGGTTGACCGTGCCCCAGCTCTCGCCGCTGTCGTTCTGCACCTTCGTGCAGCCCGTGATGTCGCCGTCGCAGACGTGATCGCCGTTGAAGTACTGCGGCGAGCTGCCGTCGACCGTGGAGTCGAGGCTCTTCCCGTCGGCCAGCGCGGCCGCCAGGACGTAGGGCTTGAAGCCCGAGCCGGCCTGGGCGGTGGACTGGGCGGCCGTGTCGTATTGCCGTTTCAGGTAGTCGCGGCCGCCGTAGATCGCTTCGACGTCGCCGTTGGTCGGGTTCACCGCGGCCAGCCCGGCCAGCACCTTGCCCGATGTCCCCTTGGGCAGCTGTGAGGTGATGGCGTGCTCGGCGGCGTCCATCAGACCCTTGTCGAAGGTGGTGACGATCTTGAGTCCGCCGCGCAGGATCTGGTCCTCCGTGTAGCCGCGGGCGATCGCCTCCTGCTTCGCCAGCTGCCACAGATAACCGGTCTGCCCGCGCAGGCTGGGCGTCTCCACCTCCTTCACGGGCTTGGGGAACCGCAGCGTGATGGCCTCGGCCGGCGACAGCGCGCCGAGCTTCACCATGCCGTCGACCACGTAGTGCCAGCGCGCGACCGCGTACGTCAGGCTCTGCGGCTCCGCGAAGCTGGACGGCGTCTGAATCGCGGCGGCGAGGTAGGCGCTCTCGGCGGGCGTGAGCCTGCTCACGTCGGTGTCGAAGTAGGCGTGCGCCGCGGCCTGGATGCCGTACGCGCCGCGGCCGAAGTAGATCGTGTTGAGGTACTGCTCGAGGATCCAGTCCTTGTCCTTCTCGTTGCCCACCTTCAGCGCGATCATGATCTCTTTGAGCTTGCGGGTGACCGTGCGCTGCTGGCTGAGGCCGCTGTAGTAATTGCGGACCATCTGCTGGGTGATCGTGGACCCGCCCTGCACCTGCGCGCCCGACACGGTCGACCAGAGCGCCCGTGCGGTGCCGCTGACCGAGACCCCGGGGTCGGCGTAGAAGCTGCGGTTCTCCGCCGCGATCACGGCCATACGGGTCGTCTGCGGCACCTTGTCGAGTGAGACCGGCCGCCGGTCGCGGCCCTCCTGGTAGAAGGACGTCTTGCCGTCGCTGAAGTAGAACGTCGAGCCCTTGGCCATCGCGTCGGCCTGCGCCGACGACGGCACCGGCGTCATCTTGTACACGATGGCGAAGGCGAGGACGCCGAAGCCGATCAGGCCGAGGACAATGAGCCCGGCCCGCCGGGTGTACCGGCCGAGCCGCGAGCTCCGCTTGGGCGGCTTGCCTTTTCCCTTGCCGTTGCCGCTGCCCGGGCCGCCCTTGCCGGGCCCGCCGCCCCCGGGCCTGGCCGGCGCGCCGGCCGGCTTCTTGGCCGGCTTCTCGATGGGTTTCTTGGCCGGCTTTTTGGTCGGTGCCGGCGCGCCATCAGCTCGTACGGCCTTGGCGCGCGTGGTCTCGGGCCGGTCTTCGGTGCGCCGGTCGCGACGCAGCCGCCGGCGGTCGGTTCGCTCGCGTACGGGCTGCTGCTCGGGAGCCGAGACGTCGGGGCCGTCCGCGGCGGCCGGCTGGGCGCCGACGGCGGCGGGGCTGTCGGCGGCCCGGATGATGAGCATCTCGCCCTCGGTGTCGCCCAAGGCGTCACCGTCGTCCATGGTGTCGCGATTGTCATCGGCGTCATCGGCGGCTACGTCGTCGCGATTGTCGCCGGCGTCACGGTCGTCGCTCTCGACGACCGTGTCGGGCTGACTATCGGTGTTCTCGAAATCGCTCGCGTTATTGGGCGGGTCGTCCGGTTCGGCGGGCGCCGGACCCGTCGAACCGAGGCTCTTGTCGCTCACTTATCCCCCGTGACCAGCAAAGGTACTGACGATATCGCGGGGGTTTCCGTCGGTGCGGACGGACGAAACTGCCATCTGCCGAGCTCCCTCCCTATAGGTGACGAATGAGGGCGGTGTCCAGTTGCCACTGACCGCTCGGCACTGAGTACTTCGCTGAAACTTTCATGAGCGGTTGGTGTTGCCTAGCACGTCGTCGTGCCTGCTGAACGCCGGCTCCGGTCGCCTTCTGTACGGCGGGAACGGCGCTGCCTACGGTTTGGGTGCGCTCCCACTGGAACGACCCCGGGCGGATGGCCGAGGCCCGGGGTCCGGTCTGAGGTGGAACATGAAAAGACGAATAGCGCTCGCCGCCGCGACGGCCCTCGCCCTGCTCGCCTCGCTGCTGGTCTCCGGACCCCCCGCGAGCGCGGCGGTCGGGCTGCACGTCAGCGGCCGCAATATCGTCGAGGCCAATGGCCAGACGTTCATCATGCGCGGGGTCAACCACCCGCACGTGTGGTTTACGAACCAGACCGGCTCGTTCGCCAACATCAAGGCCTTGGGCGCCAACACCGTGCGCGTGGTCCTGGGCAGCGGCAAGCGGTGGGGCCCGTCCACCGACGTCGCCAACGTGATCTCCATGTGCAAGCAGAACCGGCTGATCTGCGTTCTGGAGGTGCACGACACCACCGGGTTCGGGGAGGACGGCGCGGCCGCTTCGCTGGATGAGGCGGTCAACTACTGGATCAGTCAAAAGAGCGCACTGGTCGGCCAGGAGAACTACATCGTCATCAACATCGGCAACGAGCCGATCGGCAACAACAACGCCGGCCAGTGGACCAGCGCGACCACCGCCGCCATCCAGAAGATGCGTGCCAACGGCTTCCAGCATCTGCTCATGGTCGACGGACCGAACTGGGGTCAGGACTGGCAGTTCGTTATGCGGGACAACGCCCAGACGATCCTGAACGCCGACAGCCAGCACAACACCGTGTTGTCGATCCACATGTACGCGGTGTTCAACACCGCCGCGTCGATCACCGACTATCTCAACCGGTTCCAGACCAACGGGTGGCCGCTGGTCATCGGCGAGTTCGGGTGGCGGTCCGACTCCAGCCAGGTAGATGACCAAACGGTCCTGTCGGAAGCGGCGTCGCGCGGCCTCGGCTACATCGGCTGGTCCTGGAGCGGCAATACCGACCCGATCCTGGACATGGCGACCAACTTCGACCCCAACCAGCTCACCACCTGGGGTCAACGGATCTTCAACGGCCCTAACGGGATCAAGGCCACCGCCAAGGAGGCCACCATCTACAGCGACGGCGGTCCCGCCGACACCACGGCGCCCACGACGCCGGGCGCGCCGTCCGCCTCCAGCGTCACGTCGAGCGGCGCGACGCTCACCTGGGCGGCCTCGACCGACTCCGGCGGCAGCGGGCTGGCCGGCTACAACGTCTACCGGGAACAGGGCACGACCGACCCGCAGCTCGGCACGTCCGCCACGAACTCGATCAACCTCACCGGGCTGTCCCCGACCACGCAGTACCAGGTGTACGTACGGGCTCGGGACGGCGCCGGCAACCTGTCGGGCGCCTCGCAGCTCGTCACGTTCGCCACGCAACAGGGCACCGGCGGTGGCGGCGCCTGCTCGGTGACCGCCAGCGCGCAGAGCCAGTGGTCCACCGGGTACGTCATGAACGTGACGGTGACCAATACCGGCACCGCCACGAGCACGGGCTGGTCGGTGCCGTACTCGCTGCCGTCCGGGCACACCATCAGCAGCGCGTGGAACGCCACCATGACCGGCGGCACCGCCACCAACGTCTCGTACAACGGCCGGCTCGGGCCCGGACAGAGCGCGTCCTGGGGCTTCCAGGCGACTCGGCCCAGCGGTAACACCCAGCTGCCGACGCTGACGAGCTGCACGCTGACCTGACCCGGCCTTGAGGAGAGACCGCCTGCCGCCCAGGGGACCACGGCGCCCCTGGGCGGCAGGTGCGCCGGTCACTGGTCGGCCAGCTCCCGCAGCGCGTCCTCGATGCCCCGATGGAACGTGGGGTAGGCGTAGATCATGTTCCGCAGCCGTTCGATGGGCACCGCGCCGTGCACAGCCACCGACAGCGCGCTGAGCACCTCCCCGCCGCACGGCCCCGCCGACGTGGCGCCCACGAGCACGCCGCGGTCGGTGTCCGCGACGAGCTTGATGAACCCGTCGTTGCCGGCCTTGTGGATCCAGCCGCGCGCCGACGACGGCACCTGCGCCGTGCCGGTACGGACCGGCAGGCCCTGCTCGCGCGCCTGCGCCTCGGTGAGCCCCACGGCGCCGATCTCCGGGTCGGTGAAGGTGACCCGGGGCACCGCCTGGTACTCGGCGGGCGGGCCGTCCTCGCCGAGGATGTCCCGGGCGACGATCGCCGCCTGGTACATCGACACGTGTGTGTAGGCGCCCTTGCCGGTGATGTCGCCGAGCGCCCAGACGCCGTCAGCGACGCGCATGCGGTCGTCGACCGGGATCGCCTTGGCGTCTTCGTCCACGCCGACCGCGCCCATGCCGAGGGCGCCCAGGTCGGCGCGCCGGCCGGTCGTCACCAAGAGCCGCTCGGCGACCAGCGAATCCGCGCCCTGCAGGGTCACGGTGAACGTCGCCCCGCTGTGCTCGACCCGGGTGACCTTGGCGCCGGTCCGTACGGCGACGCCCTCGCGGGTGAAGATCTCCGCCAGCAGCCGGCTCGCCTCCGGCTCCTCCGGCGGCACCAGCCGGTCCATCGCCTCCACGACCGTTACCTGCGCGCCGAACCGCGCGAACACCTGGGCCAGCTCGGCGCCGATCGAGCCGCCGCCGAGCACGACCAGGGATGACGGCACGCTCTCGGTCTCGATGGCCTCCCGGTTGGTCCAGTACGGCGTGCCGGCCAGGCCGTCGATGGGCGGCACCGCCGGTTCCGTACCGCTCGCGACGATGATGCCGCGGCGGGCCCGGTACACGTCAGCTCCTACGGCCACCTCGCCGGGCGCGGTGATCCGGCCGAAGCCGCGCACGAAGTGGCCGCCCTTGCCGGTGAACCGGTCCACGGCCACCTTGTCGTCCCAGGAGTCGGTGGCCTCCTCGCGGATCCGATGGGCCACCGGCGACCAGTCGGGGTTGACGGTCGAGCTGCCGGCCATGCCCGGCACCCGGCGCGTCTCGGCGATCAAGTTGGCCGCGCGGATCATCATCTTGGACGGCACGCAGCCCCAGTACGGGCACTCGCCGCCCAGCAGCTTCGACTCGATGCCGGTGACGTGCAGCCCGGCCTGGGCCAGCCTGCCGGCCGCGTCCTCCCCGCCCGGCCCCATCCCGATGACGACGATGTCGGTCTCGTGGACTGTCATGTCTGAATGGTGCCCCCGGGCGGGCGGCTAATCCACAACGTTAGGTAGCCGTGACCGGCGCCGTTCCGAGCACTTGCTTGACCGCTCCGACGACCTTCTCCTCGTTCGGCAGGATGTAGTCCTCCATGGGTTTGCTGTACGGGATGGTCGCGTCGAGCGCGGTGACCTGCTTGATCGGCGCCTTGAGGTAGGAGAAGCCGGCCTCGGCGACCTCTGCGGCGATGATCGCCGACGCCGAGGCGTGCCGGGTCGCCTGGTCGACCAGCACCAGGTGCCCGGTCTTGGCGACCGACTCGAGGATGGTGTCGGTGTCGAGCGGCGCGAGCGTACGCGGGTCGATCACCTCTGCGCTGATGCCCTCGGCGGCCAGCTGCTCGGCCGCCCCGAGTGCCTTGCCGACCGTCCAGCCGGTGCCGACGATGGTGACGTCCGTGCCCTCGCGCCGCACCGCCGCCTGCCCGAACGGCACCAGGTACTCGCCCTCCGGGACGTCGCCGTGGTCGAGGAGCAGCAGGTAGTGCTGGAAGTAGCAGACCGGGTTGTCGTCGCGGACGGCGGTCGCCATCAGCCCCTTCGCGTCGGCGGGCGTCGCCGGCAGCGCCAGCTTGAGGCCTGGCACGCCCATGAACATGGTGTAGATGGAGCCGGTGTGCTGGCCCGCCCAGCCCGCGGTGAACCCGTACCCGGCCTTCATGACGAGTGGCACGCTTACCTGCCCGCCGGTCATGTAGCGGAACCGGGGGGCCTCGTTGACCACCTGGTCCATGCCGACGAGCATGAACTCGGCCATGTAGAGCTCGATCACCGGGCGGTACCCGGCCAGCGCGGCGCCGATACCCATCCCGATCTCCGCGGTCTCGGAGATGGGCGTCACGCGGACGCGGTCGCCCCCGAACTCCTGGAGGAACGGGTCGTTCTTCGTGGTGGCGATGTTCTGCCCGAAGTACAGGACGCTCTCGTCGCGCTGCATCTCCAGCTGGATGGCTTCGTTGATCGCGGCGATATAAGGGAGTTCCCGTGCCATTGCCGTGGTCTCCTAGGCGTAGACGTACTTGACGGCGTCTTCAGGCTTCGGGAATTCGCTCTCCAGACCGAAGTCCACAGCCTCTTGCATTTCCGCCTTGGCGGCCGCCGCTATTTGGTCGGCCTCCTCCGGCGTCAGTGTCTTGTCGGTGACGAGCTTCGCCCGGAACCGCGGCACGGGGTCGCCGCGCTTGGCGGCCTCGTACTCCTCGGTCGCGCCGAAGACCTCGACGGCCTCGTGCTCGGGGAAGTGCAGCGGGACGCCCGGCGGGGCGATGGAGTTGCCGTGCGCGCTCAGCCGGTAGACCTTGGACTCCACCAGCGTCGGGCCACCGCCGCCGCGGGCCCGCGCCACCGCGGCCCCCACGTCGCCGTACACCGCGAGCGGGTCGCCGCCGTCGACCGTCACGCCCGGCATGCTGTGGGCGCGCGCCTTGACCGCCAGCGGCTCGCCGGCCGCCGCGTTGGCGTCCTCCTGTTCGACGCGGGTGACGACGTTGTAGTTGTTGTTCTCCAGGACGTACACGATCGGCAGCTTCCACAGCGACGCGATGTTGAGCGACTCATGGAAAGCGCCCTGCTTGGTGGCGCCGTCGCCGAAGAAGCAGAGCACGACCTGGCCCTGGTGCCTGATCTGCGCGGCGTACGCGGCGCCCGTCGCCTGCGGGATGCCCTGCGCGACGATGCCGGACGTACCGAGGAAGCCGCGGTCGACGTCGGTCAGGTGCATCGAGCCGCCGTAGCCCCCGCACAGCCCGGTCGCCCGGCCGTAGATCTCCGCCATCATCGCCTTCGCCGGCGTGCCCAGGGTGAGCGGGTAGCCGTGGCACCGGTACGTCGTCAGCAGTTGGTCGCCGGGGCGGAGCGTGGCCAGTGACCCGACGATCGACGCCTCGGCGCCGTCGGCGAGGTGGGTGTGCCCCCTGATCACGCCGGGACTTTCCTCGAACGTGCGCTTGACTCGCTCCTCGAACTCCCGCACCCGCACCATCTGGGTGAAGATCCAGATCAGCCGGTCTCGGTCGAGGTCCTGAACACCATTCGTCTCGGTCAAGGGAGCTCCCTTCCCGGTTGCCATTCAGCGCCGTGTTAATACGGGTGTTTCCGCGCGGGGTCTGTGCGGTGGGCCTACGGGGCGTCGAACTGCGCGGCCGTCGTTTCGTACGATCGTTTGAAGATTTCTTCCATAGGCAGGTTGCGCAGTTCCTCGGACAGCACCTCGACGCCCCACGGCTCCGCGTAGCCCATGTCCCTGCAGACCTCGACGTACCGCCGGATACCGAACTCGCCCTCCCCGGGCAGCCTGCGGTGGTTGATCGTCTCGTCGACCCGGTCCGGCATGTCCTCGTACTGTCCGTCGCTCAGCTCGATCCACGAGAGGTACCGCAGCGGGATCGCCCGCAGCTCCTCGGGGTCGATGCGGAGCTTGCCCATGTGCCATGTGTCGATCGCGATGCCTCCGTTGGGAGCTGCGGCGCCTTCGGCCAGCTCGATCGCGGCCCCCAGGCTGTGCACGTTCGGGTCGAACGGCATCAGCTCGTAGGCGACCTTGGCGTCCGTGTGCTGGGCCGTGTCCGCGCACAGCTCGGCGAACTTCTCGATGAGCTTCGGCATCGGACAGGGGTTCGCCGGGATGTTGCCGACCTTGATGTGGTGCGCCGGCAGCACTTCGGCCGCTTCGAGCACCATCCGGCGGACGCGGTCGGCGTCCTTCCGGCGATCGTCGTCCTCGTCGAGAAACCAGTCCTGCAGGAACTCCAGCTCGATCGGCCCGATCCCGTGGTCGTCCATGATCTGGCGCAGTTCCCGCAGGCTGCGCTTCTCCAGCAGGTGCTCGAGATCGGCGTGCCAAATCCCGATGCCGTTGAATCCGACCCTCGCCGCCTCGGCGCAGCGTTCGGGAAGGTCGAACAGGCTCCATTCGCGGCCGACGTGCACCTGCACCGGGCCCGACAGCGTCCAGTACAGACCGATCAGTTCGACGTCCGGCGCGCCCATCGGCCGCCACCTCCCCAGGTTGAACCTGCTCCAGGGGTGCTGACTACGTTCTGGAGCCTAGGTCCGGCCAACGTCACTCGTCCACACCTAAAGACGACATTTGTTGCCACGAGCGGTAACGCGAACGTCATACAAGGGCCACGTGTTGTGACGCCATCGGCACGGTCGTGTATCAGGCCGGCCCCGGGCGCCTCTTGTTGAGCGAAACGCCTGACCATGCGTACGCGTGCGGGGGAGGTCCCATGATCAGCGTCTGCCCGGATGCCCGGCGTATGTGGCCGTTCGCGGGCCGCGTCGAGGAACTCGAGTGGATCACGCGGCGGCTGCGGGCCCGGGGCGCCCGCGGCGTCGTGGTGGCGGGGGAGCCGGGGCTGGGCAAGAGCCGGCTGGTCGCCGAGGCCGTACGGGGCGTTCGGGAGTCCAGTGGCCGTACCATACGGGTCACCGGCACCCAGGCGGGCGCGGCGATCCCGCTCGGCGCGTTCGCCCACCTGCTGCCGGCCGCCGCTCCACCGCCTGGAGACGACACCGGGTCCGATGGGCTGCCGGCGCTGCTGCGCTGGGCGGCCGCGGCGCTGCGCCCGGACGTGGACGGCCAGCCCCTGCTGCTCGTCATCGACGACGCCCACCTTCTCGACCACGCGTCCGCCGCGCTCGTGCACCACCTCGCGCTGGTGAAGGGCGTACGGCTGATGGTCGCAGTACGCGCCGGCGCCCCGGCCCCGGCCCCGGACGCGGTGGTCGCGCTGTGGAAGGACGACCTGCTGCCGCGGCTGGAGCTCGCGCCGCTGTCCGAGTCGGCCGCGACCGACGTGCTGACCGCCGCGCTCGACGGCCACGTGGAGGCGCTCACCGTGCGGCGGCTGTACCGGATCACCAAGGGCAACGTGCTGTGGCTGCGCGAACTGGTGCTGGCGGGTCTCGCGACCGGCGCGCTCACTCGCACGTACGGGGTGTGGAGCTGGCGCGGCGGGCTCCCGGTCGCCGGACGGCTCCGCGAGCTGATCGAAACCGCGATCGGTGACACCGACGACGACGAACGTGAAGCCCTGGAGTACATGGCGTTCGGGGAGCCGATCGGCGACGATGTCCTGGCCGACCTTACCCATGCCGCCGCCATCGAACGCCTGGAGGCCCGCCGCCTCGTCGCCGGTTGCCGCGACGGGAACCGCCTGCTGATCCGGCTGGCCCACCCGCTGTACGGCGAGGTCGTCCGCGCCATGTGCGGGCCCGTCCGCACCCAGCGGATCAAGCGGCGGCTCGCCGACGCGGTCGAGACCGCCGGACGCACCGATCCGGACGGGTTCCGTCGGGACGACGCCCTCCGCGTCGCCGTCTGGCGGCTCGACACCGGCGGCGCCGCCGACCCGGCCGTGCTGACCGACGGCTGCCGGCTGGCCTGGGCTTCGTACGACACCGGGCTTGCGATCCGGCTCGGCCGGGCGGCGCTGGCGGCGGGCGGCGGCGCGGAGGCGGCCGTCGCGCTGACCGCCGCACTCGGCGCGGGCGGCGGGCGGCTGGACCTGGAAGATCTGCTGCCGCCGCTGTCCGATCCGGACACAGCCGGGCGGCTCGCCGCGAAGTACGCGACCGCACGCGCGTACGCGCTGACCTTCGCCGGGGAGGACCCGCTGCCGATGCTGGCCGAGGCCGCGGTCGCGATCGAGGAGCCGCAGTGGCGGCAGGACGTCCGGAGCGTGTCCGTGCTGCTGGGCCTCTACATGGGGCGGACCGGCGCAGCCGGCCAGGTCGCCCGGATTCGGGCGTTCGGGCCGCCCAGCCCCGTCACCGCGGCCCGGCTGGCCACGGCCGAGGCGTCGGTGCTCGCCAACGAGGGGCAGACCGCGCGCTGCCTCGCCGTCGTGGACGATGCGGTCCGCGGCGCCCGGCGCTGGCGCGAGGAGGACCCCACGCTGCTGCCGGCCCTGGAGTGCGCCCGGCTGCAGGCGCGGATGTTCGCCGGCGACCTCTCCGGCGCCTGGGCCGCCGCGGCCGACGGCGGCCGGCTCATCGCCGAGCGGTCCGGCTGGGACACCGGAATCGCGGGCTTCTGCGGCCATCGGGCCCAGCTGAACCGGCTGGGCGGCCGGATCGGCGACGCGCTGGCGTGGAGCCGCGACGGCGCCGGACGGCTGCCGGACGGCGGCGCCGCGTTCTCCGGGCTGTGCCTCGGCGAGCTCGCCCACGCGGCCGCGCTGGCCGGCCACGTGGCCGCCGCCCGCCGTGCCCTGTCCGCCGCCGAGCGCCGTACGCTGCCGACGTTCCGTACGGTCGACTTCGCGTACGAACACGCCCGGGCGTGGGTGCTGGCGGCGAGCGGCGACGTCACCGGCGCCGTCCGGGCCGCCCGCGCCGTCGCCGACCGGGCCGCCGCGCTCAGGTTGCGCGGCCACGAGATGTTCGCCCTGCACGATGTCGTACGGCTGGGCGCCGCACACCTCGTGGCCGACCGGCTGGACCGGCTGGCCGACGAGATGGAGGGCGCGCTGGCCCCTGTCCTGGCCCGGCACGCGGCGGCCGTCGTGACCTGCGATCCGGCGTCGCTGGAGGTAGTGGCCAAGCAGCTGGAGCAGTTCGGTCTGCTGCTGCACGCGGCGGAGGCCCACGCCCATACGGCCGACGCCTACCGGCGGCTCGGCGACCCCCGCCGCGCCCAAACGGCCGCCACCCGCGCCTGGGCACTCGCCCGCGACTGCCAGGGCGCCCGCACCCCCGCGCTGGCCGACCTCGCGGCGCCCGGCCTCACGGCGCGGCAGCGGGAGATCGCCCACCTCGCCGCCTCCGGCCTGACGAACCGGGAGATCGCCGAACGGCTGACGGTCTCCATCCGTACGGTCGCGAACCACCTGTGCGGCGTGTACGAACGGCTCGGCGTCAACGACCGAGCCGGCCTCGCCGGGCTGCTGATCGAGTACGACGGCGTCCCCGCCGCGTGAGTCTCACCGCGGGCCACAAACGCAAGACACGTCGGACCCCCGTGGTCATCGCGTGACCACGGGGGTTCCGTCGGGGTCATCCTGTAGGGGTCAGATGGCGGCGTCGGCCCGCATCCGGTGCTCTCGTCCAGGACGCTTACCTGTGCCCCGCCCACGGACGTGATGTTGACCTTGATGTCGTCGCTGAAGGCTCCGTTGCCGTCAGTCTTGTCGTGATGCTCACCGGTCTGACTGGTGTTGGGCATTCCGCCGGTGAAGATGTTGAAGCCGATCTTGACGCTGGCGTTTTCCGAGAAGTTGGCGCCGTCGACCCGAATAAACCTGCCCTCCGAGGACTGGATCGCGTGTAGTGCGACGCTGCCCACCACCATGCGGAAGGGGCCGTTCCAGCGGAAGGCGGGTCCTGAGTCGCGCCAGAGGAAATGCAGTCGGTCGCCGGTGCGGGCGATGAGTTCGAGGTTGCCGGGTGATCCGTAGTTGGATTGGATCATGGTGACGGCGTCGACCCGGCCCGCGTTCTGACCAAACTGGAAGGGTGCGCTCCAGGGCGCGTTTGCGGCGTCATTGTTACGCCACAGAAAGAACATACCGGCGGAGCCGGAAGGAACGACCAGCTCGAAGTTGCCGTTGCTGCCGAAGCGGCTTTGCAGCAGTCTGGGATTGCCGCCGAGGTTGGACATTCCTTTCTCCAGTCACTCGGTTCATGGACTTATCCAAAGCCTCAGCGGCATGGGTCGAGTGCGCCTGAGTAGCCCCTACTCAATTGCCCGTGCGAGGGCCTGCTCAGCCGGCGCCCAAGGCGATAAACGACAACCCGGTGGCGATGTGCAGAGGGTCGACAGGGAGCCGGCGGCGGGCGTCGCGTAGCGCCTCGGGCAGGGTGGCACCGCGCCGCAACGTCTCGTGCAGGCCCAGCATGAGCGGCACGCTGGCCTCGTCGTTGACCGGGATCAGCCCGGCCACGATCCCTGCCGTGCCCAGCGGCAGCAGGGCGGCGGTCAGACCGAGCAACTCGCCGGCCCCCGCCGCGGCGAGTCGTCCGGAGTCGCAGCTGGGCAGCACCAGCCGATAAGGCGCCCGGCGGAGCCGTTCGACATCGTGCACGGTGAGCGGCCCGTCGTCCATCCGCAGCGAGGAGAACATCGGGTTGTCGGCCCGGAAGACGCCGTGCGCGGCGATGTGGGCCAGCCGGCACCCGTCGATGGCGGCGAGCACGCGGGCCGCTGTCGCCGAGCCTTTCTCCAGCACGATCGCGTCCTCGTACGCCGCCGCGAGGTCGGTCACCTCGGCACCGCCGGTCTGCAAGTCAGGCCCGCGGACGAGCACGACGCCGCCGCCTGTGGGCGGTCCGGCGGTACGAGCCCGCAGCCAGGCGCTCGCCGAGGGCGCGACGCTCAGCACGCGGTCCCGCAGCGAAGGCAACAGCGCCCAAGGCACTCCGTGCAGCCGCACGGGCGGCACGATGACGACGGGCCCGTCGCCAAGCCGGCGGACCGCGTCGCCGAGCACGATCTCCTCGAGCCGGTGGCCGATCGTCTCCAGCAGGTCGAGCGCCGGGTCGCCGTCGGCGCGCGGGTAGGCGAGCCGGCCAAGTACCGATCGGGCGAACTCGATCTCGGTGGCGGCGTCGGCGACCGACCCGGCGGCGACCCTGCGAACCTGGCCGTCGCCGCAGATCAGCAGGTGGAGTTTGCCGTCGATGCCGATGATCTCCACGAGCCGCTGCCCCTTCAGCTCGTCCAGCAGCGCCGGTATGTCCAGTCGCCGCCCGGCCGCCCGTCCGTCCCCGCGCAGATGCATCATCCGGCTCCGGATCTCCCGCTCCAGCCGCCGCTGCTCCCGGCGCAACTCGGCGCTGGGCATGCCTTCCGACCGCGCCCGCTCCAGCCGGTGTGTGATCTCCCGGAATGCGCTCAGTTCCGCGTGTAGCTCCCGGTCGTCCGGCGGCCGTACGGGCGGCACCGCCAGCGCCGTCGCCCGCCACCGCTCGCTCCAGGCCAGCAGCTCCCTGGTCCGCCCGGCGCGTAGGCAGGCCCGCTGCGCCAGTACGGCCAGCTCGGCTCCCTGCGCGGTGGCCTGCGCCCGCAGCTCCGACCCGCCCAAGGTCAGCCGATGCTCGTCCAACAGATCGAGTCCACGGCGACACGCATTCAGCAACCGCCCCGGCCGGCCGGCCGCCTCCGCCCGGAGCGCCTCCGCCAGCCACCCCGTCGTCCGCCCCAACGCGGGCCCGCGCCCACGCCCCCGCGCCGCCTCGGCGAGGCTCCTTTCCGCGGTCGCGCTGCGCCCCAACGCCAGCGCCGTACGCCCGGCCAGCAGGTACGCCTGCGCCGCCTCAACGGACTTGATTTCGGCAAGGCGATCGGCGGCCTGGCCGGCGGCGCGCAGCAGCCGACCGGACGCTCCATCGGCCGCGAACCGGGCCTGCAACAACACCAGCCGAGCGTGCGCCCCCCACCACTCCCGACGCTGCGCCGCGAACAACCGCGCCGCCGCGCCGGCCCGGTCGACCGCCGTCGCGGCATCCCCGGCGGCCAACGCCGCCCGCGCGGCCATCAACAACACCTCGGCCTTCCGCGTCGCCTGCCCGCGAATCCGCTCCACCTGCCGAATCCCGGCATCCGCCTCCGCCAGCGCGTCCCCGGCCAGCCCCGCGGCCAACAGCACCCCGCACCGGTCGATACTGAGCTCGAGAGCCGGGGCACTGAGTGAGCGGTAGCGCAGATCAGCTTGATGGAGTCGGAGCAGAGCCACGGGAAGATCGCCGGATCGGAAGGCGGTCAGACCGCGGTTGTGCAAGGCGTACACAGCGTCCAACTCTTGGCCGATATCGGCGAAAATGCGCTCGGCGGCTTCGAAGTCGTGGTCGGCTCGCTCGGGGGATCCGTGGGCCAAATAGATCAACCCGCGGATATTGAGCGCATATGCCGTCCAGAGGGTGTCGCCTCCTCGGCGAAGTATTGGGACGGCCTGTCGGACGTCGTCCAGCGCCTCGCCGTGGCGGCCCAAAATCAATAGCGTTCCACCACGTCGAAAGGTGGTCCGCGCGGCCGCCATCCCCGCGGACTTGGCCACTGCGGCGTCCAGCATGGTCAGCCCACTGGTCGTTCGGCCGGCATGGACGAGGGCGATCCCGAGGGATGCCAGGACATCCGCCTCGCGCTCGGCCGATCCGGACCTGCGGGCCAATGCGAGTGCGCGACGCAACGCGGTGATCGCCGCCGTCAGGTTCCCGAACTCACGAAGAACGAGCCCGATGGCCTGGTGTGCTATGGAGGCGGGAAGCGGCGCGGGCCTTTCGGCGAGCAGTCGGCGAGCCTCGGCGAGGGCCTCTTTGGGCCGCGATGAGGTCAGGGCGAGCAAGTGGTCTGGGCCTGTCCCGTACCGGACGCCCCCGACGGTTCCCCCGGTCACGCGTCGATGTTATTGCTAGGTGTGCGGAGCGTCCACGGGCAGTTCTGCACGGTGACCATGTCCCCGCTCACCCGCGCAGCTTAGGTAGGGGCTACTCATGTCGGATTACGGCATCTGCATCAGCGTTGTTGATGCGTCAGTGAATTCGCCGACCGAAAGGCACGCGCACGATGAGCACACCGCTGAGCACACCACTTCAGGACACTTCCCGCTTCAGGGAGCAGCTCAAGGTGGTCAAAGACGTTTTTAGCTCGCCCGCGCTAGGTGCACACTGGGATGCGCCCGAGCCAGGACCAAGTCTGCAGAACCCCCGCTACGCATATCAACCGGGCGTCCTATTGGTACGTGGCAACGCCGAGGCGGTCCTGTCCGCGGTTGAGCAGGCTCCCGCACATATGGGTACGGGGGAAATCAGGGCTGATCTGTGGCACGGCCCGGTCGGCTCGGCGGACGAGTCGGCTGACGAAAGCGGCCAGGTGTCGCTGGTCTCCATTGGTGACCGGAAGGTTCCCGAAATACTCAGCTATCTGGAAGAGCACGCCACGCGGGACGCCTCGGGGATCGGTTCGAACACGGTCACCCCCAACCACTTGTTCTCGATCTGCCCGGGCACCCTCTGCCCGGCCGACGAGCCCTTCCCGGCGGACACTGGGCCGATTCCCGGCGTCAGCGCCGGCGTCGCCGGTCATGGGGTCTTTGTCAGAGTGATCGACACTGGGCTCGTGGACAACCCCGAAGTCGGTCACCCGTGGATGGCCGGGGTGGAGGTTTCCGGAGATCCCCGCATGCCTCACATTCCCGCGGTTACCGGTGGCAGCCGTGTTGGCTTCGATCCAAAAACGCAGGACATTCCTGAGTACTACGGGCACGGGACGTTCATTGCCGGCGTGCTCCGCTGTGTGGCGCCGGGCGTACGGGTCCATGTGCACAATCACCTGCGATTTGCCGGCGCGATCTACGAAAACCAGCTTCTCGATGCGCTCAATGAGGTGCTGGCCCTGGAGCCCGACATCATCAGCCTCTCCGCGGGGGGTACGACCCGCAACGGGATTACACCGCTGGGACTCGACCCGTTCATCCAGAAACTCAAAGCGCAGGACAAGACCGTGCTCGTGGCAGCGGCCGGAAACGACGGCACCAACGAGAAGTTTTGGCCTGCCGCGTACGCCTCCACGGTCCCGGAGGTCGTGTCCGTGGGAGCTCTTCGCGAGGACGGTCAAGGCCGTGCCTGCTTCAGCAACTATGGAGACTGGGTCAAGATCTTCGCCCCCGGGGAAAGACTGGTCAACGCTTTCGACCAGGGCACCTACAGGTACGTGCATTCGCACAGCGGGCTCTGCAGGTACTTCTCGCCACCGCTGTACCAGGGGTGCACTTGCGTGGCCGAACACGTCAAGGACGACAAGGTCGAGTTCACCGGCATGGCGCGGTGGAGTGGCACGTCGTTCTCCACGCCGTATGTGGCCGGACTCATCGCCGCCCGCATGTCGCAAGTGAGAGACCAGCCACCGGACATGCCGACTCCAGGCGCGGCCGCGGAGAGCTCACAAGAGGCGGCCAAGGTACTGATGAACGAGTCGCTGCCGAACGTCGATCGAAGTAGCTATCTGCCGACGATCCACCACACTCCGCCGCTCACCTAGGGCCCCGTTCTCGACGCGCGTCTCGGGCCCTCCGACGTGGGAAATGCCTGCGTTGGAGGACCCTGCCCTTGGCGTTTCGCTGGCCACATGAGGCCCCGATCACGAAGGTAACGCAGCGTGCTCTCCAGGCTACGATGAGAGTCCCGTCTGGAAAGGCAGCTGTGCGTACCGACGACACTGGGGCTCTCGTCAGGGCTGCGGCCAGGGGTGACTCGGAGGCGTGGGAGGCGCTGGTAGGGCGATTCAGCGGGCTGGTGTGGTCGGTGGCGCGGGCCCGTGGGCTGGGGGCGGCCGAGGCGGAGGACGTGTTCCAGACCGCGTGGTTTCGGCTCGCCGAGCACATCGGCCGGATCAAGGACCCGGAGCAGGTGGGGGCCTGGCTGGCGACCACCGCGCGGAACGAGTCGCTGAAGGTGCTGCGGACCGGGCAGCGGGCGACTCCGACCAGCGACATGGACATGCTGACGCCGGGCATCGATGAGGAATCTCCCGAGCAGGCGGTGCTCGAGTCGGAGGAGGCCGCCCTGAAGAGGGAGCGGGCGCGGCGGCTGTGGCAGACGTTCCAGGAGCTGCCGGAGCGCTGCCGTGAACTGTTGCGGGCCTTGATCGCGTCGCCGCCGCCGAGCTACGCCGAGATCGCGGTAGCGTTTGATATGCCTATCGGCAGCATCGGGCCGACGCGGGCCCGTTGTCTGAAGCAGCTGAGGGAGCTTCTGGCCGAGCGAGGTATCACCGGCCGTCCTGGGCACTCATGACAGTGAGGGCTAGGGAGGGAGCCCGCCGATGGATGACGACCCCGAGGACATCGAGCTGGAGGCCGAGCTACGGCAGGCCGCCGAGCTGCTCGATCCGGTCCCGGCGCGGCTGCTGCGCGACGCTGCCCAGGCGTACACGTTTCGTACGATCGACGCCGAGCTGGCGGAGCTGACCTTTGACTCGCTGGCGGCGGAGGAACTGGTCCGCGGCTCGGACCGGCCGCGGCTGCTCACGTTCCAGGCGAGCACGAGAACTATTGAGGTAGAGGTCGCCGGCGCCGGCGACGACCGGCGGCTGATCGGCACGATCAGCCCCGCGGAGCCGATACCGATCGACGTACGGTCCCGTGAGCGGGTCACCACGGTCACGGCCGACGAGCTTGGGCGCTTCCAGACCGGAGCCGGGCTGGGCGCCGGTCCGTACAGTCTGCGCTGCGGCGACGTCGTCACCGACTGGTTCAGTGCGTGAGGATCGTCCAGCTGTGCGGCGGGACGACGGCGGGGTCGGGGCCCACGTCGCGGCCTGATGGGTCGGGCGTGGCGGCGACCGTGGCCGCGCCGACGTCGATCGGGAAACGGTACGGGCGGTCGTCGATGTTGAGCAGCAGCGTGAGCAGGGCGCCGGCCACGGAGGACCGCAGCGCGATCGACCGGTTCGTCAGGTGTTCGACCGACGTACGGGCGCGGACCAGCCACGGGTGGCGGCGGCGCAGCCCGATGAGGCGCTGGTGCAGGCGGTAGGCCGGCCGACCGGCGGGCGCCAGGTCGTCGGGGCCGTCCGGAAAGGCGGGCCGGATCGCGTCGTCGCCGCCCGCGCGATCCTCCTTGACGCCGCGGAAGGCCTGCTCGTCGCCGTAGTAGACGCTCGGCGTGCCGCCCACCGTGAACAGTAGGGCCAGGGCGTGGCCGAGGTGGCGGACGTCGGTGAGCCGGCTGGCGATCCGCGTGACGTCGTGGTTGCCGACGAACGTCATCGGCACGATGGACTCCAGGACGCGGTTGTGCCGATCGAGCGCCCAGGCCAGCTCGTAGAAGTTGCCGTCGTTGAGCGAGCTCCAGATCGCCTTCCACAGCTCGTACTGGGTGACCGAGTCCAGGCCGGCGCGGGCGGCATAACCCGCATAGTCGCCGTGGATCATCTCGCCGACGAACCAGGCCGCCGGGTGCCGCTCGCGTACGAGGGGGAGCGCGCGGTGCCAGAAGTCCGCCGGCACCGCATAGGCCGCGTCGAGTCGCCAGCCTGCCGCGCCGCGGTCGAGCCAGTGGTTCATCACGGCGACGACGTGGTCGAGCACCGCGGGTTCGTCGTGGTTGAGCGCGACGAGGCCACGATGACCCTCGAAGGTCTCGTAGTCCGTCTTGTCGGGACTGCGCCGGAACCATGCGGCGGCGGGGGAGTCGGGCCCCTCGGCCACTGCCCGCACGAAGGTCGGGAACGAGCGTCCGACGTGGTTGAACACGCCGTCCAGCACGACGCGCAGGCCGCGCCGCCCGGCCTCGGCGATCAGGTGGTCGAAGTCGCCGTCGTCGCCGAGGCGCGGATCGATCCGGAAGTGGTCAGCCGTGTCGTACCCATGGGTCTCGGCGGCGAAGATCGGCCCGAGCACCAGCCCGGAGCAGCCCAGCTCCACGGCGTAGTCCAGCCACCCGTCGAGGCGGCACAGCCGGTGCTCGACCGGAGCCTCAGCGGTTGCCGCCGGCGGCGCGCCGGTGAGGCCCAGCGGGTACACGTGCCACCAGATCGCGTGGTCGACCCACGAGGTCACGGGCTACTCCTCTCCGACTCCGCTTCGACGGATGTGCGAGCACGGCGGCCGAGCGTGGCGCCGGGCGCTCGGCGGGGCGCAGCCGAAGCCACGGCAGGTACCCGACGCCGAGGGCGATGGCGCAGCCGACGACTGTGTCGGCGAGCCGATACCCGATCGTGGCCGCCGTTACCCCGGCGCCCGCGTCCAGCAGCAACACGACCAGCGGCGTCATGGCCGTGGCGTACAGCGCGTAGTTGCGGGCCTTGAGCAGCGGCCGTACGCCGGCCAGCACGGTCACGATCACCACGGTCGACCACGGCGGCGGCGCCCACCACACGAAGGCCGTGCCGGCCAGCACCCCCGCGGCGGTCCCGGCGGCGCGCTGTACGGCGCGGACCAGCGCCCCGTCGAGCCGGCGGCGCACCACGATGGCCACCGTGACCGCGATCCAGTACGCCTTGTCCTGGTGCCAGAGCAGGCCGACGGCCTCGGCGACCGCCAGGCACACCATGAGCCGCAGGGGGTACTGCCGGCCGGGCAGCCCGCGCAGCGACCGGCGCCACCGCCGCGGCCGCGCCGCGAACGGCGGTGGTACGGGTCGAACGGCGGGCCGGGCCGAGCGACCGAGAAGGCCGACGACCAGGGCGACGAGCGTGGCCCAGGCGGCGCCGAGGGCGAAGACGACGGCCACCCGGACGGGGCCGGCCACCGGGCCGAGGCCGGTGGCGATGGCGAGGAAGGTGACGAACCGGGTGGTGCTCTCGGCGGCCGTACGGCTGAACCCGCCCAGCACCGAGACGACGCCGGCGACCGCCACGACGACAAGCGCCATGGCCCAGCCGCGTCCCGCGATGGCCGCGCCCAGCAGCCCAGCGGCCGTCGCGGTGACAAACGCGTACCCCAGCCGGACGGTGTAGCGGCCCGGCGCGACGGCGACGCCGCTTGCGGCCAGCGCACCGAGCGCCGTCAGCATGCCCTGCGCCAGGTGACCGGAGCCGAGCCCGTACGCGACCGGCCCGCCCAGGCTCAGGGCGCCGCCGATCACTTGCCCGGGAGCGACCGGCGTGTCCCGTGACCACCGCACCACGTCACGGAACAACCTTCACCCCCACAGGCTTCATCCTCCTCCGCGACGCCGCCGCCGACCACGCCGCCGACCACGCCGCCGACCACGCCGCCCCGGCCTCCTGAGCCGCCCAAGGCCCACCCCGCGCAGCGCCTCGGGCCTGATCGCGGGGCCGTAACGAGGGGGATACGTGTCGGCCACGCCCTTGACACATCGCCCGGTGCGATGAAAATTTGAACGATCAAATCGCCATGTTTTGTACTGGACGGCGAGGAGTCGAATGGCCGGGCAGGAGCACATGGGGCGCGGGCAGGCCATTGCGCCGGCGACGATCTCCGAAGTCGCCGCCGCCGCGGGAGTCTCCCGGCAGACCGTGTCGAACGTGCTGAACGCCCCGGCCCGGGTCGCGCCCGAGACGGCGGCCCGCGTGCGACAGGCCATCGAGCAGCTGGGCTACCGGCCGAACCGGGCCGCGCGGAACCTGCGCGCGCGGGCCAGCCGGAACATCGGCTTCAAGATCCACTCCCCGGCCGGGGTGAGCAACCTGCTCGACCGCTTCCTGCACGCGCTGGCCGAGGCGGCGGGCGGAGGCGGCTATCACGTGCTGATCTTCGCCCCGGCGCCGGTCGAGGAGGAGCTCGCCGCGTACGAGGACCTGATCCGGACCGGCACCGTCGACGGCTTCGTGCTCGCCGACGTCGCGCTCCGCGACCCCCGGCTGCCGTGGTTCGCCCAGCAGGGCATCCCGTTCGTCTGCTTCGGCCGGCCCTGGGGGCACGAGCACGACAAGTTCGCCTGGGCCGACGTCGACGGTGCGTACGGCGTCGCCCAGGCCGTCGACCACCTGGTGTCGCTCGGGCACCGGCGTATCGCCTACCTCGGCTGGCCCGAGGGCACCGGGTTCGGCGACGAGCGCCGTACCGGCTGGCGCGACGCGATGCGACGGCACGGCGCCATGCCCGAGGGACTGGACGGCTCCTGCCAGGAGGACGTCGCCACCGCGACCGGGGCGGCGCGGCGGCTGCTGGCCCTGCCCGACCCGCCGACCGCGTTCGCCTGCGGCAGCGACACCTTCGCCGTCGCGGCCCGGCTGGCCGGCGGCGTCAACCCGGCCGGGCAGCCCAACGTCGAGGTGGTCGGCTTCGACGACTCACCGGCCGCGATGTTGATGTCGCCGCCGATGTCGAGCGTGCGGCAACCCGTCCAGGAGGCGGCGCAGCACGTCGTCGGCCTCCTGCTGAATCAACTCCATGGCTCCGGCATCCCGGGCGAGGGGGTGATGTTGCGGCCACAACTCGTGTCGCGGGGGCTGAGCCGGCCGGATCACGGCGGCTGAAAGCAAGATCCCAGAGGAGGGACCCAAGGTGGCATCCATATCGAGAACGACGCGCTACGTGCGCGCCCTCGGCGCGATCGCCGTGATCGCGGTCGTGGCCGCGTGCGGCGGCGGCGGAGGAGGCACGTCGGGCGGCGGCTCGACCGGCGCCGCGAACCAGCTGACCGGCCGCGGGCCGATCACCCTCGCGCAGGGCAAGGACACGTCCGGCAACGTGCAGAACCAGATCAACAACTGGAACAGCCGGCACCCGAACGAGCAGGCACGGCTGATCGAGCTCCCCGAGGACGCCGACGCCCAGCGCCAGCAGATGGTGCAGAACGCCCAGACCAAGTCCGACGCGTACAGCGTGGTCAACCTCGACGTGGTGTGGACCTCGGAGTTCGCCGCGAACCGGTGGATCACCCCGCTGCCGCGAAACCAGTTCGACCTGGCGAAGTTCCTGCCGCCGACGATCAAGACGGCCGAGTACCGCAACGGGCTGTACGCCGCCCCCTGGAAGACCGACGCGGGCCTGCTCTACTACCGCACGGACCTGTTGAAGAAGGCCGGCATCGCGGGCCCGCCGAAGACGTGGGACGAGCTCAAGGCCGACTGCGCCAAGGTCAAGGGCGTCAACTGCTACGCGGGCCAGTTCGAGAAGTACGAGGGGCTCACCTGTAACTTCTCCGAGGCCGTCGACAGCGCCGGCGGCACCGTGGTCGACGACCAGGGCAGGCCGAACGTGAACACCCCGCAGGCCAAGCAGGGCCTCGACTTCCTCGTGCAGGGCTTCAAGAACGGCATGATCCCGAAGGAGGCCATCACCTACAAGGAGGAGGAGGCACGCCGCGCCTTCGAGAAGGGCAACCTGCTCTTCCTCCGCCAGTGGCCGTACCAGTGGGCGCTGTCCAACAAGAAGGGCTCCAAGGTGGCCGGCAAGTTCGACGTGGCGCCGCTGCCCGGGCTGAGCGGCCCCGGCGCGCCCACGCTCGGCGGCCACAACTTGGCCATCTCCGCCTTCGCCAAGAACAAGGCGACCGCGCTCGACTTCATCAAGTACCTCACCGGCGAGCAAGGCGAGCGCGCCAACCTGCTCGCGACTTCCGAGGCGCCCACCATCGCGTCGTTGTACGAGGACCCTGAGCTGCAGAAGAAGTTCCCGTACCTGCCCACCCTCAAGGCGTCACTGCTCAACGCCAAGCCGCGGCCGGATGCCGTGCGCTACGGCGACGTGACCGCGGCCATCCAAGAGGCCGCGTACGCCGCCCTCACCGGGAAGATGACCTCCGACCAGGCACTATCCAGTCTGCAGACCGAACTCGGGAAGCTGACGCAGGGCTGAGGAGTCCGTGACGGGACGCCCGCACATCGCCGGGCGTCCCGTCACGGCCCGAAGGAGGGCGCTATGACCACCACCACCGAGCCGGACGTCGAGTCCGTCGAGGCGCCCGCGCGCAAGGACATCCAACGCTCCGGACGTCTGGCCGCGCTCCTGCTCTCACCGACCATCCTGGTGCTCGCGCTGGTCGTCGGCTATCCCATTCTCTGGGGGATCCGCGAGTCGCTGTACGAGCGGGGCCAGGGCCTCGACGAGCAGGGCTTCGTCGTGCAGGGCGACAAGTTCGTCGGCCTGCATCACTACCTCGATATCTTCTCTGGCCCCAACTCATCGGCCTTTTGGAACGCGTTCTGGAACACCACGTTCTTCACGGTCGTCACCGTCTCCATCGAGACCGTCCTCGGGGTAGCCATGGCCCTCGTCATGCACCAGGCGTTCCGCGGCCGGGGCCTGGTGCGGGCCAGCATCCTCGTCCCGTGGGCCATCCCGACGGCGGTGTCCGCGATCCTGTGGCGCTGGATCTTCCAGGCCGACGGCGTGGCCAACGCGGTCATCCACAGTCAGGTCCTATGGACCACCGAGGGCTTCCACGCGAAGCTCGCGGTGATCATCGCCGACACCTGGAAGACGGCGCCGTTCATCGGGCTGCTCGCACTGGCCGGCCTGCAGCTGATCCCGCAAGAGGTGTACGAGGCGGCGCGCGTGGACGGCGCCGGCATCTGGCACACGTTCTGGCGGATCACGTTGCCGCTGATCAAGCCGGTGCTGCTGGTCGCCGTCCTGTTCCGGATGCTCGACGTGCTGCGGATGTTCGACCTGCCGTTCGTCCTCATCGGGGCGCACAAGGAGTCGGTGGAGACGCTGTCGATGCTCGCCTTCGACGAGGCGACCAACCTGCGCTACGGCTCGGCCGCGGCGTTCGCGACGATCTTGTTCTTCTATGTCGCGATCATCGCGTACGCCTTCGTCAAGCTGCTCGGCGCCGACATCCTCGGCCAGGTCCGGGAGCAGCGGAAGCCGCAGCAGCCACGTCGGACACCGAAGCGCGTCCCCGTACGGCAGGAGGCGACAGTATGAGTGCCCTGACCGCGCGTGCCCCCGTCCGGCCGCCGCGCCGGGCCCTGCGCCCGCGCCGCGCGCTGCCGTACATCGGCATCGCCGTCGTGGGCATCTACTGCCTGGCGCCGTTCTACTGGATGGTGGTGTCGGCGTTCCGGCGGCCGCAGGACCAGGGCCAGAACTCAGCGCTGCCCGCACCGTGGTCGCTCCAGAACTTCACCGCGGTGTTCAAGCCGGCCGTGGGGTTCCAGCGGGCGCTGCTGAACAGCCTCGTCGTGGCCGGGACGACGACGATCCTCGTGTTGCTCATCGGCACCTGCACGGCGTACGCGCTGGCCCGCCTGAACTTCCGGGGCAAGTACTTCGTGCTCGGGATCATCCTGGCGACCTCGATGTGTCCCGGGATCTCGGTCGTAGTGCCGCTGCTGAAGCTGTTCACCAACATCGGGTTCATCAACACCTACCAGGCGATGATCCTGCCGAGCATGTCGTTCGCGCTCCCGCTCGCGGTGTGGAACCTCACCGTGTTCTTCCGGCAGTTGCCGTTCGAACTGGAGCAGGCAGCGATGTGCGACGGCTGCACCCGCGGCGCGGCGTTCCGGAAGATCATCATTCCGCTCGCCGCGCCCGGCGTGTTCACCACCGCGATCATCACCTTCATCGCCGCCTGGAACGAGTTCATCATCGCGTTGAGCATGGTCAACAAGAAGGAGATGCAGACCGCGACGGTGTCGATCTCGAAGTTCACCGGGGCGTACGGCTTCGACCAGCCGTTCGGCACCCAGATGGCGGCCGGGGTGGTCGTCACCGTGCCGCTCGTCATCGTCGTGCTGATCTGCCAGCGCCGGATCATCGCCGGCCTCACCGCGGGCGGCGTCAAGTAGTCCGTACCAACTGAATTTCGTCAGTACCTCGGGGGCAACCGTGGAGGGTTGACCATGGGAAGACGTATCACCGCCTGCGCGGCGGCGCTCGTCGTCGCCGCGGCCACGTTCGTCGTACCGGCCGTGCCAAGCCAAGCGGCCGGCCACGCGTCCGGCGCACCGAAATCGCCCGAGCTGACCGAGAAGACCCGGCTGCCCGACCGGCGGTCGGTCGTGATCGGCGACCGTTTCTACTCCATGTCCAGTGAAGACGGGCTCTATCCGGCGTACGGCTGGCACATCACCGGCGAGATGAGCGGCTTCTGGACGCCGCCGATCAAGCTGCTCGACGGGGTGTGGTTCGGCCTTGATGGGTCCTGGCTCGGCAAGCAGACCGTGGCGCAGAGCTTCACCGCCGGCTACGGGTACACCAAGATCCGGTACGCGGCCGCGAACGGGGTGAGCGTCGAGCGTACGGACGTGTCGCCCGACGGGGTGCGTGCCGGGCTGATCGGCCTCACGCTCACCTCGGGATCGAGCCGTACCGTACGACTCGACCTGGACGCCCACTCCGAGCTCATGACGCAGTTCCCGTGGGGCGGGACCACGCCGAACCAGGAGACGTACAACCTCCAGGACACCGGCGCGTACGACAACGGCGCGCTGGCCTTCCGCGAGCAGGGCACGCCGCCGGTGCCGAACGCCTCGCGGCATGACTACGCCGCGTTCGTCGCCGCCGACCGGACACCGGTCGCGCACGCGCTCGGCGCGGGGCACCGCGGGCCGCAGGACCCGCCCGTCATCTGCCCGACCACCGGTACGGCGCCGGACCGCTGCGACGACTCCGGGTTCGGCAAGGGCACCGGCGGCCGGCTGTCGTACGACGTGAAGGTGCAGGCCGGACGTCCGGCCACGGTCTGGGTCGGGGTCGCCGGCTCCGACCAGGGCACGGGTGCGGCGCGCTCGGCGCTCAACACCGCGCTGCGCGACCCGGCGCGGCTGCTCGCCCGCAAGATCGCTTCCCGGCAGGAGATCGCCGGCAACACCGCCGTCGACCTGCCCGGCGACCGGCTGCTGCAGCAGAGCGTCGAGTGGAGCAAGCAGAACCTCGCCGACTCCGTGCAGGAGGCCAGGGACCTGCACCTGCGGATCACCAAGGAGGGCAAGGAGTACCCGGCGCCGAAGGGTACCGTCGCCCGCGCCAGGTGGCTCGGCGCCGGGTGGCCGGACTATCCGTGGCTGTTCGGCACAGACGGCGAGTACACGGCCTTCGCCGCCGTGGCCGCGGGGCAGTTCGACGCCATCGAGGCCCATCTGCGGGCGCTGCGCGACGTCAGCGACATCGTCAACGACCGCAGCGGCAAGGTGGTGCACGAGGTCGTCTCGGACGGCTCGGTGTACTTCGGCTCCAACGACTCGGCGGGCAACACCGACGAGACCTCGAAGTTCCCGAGCGCCGTCGCGCTCGCCTGGCGCTGGTCGGGCGACCGTTCCTTCCTGAACGACATGTACGACTTCTCGGTCCGCAACATGCGGTATGTCGTCGGCAAGCTCGACGCCGACGGCGACGGCTGGCCGGAGGGCCTCGGCAACGTCGAGCGCGCCGGCATGGGCGTGGAGAAGCTCGACAACACGGTCTACACGATCCGCGGGCTGCGCGACCTCGCCGACCTGGCCCGGGCCAAGGGCGATGCGGCCACCGTCTCCTGGGCCGGCGACCACGCCGCGTCGCTGGAGAAGGTGTTCGACCAGTCCTGGTGGTACGGCGGCGACACCAACCAGTTCGCCGACTCGATCGACGACCCGGCCAACCCGGCCAACGACAACACCAAGCTGTTCCAGCGGCATTGGATCGGCGTGACCCCGATGGACGCCGAGCTGGTACGGCCAGGTCAGGTCACCCGGCCACTCGCGACCGACGAGCACGGCCGTACCGCGCTCGCCCAGCGGGAGAAGGACTGCTACACGGGTACGAACGGGCTCTACCACACCGGCACCGGACCGACGAGCGCCGAGGGCGGCAACAAGGGGCCGTCCTGCGACACCGCGGTCTCGTCCGTGCAGAGCGAGCGCTCCATCTTCTCGCTCGGCAACGGGATCATGGCGGTGGCCGAGGGCAACTTCGGCCGGCTCGCCCAGCAGCGCCGGTACAGCACGGCGAACGCGCGGTCCCAGCTCGATCCGACCTTGTGGGAGATGCCGGGGGCGATGCCGGAGATCCTGCCGAGCCCCGACTTCGACCCGCCCAACATCGACCGCAAGCCCACCGACCGCTCCATGGTGCTGCAGGCCTGGGGCGCGTACGGGAACCTGTGGCCGGCGGTGCACCAGCAGCTCGGCGTCAGCCCGGACATGGGCCGCAAGCGGCTGGAGGTCGTGCCGCAGGTGCCGCCCGGTCAGTCGCGCGTGGCGGCCAAGCACATCCGCGTCGGCGGCGGGGCGATCGACGTCACGGCCGAGGCGTCCAGCGGCTCCCTCCGTACGACGGTGAGCGGCCGTACGAACGGGGCCGTGCTGCTGGTCGGCCAGGTGCTGCCGTCCGGCGCCAAGGTCGCCTCGGTGACGCTCAACGGGCATGCCGTGTCGTACACGACGCGGCAGACCGCGCGCGGCAGCGAGGTCGTGGTCGACGCCGGGCACGGCGGCAGCTCAGTGCTCGTGATTTCCCTGCGGTAGGCCACTTTCCCGGGTGGAGCCGGGCGACGTCCCCGGGCCCGGCTCCACCCTTTACCGTCGCTCAGAAAATCATACCGCGGGTGGCATTTATTTGTGCGATACGCTAGTATGTTCGAAAGGATTGAATAAATCGCTGGGGGAGGTGCCGCCGGTGACAGTCGTCGAAAACGACATTGTCGAGCCGGTATTCAAGGACGTGCCCCCCGGCCCGGGCTTGGCATTATTGCTGGGCGCCCAGGAATATGATCGGCTCGACGACTTCGACATTGTCGAGATTGCCCGCGCGGCGCGGCGGCTGGCCTCCTGGGCGGCCGCATTTGAGTACGGCGCGATCGCGGAGCTGTCGGCCCGCCGCAAGGTCCAAGGCGAGCGGCTGGGTGCCTGGGACTCCGAGGTCGGCGAGTGGGTGACGGACGAGGTCGCCGCCGCGTTAACGCTGTCGGGCGGCACGGCCGCACGCCGGGTGGTGGTTGCCGAGCAGCTTGTCGAAGACCTCCCGGGCACGTTCCGGGCGCTGGCCGACGGCCTGATTGACGCCGACAAGGCCAAGGTGATCGCCGACGGGGTCTGTGGGACCGGCCCGGTGATGGCTCGCTGGGTCGAGCGGCGGGTGCTGGCGGCGGCGCCGGGGCAGACGTGTGCTGAGCTGCGACACGCGGTGCGCACGGCGATCCGCGACGGCGACCCCGATGCGCACGAGGAGCGGCGCCGCCAGGCCGAGGAGGCCCGGCGGGTGGAGTTGTGGGAAACCGACGCCGGCACCAGCGATCTGGTGGGGCGTGACCTGCCCGCCGCGGCGACGGCCGCCGCCAATAACCGGATCAACGCCATCGCCCAGGCCCTCAAGACCGACGGCGATCCTCGCACCATCGACCAGCTACGCGCCGACGTATACCTGGCGCTGCTGCGCAACGAACCCCTGCAGCCGCCCACGCAGTCACCGCAGCCCGAACCCCAGCCAGAGCCACAGCCCGAGCCGCGGCCCGCCGGGGCGGTGGACGGCGCGGTTGTCCGTGTCGACGGGCGGGTGATCGTGCCAGGCGAGGGTGATGCGCCGGCCGAGGAGCGGGCGGTGGCAGGGGCGGTCGCGGCGGCGCTGCGCGGGCGGCTTACTGAGCTGACCAACGGCCTGGAGCATGACGGACGCAGGCTCGGCGGGCAGGCCGTGTTGGTGGGGGAGGCCGCCCGGCGCATCAAAGACTCGATCGCCGATCTGCAGCGGCGCTGGTGCGTCACCGACAAACCGGGTATTCATGGCGCCGACTCTTATCGAGTGCCCGCTGGAATGCGGCGAAAGCTGCAAATTCGGGACGGCACATGCCGGTTCCCTGGATGCCGGAGAAGAGCTGGCAGGTGCGACGCCGACCATACGGAGGCCTACCATAAAGGCGGGCCGACATGCCCGTGCAATTTGGCCATTTTGTGCCGACATCATCATAGGTTGAAACAGCGCCCGGAATGGCTGCTCATCCAAATCTGGTCGGGGGTGCTGCTGTGGATCTCCCCGACCGGCCACTGGTATATCACCAGCCCAAGACTCCGGTGACGTCGTGCCCGGCGCCGCGTGTGCTTGGTCAGTCCGCGCCGAGGAGCGCCCAGACCACCTTCCAGCGGCCCTTCCGGTTGCAGCCGAAGTTCACCGAGAGCTCCTCGACGATGCGCAGCCCACGGCCTTCGGTCGCCATGATGTCGGGCGGCCGAAGGACCGGCGTCTTGGGAGACAGGTCCCAGACCTCCAGGATGACCTGCCCGCTGACCGGAAGCAGCGCCACGAATACCACCGTTCCGGGAGCAGCGGCCACCGAGTTGGTCACCAGTTCACTCACCACGAGCTCGGCATCGTCGATGGCCCTGTCATGGCCCAGCTTCTCGAGGTGCTCGCGGACGAACCGGCGCGCCTCGCGGGGCGCGCCGTTGTCCGCCTCC
>DATBKU010000123.1:0-31724 GCA_036555725.1 Streptosporangiaceae bacterium | reverse complement strand
TACCCGATCGGTGTACCAGTCGAAGTCGAGCCGACGGTGCTCACGCACGCCACTCTCCTGCGCCCGGCGCATGATCGGGGTCAGCGCGAACAAGATCATGAACGTGCCGACGAGCTCCGCCGCCAGGTTGAGTGCCAGATTCTGGCGGTACTGCGGGATTCCCCGCGCCACTAGCAGCGTCGCGGCCGTCACGGCAACGAACACGGCGAACGCGGCCAGCGGCCGCGCCCGCAGCAGGTGCCGGAGCTGGGCGCGCAGGGAACGGAATGCGGGACGCATGGGGTCTCTACCTCCGCGGCTCGGACCACTTCCCCGATCATGGCGATCCCCCAGCCCGGGCACACCCCCTTTCGTTTCACATAGCCGATCTGAACGCATGCACGATCGGCGGGTGCCGCGTTGGCCGTGGCGCGGCGCGGTGTGACACGGTATGGCCGTGCCGGACGTCGACAGGTTGCCACACAGCGTGGCTGAGGCGATCCCGGCGGAGGAGGCCGGGCGGCGCCTTCGCCATCTGTTCTTCGGGGGGCATAACGGCGGACGTACGGACGACGAACCTGGCACAAATTAAGAGACTCCCCGGGCGGGCGAGATCCGGGGAGTTTCTTGCTACGGGCCCTAGGCGACGGAGCCGTACGAGGGTTTGCCGACCCAGTCGTAGGTGATGTAGACGACGCCGGCGTCGGTGGTGGTCGAGCCGGTGAGCTTCAGGCCCGCTGGGGCAGTGCCCTCGGCGAATAGCCGCTTGCCCTGGCCGAGGACGGCGGGGGAGACGAGCAGGTGGTACTCGTCGACGAGCTCGGCCTCCTGGAGCGTGCGGAGGAGATTGCTGCTGCCCTGCACGAGGATTACGCCGTTGGTGTTCTTCTTGAGGTCGGCGACCGTTTGCGCGGCCTCGCCCACCAGGACCTGGGTGTTGTTCCATTCGGCGGTCATCGGGCTGCGCGTCGTGACGTACTTCGCCATGCTGTTGATCTTGGCGCCGCCCTCCTCGTCGGGCACGTTGGGCCAGTGGGACGCGAGGATGTCGTACGACCGGTGGCCCAGGAGCATGCCGTCCGCGCGCTCGAATACGTCGCCCATAATGCGCCCGAAGGCCTCGTCCACGTGCGGGGCGAGCCATCCACCGTGTCGAAAGTCGTTGTCGTCGTCCTCGCCCACGCCGCCGGGGCCCTGCATGACGCCGTCCAGCGATACGAAAGTCCCGACCACCAGCTTGCTCGCCATTTTGGCTCTCCCATTCACTCAGAGGGAACAGCGGATCCGTCTGGCCCGCCGTTTCGTGCGCTGTCAGCCTGGCGGAACCCGTTTACGGGTTGTTTACGGCGCTGCTCCGGGAGCGCCGTACGCGACAATCAGGTTGGTCACTCTTGGGAAGGATTTGTGGTGCGGTTCGAATTCGGCATCTTCGACAACTTCGACCTCGGCAGCGGCAGCCCCGGGCAGGTGATGCGGGAACGCCTCGACTTCGTCGCGGAGGCCGAGCGGCTCGGATTCGATCACTACCACATGGCCGAGCACCACGCGACGCCGCTGTCGGCATGCCCGTCGCCGAATCTGTTCCTGTCCGCGCTGACCCAGCGTACGACCCGGATCCGGTTGGGCGCTCTGGTCTATGTGCTGCCCGCGTACGACCCGTTCCGGCTGGCCGAGGAAATCGCCGCGCTCGACCAGCTGAGCGGCGGGCGGCTCGACTGCGGCATTGGCCGCGGCATCAGCCCGTACGAGCTGTCCGTCCTCGGCGTCGCCCCCGAGCGGTCCAAGGAGATCTACGCCGAGTCGCTGCGCGCGATCACGCAGGCTCTCACCACCGGGCGCATGAAACACAACGGCGAGCTGCTGCGGTCGTACGACGCTGAACTGGCCGTACGCCCGGTGCAGCGCCCGTACCCGCCGCTGTGGTACCCGTCGAGCAACACCGCCAGTGCCGAGTGGGCCGGCGCGAACGCGATCAACTTCATCGGGCGGTGGAGCCGCGGAACCTTCGGCGAGGCCGCCGAGCGGTACTGGGTCGCGTGGGAGGACGCTCGCGACGACGACGGCCGGCTGAACGCCCACGTCGAGCGGCCCAACCTCGGCCTCGCCAGCACCATCGTCATCGCCCCCACCGACGCGCAGGCGGAGCAGATCTTCCTGCGCGCCAACCAGTTGTACGGCCGGCGCCTGCTCAAGCTGTGGCACGACCACGACAACCATGACTACGACGCGATGGCCGACGGCGAGCTGGCCCTGCGCACCGGCGCCGCCTGCGTCGGGTCCCCGCAGACCGTGCGCGACATGGTGCTGCACCAGGTCAACGCCACCGGCGTCAACTACTTCGAGGCCCACCTGTTCTTCGGCGACTTGACGCTCGACGAGGCCGTGCGGAGCCTGCGGTCCTTCGCCGAGATCGTGGTCCCGGCCGTACGAGGCGCCGCCAAACCACTCGGACCGGCGAGCTAGCACAAGAGTGTCAGTACGTGGCGCGGCCGCCGCTGATGTCGTACACGGCGCCCGTCGAGAAGGAGCAGCGGTCCGAGGCGAGCCAGGAGACGAGTTCGGCGACCTCCTCGGGGCGGCCGACCCGGCGCATCGGGATGAGGCCGGTCAGGTGATCGAGAACGTCGGGGGCGGTCGCGGCGTTCATCTCGGTGGCGATCACGGCGGGCGCGATGGCGTTGACGAGGACGCCGCTGGTCGCGAGCTCCTTGCCGAGCGACTTGGTGAGCGCGATGACCGCGGCCTTGGACGCGGAGTAGGCGCTGAGGTTGGGGTTGCCGTCCTTGCCGGCGATGCTGGCCAGGTTGACGATCCGTCCCCAGCCGCGCTCGCGCATGCCCGGGACGAAGGCCCGGCACAGCGAGACGATGCCGAAGGTGTTGATCGCGAACGTATCGACCCACTCCTCGTGGGTGGTCTCCAGCAGCGGCCGGTTGGGGCCGACCACTCCGGCGCTGTTCACCAGTACGTCGACGGGGCCGATCTCCGGGGCGGCCCGCGCGACGGCGGCCGCGTCGCGCACATCCAGCCGTACGTCGGCGCCCGGGGCGAGGTCGAGCGTGATCACGTCGAGGCCGTCCGCGGCGAGCCGATCGGCGCTCGCGCGGCCGATCCCGCTCATCCCACCGGTGACCAGGGCGCGCCGAGCCTCACCAGACGCTTTCGACTCCACCCCACCACCTTGCTTGCCGCCACCGAGAATGGCCAGGCCTACGCCGGAGCTGGAGTTATCTTAGTAACGGCCGGAGGCTCGCCGCGCGGGCCGAACGATTCGACGATGCCGGAGACGCCCGCGTTATTGGCGCCCGCGACGACGATCACGACGGCCTCGGGCGAGTTGAGCAGCCGTACGGTGTCACCCTCGGGCTCGTTTTCTTCGGCAAGAGCGTCGGGATGGTCCTTCGGTAGCCGCCATTGTGTGCGGCGCGAGAACGCGTCCTTGCCGACGGACGCCAGCTGAGCCCGGCTCATCCAGGCGTTTTCGTAAAGGAACTGCCGCAGGTCGGACTTCGTCCATCCGGCGCGGTCGAAAACGTGCGCGTGCTCGGGGCCGAGCACGAGGCAGGCGCTGGTCGTCGCGTGGACGAGTACGCCCGTACGGCAGATGCTGCCCACGAAATCGAGGGCCAATTGCTCGGGCACCGTAGTGTGCCGGGCCTCGATATGCATAAACCCTCTGACGACCATTGCGGTCACGGCGCTGTCCGCGGGCGCCAGGCCGAAGTCTGTGTGCAGCGGCGACCAGGGACTGTCCTCTTCGTTCTCCGCGATACACAGGCTGTACTTCGCCGGGGTGCCCTGGGTCGCCTGGTCGAGTAGATGTGGGCGCAGGCCGAACGCGTTGATGGCGGTGAGCCTGATGGCCCGGCCTATTGTGGCGTTCGCCCGGAAACCGGAGCCAAAGACGTTGCCCTTGCTGTTCAACCCGATGGCCTCGCGGATCGGGCCGTTGACAATGAGGAACGGTGCCGTACCCGTCGTGCTCTGCCAAATGGCACGCGGCACCATTCCCTCGTTCTTGAACGACTCCCACGCGGCGAGCACGACCGGGAAGTACTCGGGCCGGCACCCCGCCAAGGCGGCGTTGATGGCGGCCAGCCGTACGGTCAATTCCCGGTTCAGATGCGGCATCGCCAAGACGACCTCGGACGGGTCGCGCTCGGTCTGCGCCAGGAATCTGTCCAGGTACGACTCGGTCACGGGGACGACCGGCAGCCCGTCGGTCCAGCCCTTGTCCGCGTAGTACTCGATGGCCCGCAGCACCTCATCGGGGTCGACCTGCGGTGCGTCGGCACCGCCGACCAGCCCCTGTTCCGCGTCGGCGTGTGCCGTCACCGGCTCCTCCCATCCAACCGAGTTCGCACCAGGCCGGTTACTCCACTCCGAGAATCCGCGTGACCTCGGGCAGCGCCGCGGCGACCCGGGTACGGATCTGCTCCTCGCTCAGACTGGCCACCGGGTGCGGTACGGTCACGAACTCGAAGCCCGGGAATCCGTATACCCCTGCCATGGCCTCGGCCGTGACACGGAACGAATCCGTACAGATGCTGACTGCCGGTATTCCGGCGCGTTCCAGCAAAATCCCGTCGGCCAAACTGGCCGCGCTGCACGAGCCTCAATCACCGATCCCGGCGACCGCGAAGTCGCAATTCTTGAGGATCTGCTGAATCAGGCTCTCCTCCACCGGCGTACCGAAATAGCTCTTCGTGTACACCACCCAGGTGCGGATATCGTGCGCTTCCTGGAGTTGCCGGGCCACTTCGGTCAGCAGGAACGCGGCGTTGGTCTTGGCGTTCTCCAGGAGACCGACCGTCAGGCCGCGCAGACTGCGGGGCCGCGGGGCCAGCGTGATATCGGTGGTGCGCTCGCTGTCGCCGGTGGGATCCAGAAGTCGCTCGCGCTGGGCCACGTACACCACCTGCTCGCAGGGGCCAGGTACTCCCGATCAGGTAATCATGCCGTACGGGAGATCGACAAGAACGTTCCACCAAGGCTGGACGCTCACGTTTTGTGGTCGCCCACAACCGCGCCGAGCGACCCGCGGGGGTCACCCGGCGCACGCGATCGGGCGGCTCCCATGACCCCCGCAGGTCGCGTGACGCCAAAGCGCGAGAGATGATGCGAGCGACGACGGTCAGCGTGGACCGAGGAGGTCGCAGGAGGATGAGTCCGCTCGCCAGTTACGTCAGCGGTGCCTGGCACCGGCCCGGCGACGAGGGCAGGCCGCTGCTCGACGCGGTCACGGGAGAAGAGGTCGCGCGGGTCTCCTCGGCCGGGGTCGACATGGCGGCCGCGCTGGAGTACGGCCGCGGCGTCGGCGGTCCGGCGCTGCGCGAACCGACCTTCCACCAGCGCGCCGCGCTGCTCAAGGCACTCGCCTCCCACCTGCGCGAACACCGGGACGAGCTGTACGCCCTGTCCGCGCGCACCGGCGCTACGCTGGGCGATTCCAAGTTCGACGTCGACGGCGGCATCGGCGTCCTGTTCGGCTATTCGAGCAAGGGCCGGCGCGAGTTGCCCGCCGGGACAATGCTGGTCGAGGGCGACGTGGAGCCGCTCGGCAAGGGCGGAAACTTCGTCGGGCAGCACATCTGCACCCCGCTGCGGGGCGTCGCCGTCCAGATCAACGCGTTCAACTTCCCGGTATGGGGGCCGCTGGAGAAGCTGGCCCCCGCCTTCCTCGCCGGTGTACCGAGCCTGGTCAAGCCGGCCAGCCAGACCGCCTACCTCACGGCGCGCCTGGTCGAGCTGATCGTCGAGTCCGGGATCCTGCCGGAGGGGTCCGTGCAGCTGCTGTGCGGCGCGGTCGGCGACCTGTTCGACCACCTCACCGAGCAGGACCTGGTGGCGTTCACCGGCTCGGCCACCACCGCCGCACGGCTGCGCGCCCACCCCGCGGTGGTCAGCCGGTCGGTACGGTTCAATGCCGAGGCCGACTCGCTGAACTGCTCCATCCTCGGGCCGGATGCCACCCCGGGAACCGAGGTTTTCGACCTGTTCGTCAAGCAGCTGGTCACCGAGATGACGGTGAAGGCCGGCCAGAAGTGCACCGCCATCCGCCGGGCCTTCGTCCCCGCGCCCGTGATCGACGACGTGGGCGAGGCGGTCGCGGCCCGGCTGAGCGGTGTCGTGATCGGCAATCCGGCCAACCCAGACGTCCGCATGGGCGCGCTGGCAGGCCTCGAGCAACGCGAGGAGGTACGGCGCTCGCTCAAGGCGCTGGTCGCGGCGGGGCATCTCGGCTACGGCGACCCCGACCGGGTCGAGGTCGTCGACGCCGACCCCGAACGGGGCGCCTTCCTGTCCCCGATCCTGTTGCGTACGGACGACCCGGACCGCCCGGAGCCGCATGAGGTCGAGGCGTTCGGCCCGGTCAGCACCCTGCTGCCGTACACCTCTACGAGCCAAGTGGTCGAGCTGGCGGCGCGCGGCAAGGGCAGCCTGGTCGGCTCGGTGGTGACCGGCGACGCCGGCTTCGCCGCCGAGGTCGTGGCCGGCACGGCGCCATGGCATGGCCGCCTGCTGGTTCTGGACACCGTGGCCGCCAAGGAGTCCACCGGCCACGGCTCGCCGCTGCCGCCGCTCATCCACGGCGGGCCGGGCCGCGCCGGTGGCGGCGAGGAGATGGGGGGCATCCGCGGCGTGCTGCACCACATGCAGCGCACCGCCGTGCAGGCGAGCCCGGACATGCTGGGCGCGGTGACCGGCCGCTGGGTGCCCGGCGCCGAGCGCACGGTCACCCCCGTGCATCCGTTCCGCAAGTCGCTGGCGGAACTCCGGGTCGGCGACACCGTCATCGCCGGTCCCCGTACGGTCAGCCTCGAAGACGTCGATCATTTCGCCGAATTCACCGGCGACACCTTCTACGCTCACACCGACGAGGAGGCCGCCAGGGCCAACCCGTTCTTCGACGGCCGCGTGGCGCACGGATATCTGGTGGTCTCGCTGGCGGCGGGCCTGTTCGTGGACCCCGATCCGGGCCCGGTACTCGCCAACTACGGCCTGGAGAACCTGCGCTTCCTCACACCGGTCTATCCGGGTGACGAGCTCACCGTGACGCTCACCGCCAAGCAGATCACGCCGCGCGAGGGCAGCGAGTACGGCGAGGTCCGCTGGGACGCCGACGTCACCAAGCAGGACGGCGCGTCGGTGGCCAAGTACGACGTGCTCACCCTCGTCGCCAAGGAGCCGACCTGACGGCATCGGCGCGACCAGGCGAAACGCAGGGGGTCAACGGCGGAGCTCGCGGCAGGGTAAAATAGTGGTCATGCCGCACCGCTAGGGACCTATCGCCCGCCTCTACCTGGTCACCCGTGACGATCTTCCACCGGGGACGCAGGCCTGTCAGGCGGCGCACGCGGCATTCGATTTCGCCGTCGCTCATCCCGATCTCGTCGGCGACTGGCACGCCACCTCGAACACGTTGGTCGTGCTCGCGACGCCTGACGAACTTTCTCTCACCTGGCTGTGTGACGACGCGGCGGCGGCCGGCCTGCGCGTCGTCCGCTTCCACGAACCCGATCTCGGCGGCGCGCTGACCGCCGCCGCCTTCGAACCGGCCGCCCATCGGCTGTTCTCCCACCTCCCGGTCGCCCTCGCCGCCGCCGCGCGAGCGCCGGCTGCGGACGCGCGCGCACGCCGTGACGCCGTACGACAAGGCGACTCACAGCGAGGGGAGGTGAGAACATGACCACTCCTGTCGACGCTTCGGTGAGCGACCTGCGGGCCCAGCTCGTCGAGCTCGCCGCCGAACGGGACGCCCTGCGGGCTCAGCTCGAAGGCGACCTGCCCAAGGCCACGCGCTGGCTGCAGCGCAAGGTCTGGCGGCAGGCCGTCGCTCTCGACGCGCTGAACCGCCGGGTCGTCACGCAGCGATTCGTCCTGCGGACCCTGGACGAACTCGGCCGGTCGCTGACCGCCGAGGAGTACCGGACCGCACGGGCCCGGGTCGCGAACGTCCAGCTGCGGGACCGGATCGACGATCCGGACGCGGCCTGACGGCCCAGCCCGGTCCGGTGATGCGACCAGCCAGGCGCATCGTCGCGATCCGGCATCATGGGGTGAACGGCCGGCGCCGTCGATCACCCCACCCGCCCCAGAGGCTCAACGGCAGAGCAGCCGCCTCTAAAGCGGCCGATAGCGGGTTCGACTCCCGTCTGGGGCGCACCACGCCGAACCATCAGGCCGTACGGCCGACGTGGCTCATGAAGCGCTGGTCACTGCGGCGCGGTGCTCCTGGGGGCTGACGCCGCGTATCCGCTTGAAGGCGGCGCTGAGCGCGAACGCGCTGCCGTACCCGACCTGTCGGGCCACGGCGCCGACGGTGGCGTCCGGCTCCCGCAGCAGGTCGGCCGCCAGGGCCAGCCGCCAGTCTGTGAGATAGCTCATCGGCGGCTCGCCGACCAGTTCGGTGAAGTGCCGCGCCAGCGCGGCGCGAGAGACGCCCGTCTCGGCGGCCAGCGTGGCTACCGTCCACGGGTGGGCCGGGTTGTTGTGCAGCATCCGCAGCGCCCGGCCGATCACCGGGTGGCTGTACGCCTGGTACCAGGCCGGGGGATGTGCCTCCGGGCGGGCGAACCAGGCCCGCAGCACGCTGATGAGCAGCAGGTCGAGCAGCCGGTCGAGGACGACCTCCTGCCCCGGCTCGTCCTTGGCGGCCTCCTCGCCGAGCAGCGGGACGAGCGGGCTGTCCAGCAGGTCCTTCGGCAGGATCAGCAGCGCGGGCAGCGCGGCCAGCAGCCGCCGGCCGATCTCGCCCCGCATGTGGTATGTGCCGACGAGCAGTCGCGACGACCCGTCGGCGTTGTTGCCCCAGGTACGGACGCCGAGGTCCATCGCCTGGGCGAGGTCCTCGCCGTCCAGGGTGGTGCAGCGATCACCGGGGTGGATCACGATCTGCGGCGCTGTGGCCGGATCGTCGGCGAAGGTGTACGGATCCGGGCCGCGCATCACCGCGATGTCGCCGGGCCGCACCCGTACCGCCTCGGCGTCGTCGGGGATCACCCACGCGTCGCCGCGCGCCACCGCTACGAGCGCGAGCGGCGCCCGGTCCTGGACGCGTACCGCCCAGGGCGGCTCCATGATCATGCGGAGCAGGAACGCGCCGCGCGCCCGCGGCCCGTCGAGGAGACCCGTGAGTGCGTCCATACGCCACAGCGTAGACGCATGCGCATGGAGTTGAGCCTCTCAACCATGGCTCGTCTCACGTCGCCGGCGTTTCATTGTCGACATGACAGAGAACGCAAAGATCACCCTGGTGCTGGGCGGCACCGGTAAGACCGGGCGGCGCATCGTGCACCGCCTCACGACGCGCGGCCTGCCCGTACGGGCCGGCTCCCGTTCCGGTGCGCCGCCGTTCGACTGGGACGAGGAGTCCACGTGGACGCCCACGCTGCGCGATGTGACGGCGGCGTACATCGTCTACTACCCCGACCTGGTCATGCCGGGCGCCGCCCCGGCGATCCGGAAGTTCGCCGCGCGGGCCGTGGCGAGCGGGGTGCGCCGGCTGGTGCTGTTGTCGGGCCGCGGCGAGGAGGAGACGTACGCGAGCGAGCAGGCCGTACGGGACTCCGGCGCCGCGTGGACGATCTTGCGGGCCGGCTGGTTCGCCCAGAACTTCAGCGAGGACTTCCTCCTGGACCCGGTGCTCAGTGGCGAGATCGCGCTGCCCGCCGGGGATGTGCCGGAGCCGTTCGTCGACGCCGAGGACATCGCCGACGTGGCCGTGGCGGCGCTGACGACGGACCGCCATGCGGGCCGGATCTACGAGCTGACCGGGCCGCGCCTGCTGACCTTCGAGGACGCGGCAGGCGAGATCTCGAAGGCGACCGGCCGAGAGGTCCGGTACGTTCCGATCTCCCCGGAGCGGTACGCGTCGGTGCTCGCCGAGCACGTGCCGGCCGATCACGTGGCCATGCTGTCCAACCTGTTCACCCGGGTCATGGACGGCCGCAACGCACACCTGACGGACGGCGTGGAGCGGACGCTGGGGCGGCCGCCCAGGGACTTCGGCGACTACGCACGGGTCGCCGCCACCACCGGTATCTGGAACCGCTAACTGACAAGCTTGGAGGAATGATGATGGACACGCTGCGCGGACTTTCCTTGGTTCTCGGCACGATCACCATGGGCCTGGTCACCGGCGCCTTCGCCCTGTACGCCCACACCATCATGCCGGGGCTGAAGGGCACCGATGACCGGACCTTCATCGGCTCGTTCCAGGCATTGGACCGAGCGATCATCAACCCGTGGTTCATGGCGGGCGGCTTCGTCGGCGCCTTGGTGTTCACCGGCCTGGCCGCGGCGCTCCACCTGGGCGCCGAGGTGCGATCCGTACTGCCGTGGGTCGCGATCGCGTTCGTTCTCTACCTGGTGGCGTTCGTCATCACCATCGCCGTCAACGTGCCGCTCAACGACGGGCTCAAGGCGGCCGGCGACCCCGCCCACATCACCGATCCCGCAGCGGTCCGCGCGCAGTTCAACGAGGCCAAGTGGGTCGCCTGGAACAACGTCCGGTTGGTCCTGTCCCTGGCCGCCTTCGCCTGCCTCACCTGGGCGCTCGTGACGTACGGCCGTACGCGGGGCGCCTGAAACCGTCGTACGCGGGACGCTTGAAACTGTCGTACGCGGGGCGGCCGACCCGGCCGTACGCGGGGCGGCCGACCCGGCCGTACGCGGCGCCTGGTCCGGCGCGCCCACCCGGGCCCGGGTGGGGGCAATGCCCGGGCCAGGTGTCGTCGCGTTACTCGGCGTCGGCGCGGAGCGCCGCCTGGATCTCCAGCACGATCTGCACCTTCTCGCCGAGGCCCATACCACCGCCCGGGATCGGGCCGTTGTAGCTGACCCCGAAGTCCATGCGGTTGATCTCACCGATGGCGGTGAAGCCGGTGCGGGCGCCCCTCTCCGGCGACCAGGGATCGGGACCGAAACCGTGCGCCTCGAGCTGGAGCGAGATCGGGCGAGTCACCCCTCTGAGCGTCAGTTCGCCGTCGAGCACGTAGTCCTCACCGTCCAGACGGATCCCCGTCGAGCGGTACGTCATGGCCGGGTGCTTGTCGATCTCGAAGAAGTCGGCGCTGCGGAGATGGTCGTCCCGCTGCTTGCTGCTGGTGTCGACCGAGTCCAGGTCGATGGTCGCGGTGACGCTGGACTCCAGCGGGTCGTCCGCCGTGACGATCTGTCCCTCGAACGTGGTGAAGTGCCCGCGGACCTTGCTGACCATCAGGTGCCGGATGACGAAGCCCACGTACGAGTGGACCGGGTCGATCTCCCACGTGCCCGCTATGTAGCCGGGGATCTCGACAAGCTCGGCGGTCATCGTGTCTCCTTGGTTCTGCTTCGTAAGTCGGTTCTCTTTTGTGGGGTGGTCCTCATGAGGAACCGTCTCTATCCTGGGAAGAGCAACGCCGAAGACACAAGAACGCACTTTTTCCTGCCTCAGTCACCCGGAGATAACCATGCAAGTCACGGGCTTCCCGGAGTACTCCCCGGCCGCCTGCCGCGCCCGCGAGATCCTCGATCTCGTCGGGGACAAGTGGTCGCTGTACGTGATCTTCCGGCTGGGGGAGGGCACCAAGCGCTTCAACGAGCTCAAGCGGGAGATCGAGGGCATCAGCCAGCGCATGCTGACCGTGACCCTGCGTGGGCTGGAGCGCGACGGCATCGTGGCCAGGAAGATGTACGCGGTGATGCCGCCCCGCGTGGAGTACTCCCTCACCGACATGGGCCGCACGCTGCTCGACAAGGCCAGTGCCCTCGTTCTGTGGGCGGAAGAGCACCTGCACGACATCGAGAACGCCAGGGCCGCGTACGACCGCCGCACCCGAGAGGTCCAGACGTTCGACTGAGCGGGGCCTGACGCAACCGCCCTGACCATGGGTGCCGTCAAGTCGTCGTACGGTGGGCAGCGCGGAGAGCACGTTTGCCGACCGGTGCCACGGCGTTCCGATCCGCATCAGGACAGGTGGGACATGGATTCGACTTCATCGACGCGGACACGGCGGGCGCTGCACGGTCTGGGCGAGCTGGTGCTGGCGGGCCCGCAGTACCGGCGCAGCGGCACCATCAGACTGCGCGTCGCGCCGGACGGCATCGCCACGGTCCAGGACCCCGGCCTCCGGATCGAGGCCGACGCGCTGGTGGCCGGCGGGCACCGGCTGCCGCTGACCGGAACGTTCGCCGAGCTGGGCGAACGTGCCGGCGTCGATGTTGGGGCGCCGGCCGGTCTGTACGAGGACGGCTCCGGCGTGGACCCGAAGGACGAGATCGCCATCGACTCCGGTGAGGCCGCCCGGTTCCTGGAATGCTTCGCCCGGGGGGACGAGGCGCTGCGCCGGCTCGGTGGCGACGACCCGCCGGTGCTGTGGCCCGAGCATTTCGACCTGGCGATCACGCTCGACGAGGTCAACTACGGCGTCTCCCTCGGCGACGGCTACCTCGCTGAGCCGTACGCCTACGTCGGGCCATGGCAGCCGCGCCGAGGTCCGTTCTGGAACGCCCCGTTCGGCGCCGCCCGCCCGCTCGCCGGCCTCCCCGATCCCGACGATGTCGCGGCCTTCTTTCGCGACGGCCGAGATCGCGCACGCCACGACGCGCCGGCCTCGCCCTAACATCCCGGCCCCACGTCGGACCTGGGCCGTCGTCACACGGCGTCGAGGCCGAGGTCTTTGCGGTTCTCCGGGGTGTCGGGGAGGAGGCGCCAGGAGCGCAGGCGGCCGTCGACGGCCTCGGCGAGCCAGATCAGGGTGAGCTTGCGCTCCTCCTCGTCCGGCAGACCCAGATGCGACCCTGTCGTGGTGCCGAGCACCGCGACGCGACCGGCTGTACCAGACCCGAGGTCATCGGGCTCGGCGAGCCGGCGCGGGTAGATCACGTAGCCGGGGGAAGCGTCGGCGTAGCCCTGCCATGCCGCGATGTTGGCGTCCCGCCCGGACACCGGCGGCTCGTCGTAGACGAGCAGCTGATGGTCGTCGGTCATCAGCTCTCCCAGGCCGCGGGCATCCCCACGGTTGATTCGGTCGATGAAGCCGATGACCACCGCGGTCGGCGGCAGGTGCCGGGTCGTCATGGCGGCGAGCCTACGCCGCCCCCACCGCGGGGCTCAGGGCTTGCGGGCGACGCCGCCGACGAACAGGTGGTAGGTGATGCCCAGCTCGATCGGCTCGGCATCGGGATCGGGGCGCCATTCCGGAACCGGCACCAGGCCGGGCTCGATCAATTCGAAGTCGCCGAAATAGGAGAGGACCTCGTCGCGGCTGCGCCAGCGGCCGGTGCCCAGTCTCTCGCTGAACAGTTTCTCGGCCGGGATGACGTGCCGGGATATCTCCGGGAGCTCCTCGCCGGGGTTGAAGAAGTGAGACAGCGCCAGATAGCTGCCCCGCGGCAGCGCGGCCCGGAATCGCGCCGCCACCCCGGCGGGGTCCTCGTCGTCGTTGAGGTGCTGCAGGATGGCGAACAACAACAGCCCGACCGGCTCGCCGAAGTCGATGAACTCCCGGACCGTGGCGTTGTCGAGGATCTCTTCCGGACGGCGGGTGTCGGCGTGTACGACCTTGACGCTGCCGGAGTCGGCGAGCAGGGCCCGCGCGTGGACGAGCACGATCGGGTCGTTGTCGACGTAGATCACGCGAGCGCCCGGGCGTTCCTGATGGGCGATCTCGTGCACATTTCCCTGCGTGGGCAACCCAGAGCCGATGTCGACGAATTGCCGGATGCCCGCCTGGCCGGCCAGGAAGCGCACCACCCGCTGCAGGAACTGCCGATTCGCCCGCGCCAGCTGGGGTGCGTCGGGGGCCACCTCGAGGGCGAGCTTGACCAGCTCGCGGTCGGCGGCGAAGTTGTCCTTACCGCCGAGGAGATAGTCGTACACGCGGGCGACGCTGGGCTTGCTGACATCGATGCCCGAGGGGGCCGTTTCTCCAGGCACGACGTGGTCTCCGTCCCAACCGTGGGTGGGTCAGGGCCGATTCTACTGAGCGGAATGCCGTACCGGGCCGTCCGCAGGACATCCGAAACAGGCTGGGAGGATGAGCCCCGATGTACCCGCTCGTGTTCTCCTTGATCCTCAGCCGGCTGCCCGCCGAGACCGTGCACCGCGCGAGCCTTGCCGGGCTGCGCGCCATCGCCGCGGTCCCCGGGCTCACCCGGTTGCTGCGCAGGTGGCTGGCCCCGCGCGACCCCGCCCTCACCGTACGGGCGCTCGGGCTGGAGTTTCCCGGGCCGCTCGGGCTGGCCGCCGGCTTCGACAAGGACGCGGAGGCGTACGAGGCGCTCGCCGCGTTCGGCTTCGGGTTCGTCGAGGTGGGCACGGTGACCGCCGAGCCGCAGCCCGGCAACCCCCGGCCACGGTTGTTCCGGCTCCCGCAGGACCGGGCCATCGTCAACCGGATGGGGTTCAACAACCGCGGCGCGACCCGGGCGGCCGAGCGGCTGCGGCGGCGGAGCAGGCGCACGATCGTGGGCGTCAACCTCGGCAAGACCAAGGTCGTGCCGGACGGCGAGGCCGTGGCCGACTACGTCGCGAGCGCCGAACGGCTTGCCCCCTACGCCGACTACCTCGTCGTCAACGTCAGCTCACCGAACACGCCCGGGCTGCGCGACCTGCAGGCCGTACAACGCCTGGGCCCGTTGCTCCGAGCGGTACGGGAGGCCGCGGACCGGACGACGTCCCGGCGGGTCCCGCTGCTGGTGAAGATCGCGCCCGACCTGTCCGACGACGACATCGACGCCGTCGCCGACCTTGCCGTCGAGCTCAGTCTCGACGGCATCATCGCCACCAACACCACGATCTCCCGGGACGGGCTGACCGCCGATCGCCGCCTGGTGGAACAGGCCGGCGGGCTGTCCGGGGCGCCGCTCCAGCGGCGATCGCTGGACGTGCTGAAACGCCTCTACGGACGGGTCGGCGACCGGCTCGTCCTCATCTCGGTGGGCGGCATCGAGACCGCCGACGACGCCTGGGAACGGCTACGGGCCGGGGCCACGCTCGTCCAGGGTTACACCGGGCTGATCTACGGCGGTCCGCTCTGGCCGTACAAGATTCACCGCGAGCTGGCGGAGCGCCGGCGGATCAGGAGAAGTACGCCGCGAAGCCGTCCGTGAGCGACTGGGCGATCCGCTGCCGGAACGACGCGCTCTCCAGCTTGGCCGCGTCACCGGGGCTGCGCATGTTGCCGCACTCGATGAAGACCTTGGGCCGGGTCGACCAGTTCAGCCCGCCGAGGTCGTCCCGGACGTCGATGGCCCTGGTCCCGCGGTAATTGGAGTACGGGATGCCGGTGCCCTTGTGATAGCCATCGCGCAGCGCCAGCCCCAGCCGCTTGGAGGCCGGCACGATCTTCTCGTTGTGCCCCTTGATCGGCTTCGGCTCGATGATGTGGAAGCCGTGGTCGCGCGCGGGCGCTCCGTCGGCGTGGATCGACAGGGCGGCGTCGGCCTTGTGCCGGTTGCCGATGGCGGCGCGCTCGGTGATGCACGGCCCGACTCCGGTGTCGTTGTGCCGGGTGAGGAAGACCTTGGCGCCCTTGGCCTCCAGCGCCTTCTTGAGCCGGTTGGCGACGTCCCAGTTGAACGCGTGCTCGGTGTAGCCGGAGGCGGTCTCGGTGCCGGTCGAGTCGCACGGCTTGCGCTCGGTGATGGCGTCGACGAGCTTGTTGGCGATCTCCGGATGCTTGGCGTCGCCGCCGTTGTGCCCTGGGTCGATGACGATGACCTTGCCGGCGAGCGCGTTCTGCTTCAGCTCCGCCGCATGCTGCGACGTGGAACTACCGGCCCCACCGGCGGCCGAGCCTGCCGTCGGCGGCTTGGCGACTTTGCCCGGCGCGCCCGCCGAGCTCGATGCCGTGCCACCACAGCCGGCTGCCAGCGCGGCCATGGCAGCCATGGCGGCCATCGGGCGTGCGAACTTCACGAACCAATCCCCCGTTACTGGGCTGTCACCGACCTTGCCAGTCTGCACAGTGGTGACCGTACGTCAAACCGGCGGTCGCCGATCGGACTTCGCGACAAACCAGCACGTGGAGGCCACGCAAGGGTATCCGGGTGGCGTGACGCGTTCGGGCCGACCTTGACCACGCCCTTGCCGAGGGTGGGCCGCCCCGCCCATCGGACGAGACAACACAGACAGAACCGAGGGGAACGATCGACGTTCTACAGGGCCGGCACGGGCCCGGTCGTGGCGCGTACCACCAGATGCGGCACGACGAGGGTCTGCCGCGGCTTCCGCAGCAGATCATCGATGCGGGCGCAGAGAAGGTCGGCCGCCACCCGGCCCATATCGCGGCGCGGCTGGTCCACCGTGGTCAGCGAGATGTGCCGGATCGCGGCGAGGTGCGTGTTGTCGTAACCCACGATGGAGACGTCGGCGGGCACGCGGAGCCCGAGTTCGTCGGCCGCGGACAGCGCGCCGATCGCCACGAGGTCGTTGGGGGCGAAGATCGCGGTCGGCCGCCACTCGCGCGACAGCAGCGCCCGGGCCGCGTTGTAGCCGCCCTCCTCGGTGAAGTCGCCGGGCTCGACGACGATGTGACCGGAGAGCCCGTGCTGGGCCATGGCCTGCTCGTAGCCGGCCCGGCGATAGCGGGCGGTCGTGGACGGGGCGCCCTCGATGTGCCCGATGCGCCGGTGCCCGAGCTCCACCAGGTGGTCCACGGCCAGCCGGGCGCCCAGCTCGTCGTCGTCGACCACGATGTCGACACCCTCCACGTCGCGTTCGCCCACGATCACCACGGGCACGCTGGCCGCCGCGTCCTTGAGCGAGTCCGGTACGACGCTGAGTAGCACCAGCCCGTCGACCCGCATCTCGAGGAAGGCCTCCACCGCCTCCGCCTCGAACAACGGGTCCCAGCGGCCACTGCCCACGATCATGCGCAGGTTGGCGCCGTGCAGGCTCTCCTGCAGGCCGTCGAGGAACTCTGCGAAGAACGGATTGTGCAGGTCGGCCACCAGCGCACCGATCAGGCGGGTGCGGCCCTCGACCAGGCTGCGGGCGACGGCGTTCGGCCGATAGCCGAGCTCCCTGGCGGCCTTCAGCACGGCCTGCCGGCGCCGCTCGCTGACGTGTGGAGAGCCCCGCATGACGAGGGAGACCAGCGACTTCGACACACCCGCCCGTTCGGCCACGTTGCGGATGGTCGGCTTGGCCCCGGAGATCCCCGTGGCCCGCCGCGTCGTGTCGGTGGCGGTACGGCTGCGCTGCGGCGCGTCTTCATCAGCTGACATGGCTCTCCCACAGTGGAGGAGATGCCATGATGCCCCGTACATGCCCCAATGCGCCCGCCTCGGCTAATAACGGCCAGCCCGGAGGGGTGTTCGGTAGCTGTCCGACACTGGCCGCCACCTCGCGGAAGATCAGGAAGTACGTTGGCCACCTCGGATACGCTGCCTGCGTGGGTGATCGCACGATGGCGGGGAAGGAGCCCGGCGGGCATCGCGCCGGCCCCGTCGCGGCGCGGCCCCGGCGAGCGCAGCGCAACAGGCGCCGGCTCAGCGTAGACGAACGGCGTGACGAACTGATCGCGGCCGCACTCGAGCTCTTCAGCAGCAGGCCGCCGGAGACCGTCTCGATCGACGACGTCGCCGAGGTGGCCGGCGCGTCCCGTGCGCTCGTCTACCACTACTTCGGCGGCAAGCACGAGCTCTACGTCGCGGCGCTGCAGAGCGCGGCCGGTCAGCTCAGCAGGCTGCTCGAACCGCCGACCGAGGGCAAGCCGCTCGAGAAGCTGTCCATCGCGCTGCACCGCTACTTCGACTTCGTCGAGGATCACGCGGCCGGCTACGTCGCGCTGTTGCGCGGCGGTCCCGCCAACCGGTCGGGCGACGTCGGGGAGATCGTCGACCGGATCCGCCAACTGCTGCTCAGCCGGATCATGTACGCGATCGGCGTCGACGAGCCGGGTCCGGTGCTGCGGCTGACGATGCGGTCGTGGCTGGCCTCGGTCGAGACGGCCGGGCTCGACTGGCTGGAGCGCCGGGACCTGCCCCGCGACCAGCTGGAACGGCTGCTGGTCGATCAGCAGATCGTGTTGCTGCACGTCGCCGGGCGCTATGACTCCCAGGTGGCGCAGGTGTTCGACCGGCTGGCCGCCGAAGAATTCGCGTGACCTGGTACGGCTGACCTTTGCCGACCACGCCGCCGGGTCCTTGGAGAACTGTGGGGAACCCTCACCGTCTCTTGACGCGCGGAATGCTCTTTGACGCGCGGAATGCGACGTGCAACTCGGCCGGTGCCCCGTCCGCGCCGGTATCCGTCGGAGTCCGTCCGGAACCGGTCACAGACGGGGCGGCCGAGGTTTCCCCCCATAAGTGCCTAATCACGGGCCTTCGAGGGTGGTGCGTCATGCCGATGACGCTCACACTGTCAGGCGGTTGTTCAGTTGGTGCGTATTCACTTGTGGTCCTGCGGGCCTTGTGCGCCGACTCGACGTGCGCGCGGCGAGCCATGCCGTCCCGTCCCGGCCAAAGGCGCGATGCCAGAAACGGAACACCCGAACCGCCCGCTACTCCGCCCGCTGCTGCGGGATGCCCGCGAGCAGCGCGCGCACCTCGGCTTCGCGATACCGACGGTGGCCCCCGAGCGTCCGGATGGACGTCAACTTGCCGGCCTTCGCCCACCGGGTGACGGTCTTGGGGTCGACGCGAAACATCGTCGCCACCTCCGCCGGCGTCAGCAGGGGCTCGGCCTCTGGCGTACGTGCTGACATTTGTGCGGCCTCTCCTCCATGGACCGATGACAGCGATCCAAGCGATTAATCCTCGCGCGGTCGTGATGTCCCGTATGGCCCGAAAGAGCTACTATGACATCACAAGGTGTAACCTTGCCACCACTCAGCGCAACAAGCAAGTTCTTGACTGAAGTTGCGTGTTCGAGATGACTGCGTCACGCTGCGTGATTCTAGCGATACATATGGTCGCATCGCGCGCGGATTCGAGAAGTTTGTTCAGTTCGCGCTTTCCCGAACCCGCACGGAGCGCCATCGTGCCTGCACTCGCTCGTACATCGCGAGGGCCACGGCACGGTCGCGCTCCATACCCTGGAGCACCGCCGCCACCTCGGCGACCGACTCGTCGGCGCGCAGCGTCTTGTCGTCCATGACGTGCACGAGACCCCCGTAGTCGAGCTCGACGAGCGCGTGCGGGTGGAAGCCCTCGAGCCAGCGGCCGAGTGTGGCCACGTCGCCGACCTCGAACCCGCCGGCCGTTCCGTCCGCCTCCGGAGCGTCGCGGACGGCCCTGATCGCCTGCGCCACCCGCTGCCTGGCCTCGGCCATGGACGTTACGTACAGCAGTGCGCGCGCCGGCGTCGTCGTGGTCGGGCCGCCCACCGCGCCCTCGGGCCGGCCCTCCAGTCCGGCCCCGCCACCCGGCTCCGCCTGGACGCCCGCGCCCTCCGGCTGGCCGCTCGCACCCTCAGCCTGCGCTCCCGCGCCCTCCGCCTGGGCTCCCGCGCTGTCCGGCTGCTGCTCCCGCGCCTCGGGGCGCCCCGGAGCTGCCGGCGGCTCCAGGACGAGACAGCGCTCAGCGGCGTCGAAGGGCACGAACCAGACGAGCGGCACATGCCAGGTGCTGCACAGGATGTACGACCGCATGGTGCCGGTCTGCCGCTTCCAGCGCTCGAAGTCCGCCGTCACCTGATCGGCGACCGGCCGGGGTGCGAAAGAGTCCGCCACCCCCGGCGGGAGGCAGGCCCGGAAGATCGCGAACGCCAGCCAGGACCGCAGCCGAATCTGCCAAGGGCAAATGAAGGTCGTGTCCGCCGTACGCCGTACGTACGCGTCACCGCTCTCGCGCGCCGGGGCCACCACGGGCGGGATCGCCACGAGCCGCTGGAGCGCGGCGGCATGCTCAGCGACGAGGGCGGTGGCACGGCGAGGGCGGCTCTCGGAGGCCGCGTAGCGCGCCCAAGCCGAACGATCGGGCTCGGGGAACGCGCTGAGCGGCTCATATACCCGTAGGTACGCGGCGTAAGGCAGCACGACCGCATCGTGACATGGCGCAGGCCACCGGGGTGCGCCGTAACCGCCGCCGAGATCGCTGTGTTATGTGATCCGAGCCGGGATGACACCCACCCCTACGCACCAGGACAGTGAGCCGTCAGGCATCTTTGGGGATCTACGCTTGCATATGGACGGGCAGAGTCGCCCGCTGACACCGAAAGGGGGGAACGGCGTACGGGCCGGCGCGATCCGGCGGACCCGGTCGCTGTGAACCACATGACCAAGGTCTTCGGGACGCCCCACAAGGGCTCTGGCTCCCACGAGCAGGTCGTCTTCTGTCAGGATGCCGCCACCGGGCTGCGCGCGATCATCGCGATCTACTCCACCGCGCTCGGGCCCTCGCTCGGCGGCACGCGCTTCTATCCCTACCGCGACGAGGACGAAGCGCTCGCCGACGTGCTCAACCTCTCCCGCGCCATGGCGTACAAGAACGCCATGGCCGGCCTCGACCACGGCGGGGGCAAGGCCGTCATCATCGGCAACCCCGAGACCGACAAATCCGAGGCGCTGCTGCGGGCGTACGGCCGGTTCGTCCAGTCGCTGTCCGGCCGCTACTACACGGCCTGCGACGTCGGCACCTACAGCGAGGACATGGACCTGATCGCCCGCGAGTGCTCGTATGTGACCGGGCGTACGGTGGCGCACGGCGGCGCCGGCGACTCGTCCATCCTGACGTCGTACGGCGTCTTCCAGGGCATGCGGGCGGCCGCCGAGCACGTCTGGGGCGCGCCGTCGGTGCGTGGCAAGCGGGTGGGTGTCGAGGGGGTCGGCAAGGTCGGCCGCCGGCTCGTCGAGCTGCTCCGCGAGGACGGCGCCGACGTGGTCATCTGCGACGTGAACGAGCGCGCGATCGAACGGGTCCGCGCGGCCCATCCCGAGGTCGACGTCGTGGCCGACAACCACGCGCTGGTGCGCTCCGACATCGACGTGTACGCGCCCTGCGCGCTCGGCGGGGCCCTCGACGACGACACGGTGGACGTCCTGACCGCCAAGATCGTGTGCGGCGGCGCCAACAACCAGCAGGCGCACCCCGGCATCGACAAGCAACTCGCCGACCGCGACGTCCTGTACGCGCCCGACTACGTGGTGAACTCCGGCGGCGTCATCCAGGTGGCCGACGAGATCGGCGGATTCGACTTCGAGCGGGCCAAGGCCAAGGCAACGACGATCTTCGAGACCACCCGGCGGATCTTCGCCCTGGCCGCGGCCGAGGGCGTCCCGCCCGCCTCCGCGGCCGATCGACTGGCCGAGCAGCGTATGTCCGATGTTGGACGGCTGCGTGGCATTTGGCTCCCCTGACGGCAACTTTGACGTGCGATAAGTGCCGGTCGGCTCCATGATCGGTCGTGCCGCAGGTCAGATGGACATCGAACACCCCCTACACTTGTCAGTGAGGTTCCACACGTGGCGCCACCGCCTATACGGCGTACCGAGCCGGGCGCAAAACGGGTACGGTTGTACCCGTGGCTGACGCACGACTCACAGCGTCAGCTCATAGGCGTACGCGAGCGTTGATGGGGCCGTGAGGGTCCTGACCATCGAGGGGGTCGAGCCAATGGGGCGCGGCCGAGCCAAGGCCAAGCAGGTGAAGGTTGCCCGTCGTCTGAAGTACAACAGCGGCGGCACGGATCTCGACCGCCTGAAGGAGGAGCTGGGAGTCGCGGAGTCATCTGACAACGACGCCTATGACGACTCCGAATACGACGAACTCGCCGACAAGTACTCCGACTACGCCGACGAATACGGCGAGGGCAAAGACGGCAAACCGGCGGGTTAGCCCGCTCGGGGGTTTGGGGGTCGTGCGGTCGCGAGCGAAGCTCGCTCCCCACGGCCCCTCGCTGTGCCAGCCCGGGGGGACGCCCTCAGGACTCCGCGTACGGGCTTCGCTCCGCGATCACGGTCCTAGATCACCCGGGTATGGCTGATCGGGGTTTCTGCTAGGCGATGCGGCGCCTCCTGCGATGCGGCTAGACGAAGCGGGCGGTGCCGGTGCCGGGGGTGATTTCGCCCACAATCCATGCGGGCGAGCCACGGTCGGCAAGTAGCCGCAGGGCGGCGTCGGCGGCATCGGCGGCCACGATCGCGGCCATGCCGATCCCCATGTTGAACGTCTTGTCCATCTCCGCCTGCGGGATCGCGCCGCGCGACCGGAGCACGGAGAAGATCGCCGGGGGCGTCCACGCGCCGCGCCGGAGCACGGCGTCGACCGTGCCCGGTAGCGATCTGGCCAGGTTGGCGGCCAGCCCGCCGCCGGTGATGTGCGCGAAAGCCCGTACGGCGCCCGCCGCCGCGAGCGCGAGGCAGTCCTTGGCGTAGATCCGGGTCGGCGTGAGCAGCTCCTCGCCGAGCGGCCGGGCCAGCTCGGGCAGCGTGGCCTCCAGCGCCAGCCCGGCGTCGCCCAGCACGTGTCGTACCAGCGAGAACCCGTTGGAGTGCAGGCCCGAGGAAGCCAGCCCGAGCACGACGTCGCCCGGCCGCACCTGGTCCGGGCCGAGGACCCGATCGGCCTCCACGACGCCGGTGGCGGCGCCCGCGAGGTCGTACTCGTCGGCGGCGACCATGCCCGGGTGCTCCGCGGTCTCGCCGCCGACCAGCGCGCACCCGACCTGGTGGCAGCCCTCGGCGATGCCGGAGACGATCGCCGCGATCCGTTCCGGAACGACCTTGCCGCAGGCGATGTAGTCGGTCATGAACAGCGGCTCGGCCCCGCACACCACGAGGTCGTCGGCCACCATCGCGACCAGGTCGATGCCGATCGTGTCGTGGCGGTCGAGCGCCTGGGCGATCAACACCTTGGTGCCCACGCCGTCGGTCGAGGTGGCGAGCAGCGGCCGCCGGTACGCCTTGAGGGCCGACGCGTCGAACAATCCGGCGAAGCCGCTGGCGTCGTCGACTACCTCGGGCCGCCGGGTGCGGGCCAGAGATGCCTTCATCAACGCGACCGCCCGCTCGCCCGCCGCGATATCGACGCCGGCCGCCTCGTACGTGCTCATGCCCCCCGCGCTAGCCTCGGCCCGCCCTGTTGCGCGCCCTTCCCTCGTCGCGTGCTCGCGCGTTCCTCTCTCCGCGCGCTCCTCAGTCCAGGACGCGCGGCGGTCCTGCGGTGCGCTCATCAGGTGCTCACCGGGAGGTGGGCTCGAGCAGGTGCTTGCCGCGAGCGGACTCCTCGACCGGAATCGGGTACTGCCCGTCGAAGCAGGCCCGGCAGAGCCGGTCCTTGTCTTGGTGGCTGGCCGCGATCAGCTCGTCGAGGGAGATGTAACCGAGCGTATCGGCGCCGATCGAGGCACGGATCTCCTCGACCGACAGGTTGCCCGCGATCAGCTCGGCCCGGGTGGCGAAGTCGATGCCGTAGAAGCAGGGCCACGCGACCGGCGGGCTCGAGATCCGTACGTGCACCTCGGCGGCCCCGGCCTCGCGCAGCATCCGCACGATCGCGCGTTGGGTGTTGCCGCGCACGATCGAGTCGTCGACCACGACCAGGCGCTTGCCCTGGATGGTCTCGCGCAGCGGATTCAGCTTGAGCCGGATGCCCAGCTGCCGGATGGTCTGGGACGGCTGGATGAAAGTGCGGCCCACGTAGGAGTTCTTGACCAGGCCCTGGCCGTACGGGATGCCGGAGGCCTCGGCGTACCCGATGGCGGCGGGAGTGCCGGACTCCGGCGTCGGGATCACCAGGTCGGCCTCGACCGGATGCTCCATGGCGAGCCGGCGGCCGACCTCGACCCGGGTGGCCTGCACGCTGCGGCCGGAGATCGTGGTGTCGGGACGGGCCAGATAGACGTACTCGAACAGGCAGCCCTTGGGCCGCGCCGCGGCGAACCGCCGGGACCGAACCCCGTCGGCGTCGATGGCGATCAGCTCGCCCGGCTCGATCTCGCGGACGAACGCGGCGCCGATGATGTCGAGCGCGGCGGTCTCGGACGCGACCGCCCAGCCGCGCTTTGGTTCACCCCCCTGGCTACGCCCGGCCACCCCCGGGAGGCGGCCCAGCACCAGCGGGCGGATGCCCTCGGGGTCGCGCGCCGCGTACAGCGTCTGCTCGGTCATGAACACCAGCGAGTACGCGCCGCGCACGTCGGGCAGCACCTCGGCGGCCGCCGCCTCGAGATCGGGGCCGGCCCGGTCGGCCAGCAGTGTGGTCAGCACCTCGGTGTCGCTGGTGGCGGTCAGCCGCCCCGGCGCCAGCCGGGACGCCAGCTCCGGAGTGTTGATCAGGTTGCCGTTGTGCCCCAGCGCGAGGCCCCCGCGATCGGTCGGCTGGAACGTCGGCTGGGCATTCTCCCAGGTCGGCGAGCCGGTCGTGGAGTAGCGGCAGTGCCCGACCGCGATATGGCCGCGCAGCGTGTTGAGCACCGACTCGTCGAAGACCTGGGCGACGAGGCCCATGTCCTTGAAGACGACGATCCGGGCGCCGTCGCTGACGGCGATGCCCGCCGACTCCTGACCACGGTGCTGCAGGGCGTACAGGCCGTAGTAGGCGAGCTTGCCGACCTCCATCGCGTCGGCCGCGCCCGGCGGAACCCATACGCCGAACACCCCGCAGGCGTCCTGCGGACCGCGGTCGAAGGGGTCGAGGTCGTTGCTCAGCCGTCCATCACCGTGGGCCACACAAATCAGTCTAGGTGCCGAAAGCCGCTGGTCCGGTCAGGCGCACGGCGAAGGCCTTAAGGGAACTTTGCCCGAACCGGCGCTCCCGCTGGACACCGGGACGGGAGCCTGGACACGCGGGCGGACGACGGGGGAGGTTTCGCATGACGCTGCCGGGTTACGAGCCGTACCCGGGCCCGCGAGTGCGCAGACGCGACCCGGTACCCCGACACCTCGTCCCAAGAGCAGTGCATCGAGAACAAGTTCCAGTTTGTGGGCTCGTCCGCGACCCAGAGCCCCTGACCAGCGGCCGTACCGTCCCGGCCGTACGGTCAGGTGAGGGGCAGCAGGCCGGACAGATCGGCTCGGGACCCGCTGGCCCGGACGCGTCCGGCGGCGACGGCGTCCGCCCACTTCGTACGGCCGGTCGCCAGCTCGATCCAGGTGACGGCGTCCATCTCGATGAGGTTGGGCGGGGTGCCGCGTGTGTGCCGGGGCCCGGCGACGCACTGCACCGCCCCGTACGGCGGGATGCGCACCTCGACCGACTTGCCGGGAGCCCGCGCGACGAGCCGGCCGAGCAGGTAGCGCACCGCGCCGCGGACGATCGGCCGGGCCGGCTCCATGTCGAGGTCGTACGCGGCCAGCACCGCGCCGAGGCAGGCCCGGCGGAGCGCCTCCGGCGTGTCGGGGCCGGCGTACGGGGCCCGGCCGACAGCGGCCAGCTGGTCGTCCAGCAGGGCTCTGGTGATCTGGGTGCGGACCATCGGCCTCGACGTTACTCCGCTGGTCACAGGTTCCGATCAGGATCGAAAACTCGTCCGCAGAAGGTCAACGAGACCGTTGATTCGTGGTAAATAAACGAGAGCCTCGTCCGGTACCGTCGGACGGGCTCCGGGACGCATCGGGTTCCTCGCCCCCCAGCGACCTGTACCCCCGATCTTAGGAGGCACGTGTGCGGACCTCACCTCAGAGATTCCTGCTCGCCGGCGCGGCGGCGGCGGTCCTGAGCGTGGCGACGGCCGCGGCGGCGGGCGCCGTCCCCAGCCCGGGCTCCGTCGGCCACGTGCGGGTCGCGCTCGCGAACGACGGCACGGGGATCAAGGGGCAGTACATCGTCACGTTGCGCAGCGGCGCCTCGCCGGTCGCCAAGGCGGCGAAGTACCGGTGGCTGCATCGGTTCGGGAACTCGATCAACGGGTTCGCGGCCCGGCTGTCCACGACCGACCTGCACCGGCTGGCCGCCGACCGCGACGTGGTCTCGATCGAACAGGACAAGGTCTACCGGGCGACCACGACCCAGAGCAGCCCGACGTACGGCCTCGACCGCATCGACCAGCGATCCCTCCCGCTGAACAAGAAGTACACGTACACGAGCACAGGCTCGGGCGTGAACGCGTACGTCATCGACACCGGCATCGATACCGGGCACTCGCAGTTCGGCGGGCGGGCCGACGTGGTGTACGACGGGGTCGGCGACGGGATGAACGGCCAGGACTGCAACGGGCACGGCACGCACGTCGCCGGCATCATCGGGTCGAAGACGTACGGCGTGGCCAAGAGCGTCAAGCTGCACGCGGTCCGGGTGCTCGACTGCACGGGAAGCGGCACGCTGTCGACCGTCATCGCCGGCGTGAACTGGGTCGCCGCGCACAAGGCCGCGAAGTCGGTGGCCAATATGTCGCTCGGCGGGGCCAAGTCCACCTCGCTGAACAACGCGGTCACCGCGCTCTCGAAGTCCGGGGTCTTCCTCACGGTCGCCGCCGGCAACGAGGGTCAGAACGCCTGCAACACCTCGCCGGCGAGCGCGGGCTGGGTGGAGGCGACCGGTGCGACCAACTCCAAGGACACCCGGATGAGCTGGTCCAACTACGGCGGCTGCGTGGACATCTACGCCCCGGGCAGCAACGTCTGGTCGACCTATCCCGATGGCGGCACGGCCATGCTCAGCGGGACGTCGATGGCCAGCCCGTTCGTCGCCGGGGTCGCGGCGCTCTATAAGGGCGCGAAGGGCGAGGCGTCCTTCCCGACCGTACAGAGCTGGCTGCACACCAACGCGGGCGCCAAGGTGAAGAGCCTGCCGTCGGGGTCGCACAACCGGCTGCTGTACAAGAGCACCCTTTAGCGCCGGCGGGCTGAACTTCATTCACCCCGGCTGCGTATCCAGTGTCGCCTGAGCATGCAGATACGTGGGCTACGCTCGGTGCCTCTGTGAGAACTGTCGCAGACTGGGACGTACCGGTTTACTCTAGGGCGGATCCGGTCGAGGAGAGGAGAGCGTGTGCAGACCCCGAGCACGACTGTGCGACGCCGTATCTGCTCGGTCGTCGCTGCCGTCGGGGCCGCGGTCCTGCTGACGCAGACTACTGCGGCCGCCGCTACACCTAAGTTGCCGGGGCGGACCGGCATCCTCCTCCAAAGCCCGGGCGCGGACTCCTTCGACAAGCTCACGGCCCAGATCAACAAGCTGGAGAAGCAGTACGGCGGTGAGCTCGCCCAGCTGCGCGACGCCCAGTTCGGCCTCAAGCGGGCGTACGACAAGTCCCGGCGGCTGAAGGCCGAGCTCGGTGATGCCCAAGCCTTGGTCGCCCAGATCGCCGCGTCTCACTACATGAACAGTGGCGTCGAGCCGGAGGTCGCCATCCTCGCCAGCGGTGATCCGTCCGACGTGATGGACGGAGCCGCGCTGGCACAGCACCTGGCCCAGTCGAAGGCCGCGCGGGTGCAGCAGATCCAGGGCCTCATGGCCCAGCAGCAGGAGGCGCAGCAGACCCTGCAGGCCAAGGTGGCGGCGTTCAAGCGCTCGGTCGGCAAGCTGGAGAGCCAGAAGGCCCGGGTCAAGAAGCTGCTGGACAAGTTCAGGCCGTCGTCGCCGGTCATCGGTGGCAGCGGACTCACGGCCCGCATGGTCAAGGTGCGCAACGAGATCGACTCGCGGTTCGGCCCCTTCCAGGCGATCGGTTGCCTACGGCCCGGCGACCCGCAAGACCACGGCACCGGTCACGCCTGTGACTTCATGTTGACCACCGGCGGCACGATGGCGACCGGCGCGGCGAAGACGAAGGGCGACACGGTGGCTCAGTGGGTCATCGACAACGCCTCCCGGCTGGGCGTCAAGTACGTCATCTGGCGACAGCGCATCTACGACATGCGCAGCCCGGGCTGGGACCCCATGGAGAACCGTGGCAGCGTCACCGCCAACCACTACGACCACGTGCACGTCTCGGTCTTCTGAGCGCGATTGACCGCGATTTGACCACGCACGCTATGACCGCGCTATGACCGCGCGGCCAGTGCGACGACGCCCGCGATGAACAGCTCGATGCCGAAGTCGTAGTAGGCGTCCGGATCGTCGCACGACGTGAGCGCCTGGGCGCCGGCGATGACGTGCGGGTAGCGGTCGAGGGGCAGGCTCTCCAGCACGATCCGCTTGCGTCGGCGATGGGCCTCCAGATCGGGATCCAGCGTGTCGGTCGCGTCCCGTTCGCCGGTGACGAGCCCCACGGCCGTGCGCAGGCCGTGCGTGCACAGGTCGGCGCTCTGTCGCGGCGAGAAGCCGGCCTGGTCCAGAACGGCCATGGCCGCCTCCATCGTGCGGAAGCATGACTGCATCTCCTCCGCCTCGATGGACATCAGCAACGGCGTGATGGCCGGGTGGGCGCGCAGCACCGTGACCAGCGACCCCATCAACGACCGCAGCTGATCGGGCCAGGACAGGCCGGGATCGACAGCGCTGTCGACAAGGGACCACAGCCGGTCGGCCATGCCGGCCAGCAGTTCGTCCTTGTTCTTGAAGTGCCAGTACAGCGCCATGGGCGTGACGCCCAGGTGCTGTGCGAGCCGTCGGATCGTCAGCGCATCCATGCCGTCCGCGCCGGCCAGCGCCAACGCCCCGTCGACGACCGCCTCGCGGCTCAGCCGGGCGCGTTCCGCGGAATCAGTTCGTGCCATCGCTTGACAACTATACACCGTATAAGTTCTCCTGTACAAAGTACATGTACGACGTACAAGAACAACGTATAGGAGAGAGTGAGAGATGGACAGCTCCCGTCGACGTTGGGGGACCCTCGCCGGGGTCGCGCTGGCGTCCTTCATGACCTTCCTGGACAACAACGTGGTGAACGTGGCGTTGCCCTCGATCCAGCGCGACCTGGGCCTCACGATCTCCGGCCTCGAGTGGATCGTGAGCAGCTACATCCTCGTGTTCTCCGGCCTGATGCTGGTCGGTGGCCGGCTCGCCGACGTGTACGGCCGCCGCCGGATCTTCCTGACCGGCCTGGTCGTCTTTACCGGCGCGTCGCTGCTGGCGGGGCTCGCGACGTCGCCCGCGATGCTGGTCGGCAGCCGCGTGCTGCAGGGCATCGGCGCGGCGCTGACCATGCCGGCCACCCTGGCGATCATCTCCGCGACGTTCCCGGACGAGCGGGAACGCGGCCGGGCCGTGGGCATATGGAGCGCCGTCGGCGCGCTTGCTCTCGCCCTCGGTCCGTTCACCGGTGGCTTCATCAGCGAGCGCTGGGACTGGGGCTGGATCTTCCTCATCAACGTGCCGGTCGGCATCGTCACCATCGGCATCATCGCGACGTCCATGCGCGAATCTCGCGACGCGGCGCCCCGGCGGCTCGACGTGCCTGGCCTGGTGACCTCGGCGATCGCGCTGTTCGCCGTCACGTACGCCCTGATCGAGGGCCACAACCAGGGCTGGACGTCGCCGCTGATCCTCGGCTCCTTCGCCCTCTCCGCGCTGGCCACGGCGGCGTTCCTGGTCATCGAGTCGCGCACCGCCGACCCGATGGTCGACCTGTCGATGTTCCGGAAGCGGGTGTTCAGCGGCGGCGTCGGCGCCATGATCCTTTGGGGCTTCGGCGTGATGGGCATCTACTTCTTCACGGCCATGTACCTGCAGAACGTGCTGCGCTTCTCGCCTACCGAGGCGGGCGCGGCGTTCGTGCCGATGGCGCTGCTGATGGCGATGACCGCACCGGTCGCCGACCCGATCGCCCGGCGGCTCGGCACGCACCGTACGGTGGCCATCGGGCTCACGCTGAACGTCATCGGCATGATCTTGGTGTCGTTCGTCGGCGAGAACGGCCGGTTCGCCGACCTGATGCCGGCCTTCGTGCTCTTCGGGATCGGCTCCGGGCTCGTGATGATGCCGCTGACCTCGGCCATCATCGGCGTCCTGCCGGCCAACCGAGCCGCCGCCGCGTCGGCCGTGCTCAACACCGCACGCGAGGTTTCCGGGCTGCTGGGCGTCACGATCGTCGGGGCAATCCTCACCACCCGGCAGTCGGCGGCGGCGCGCGGCGGCGCCGATCCGCTGCACGCCTTCCTGGACGGCTACCAGTTCGCCCTCGTGGTCGCGGCCGCGATCGTCTTCGTCGGCGCGCCGGTGGCCTGGTTCACGTTGCGCAGCCGGACGGCGCGTGCGGCGGTGGCGGAGCAGCCCGCCGGGACCCCGGCCCTGGAGCCGGTCGCCTGAACCGCGCTGCGCTGAGCTCCCGCGGTCGGCCGCGGGAGCTCAGCCATGTCGCTCTAGCCCACGTAGCGGGGCAGGGTGACCTGGTGGGCCTCCCGCAGCTCAGAGAGCGGGATCGAGAAGACGTCCTCGATCTCCAGGGCGTCGCCACCGATCACGCCGAGCCGGCGGACCGGCACCCCGGCGGCCTCGCACAGGGCGGTCAGCCGGGCCTCGCCGCCGACACGTACGGCGACGACGGCGCGCGCCACCGACTCGCTGAACAGCTCGACGAACGGATCGCCGGCCAGCGCGATCCGGCAGCCGAGCCCGCCACGCAGGCACGACTCGACGAGCGCCTGCGACAGGCCGCCGTCCGACAGGTCGTGCGCCGCGGCCAGCACGCCCTCACGGGCCCCGGCCACGAGCACGGATGCCAGCGCCCGCTCGGCCGCGAGGTCGACCAGCGGCGGCAGCCCGCCCAGGTGGCCGTACACCACGTGCGCCCACTCCGACCCGCCGAACTCCTCGCGGGTCTCGCCGAGCAGCATGACCGGCGCACCCTCGGTGATGAAGGCCATCGAGAGCCGCCGTCGTACGTCGTCGTGCACGCCCAGCACCCCGACGACCGGCGTGGGATTGATCGGCGTCGTCCCGGTCTGGTTGTAGAAGCTGACGTTTCCGCCGGTCACCGGGGTACCGAGGGCCTGGCAGCCGTCGGCGAGGCCCTCCACGGCGCGGGCGAACTGCCACATGACACCGGGGTCCTCGGGCGAGCCGAAGTTGAGGCAGTTGGTCACCGCGAGCGGGCGTGCGCCGGTGGCGGCCACGTTGCGGTACGCCTCCGAGAGCGCCAGCTGCGCCCCGGCGTACGGGTCGAGCCGGGCGTAGCGGCCGTTGCCGTCCAGCGACAGCGCGATGCCCAGACCGCTCTCCTCTTCGGCGGATTGGACGCGCAGTACGCCCGCGTCCTCCGGCATGGCCAGCACGGTGTCGCCGAGCACGTACCGGTCGTACTGTGAGGTCAGCCACGACTTGTCCGCGAGGTTCGGCGAGGCGGCCAGCCACAGCACGGTCTTGCGCAGCTCGTCGGCGTCGCCCGGCCGGTGCAGGCGTCCCGCGCCGTCGGCCTGCAGCTGCGCCAGATCGGCCGGCGGCTCGGACGGCCGTTCGTACACCGGGCCCTCGTCGGCCGCGGTGCCCGGCGGGATGTCGACGATGACCTCGCCCTGCCACGTCATGACGAGCGAGTCGCCGTCTGTCACCTCGCCGATGACGGTCGCCGGCACCTCCCACTTGGCGCAGATCTCCAGGAACCGGTCGACCTTGGCCGGCTCGACCACGGCCATCATGCGCTCCTGCGACTCGCTCATGAGGATTTCCTCGGGGAGCAGGGTCGCGTCGCGCAACGGCACGTCATCGAGCACCACCCGCATGCCGCCCGTGCCGGCCGCGGCCAGCTCGGTGGTCGCGCAGGAGACCCCCGCGGCGCCGAGGTCCTGGATGCCGACGACGAGGTCCTCGGAGAACAGCTCCAGGCTGCACTCGATCAGCAGCTTCTCTATGAACGGGTCGCCGACCTGGACTGACGGCCGCTTCCGCCCGCGCTGCGCCTCGCCCTCTTGGCTATGCCTCACCGCCCTCGGGTCGTCGAACGTGGCGCTGGCCAGCACTGAGGCGCCGCCGATGCCGTCGGGCCTGGTGCC
>DATBKU010000122.1:0-25189 GCA_036555725.1 Streptosporangiaceae bacterium | reverse complement strand
ATTGGCGCGGAACGGAAACAGCCAGACGCGGCCAGACGCATTGGCGACGGAGGGAGGACATACGGCACGGCGAGACGACGCCCCGACTGCCAGGGGAGCGTCTGGGAGACCGTGGCGGCATCCGGGCGCAGAGACGGACGGCCTGTCATGCGCGCGTCACGAGAACGATCTTGAACATCAACACCCCTGGTCAGGTGATTCCGACCAGGGGTGTGAAAGACATAATTTTGGCGGAGGGTGTGGGATTCGAACCCACGAGGACTGTCACCAGCCCTGGGCGCTTTCAAGGCGCCTGCACTAGTCCACTATGCGAACCCTCCAGATCCGCACCCAACGATAGCGGGGTCCGGCGACGCGGTCGGCGGCGATTACGGGGGCGGGGTGGAGAGGTGCGGGGCGGCCGCGGTGGCGAGCTCGGTGCGGTTGGTGACACCGAGTTTGGCGTACACGTGCGACAGGTGCGTCTTGACGGTACTGCGGCTCATGAACAGCTCGGACCCGATGGCCGGGTTGCTGAGGCCCTTGACCGCCAGCCGGACCACGCTCTGCTCGGTGGGCGTGAGGCTGGCCCAGCCGCTGGACGGGCGGCCGCGTTTGCCCCGCGCCCGTTGTGCGTAGGCGACCGCGTCGGGGATGGCCAGCTCACTGCCGGCGCGCCAGGCGCTTTCGTACGCCTCCGGCCCGAGGGCGTTCCGCAGCCGTACGAGATCTGGGGCGGAACGACGTGGGTAGCCCAGCTCGTGCCGGGCATGATCGCAGGCGGCCAGCAGCCGTACCGCCTCGATGTACGACTCGGCGTGGGCGGCCACGGCGGCGAGGGCCTCCAGGCTCTCGACGCACGGCAGCCAGAGCTCGTGCTCGGCACGGATGCTCAGCGCCTCGTGGTGCAGGTCTTCCGCTCGTACGGGATCGGTCGCCAGGAGCGCGGACTGTTCGAGCGCGTCGGCGACCACCCTGCGCATGCCGGCGTGCCGGGCCGCGGCGAGCGCGCGTTCGCAGGCCGTGGCGGCGGCCGCCGCATCGCCGGTGGCCCGGAACGCCGCCGCCAGCCCGGTCAGCGTCTGCGGCGTCAGGTCGACCTCGCCACCGCCCTCGATCCAGTCGTTCTCCCGGCGGAACCACGCGATCGCCTGCTCGGGCTGCCCCGTCCAAAGGTGCAGGTACCCCCCGGCGCGCGCCAGCCCGGGGATGAACGGCGGCGCGTCGGCACCCTCCACGAGCCGGATGATCGGCGCGAGAGCCGTCCGCGCCTCGTCGAACCGGCCCGCGTAAGACTCGACAGTCGCGACTACTGCGGCGGCCGACCCGACGCGGTGATAGTCGGCGAGCGGCCGGGCCGTCCGAACGCCTTCGGCGGCGAGGTCGCGAGCGCGCGCGAGGTCGCCGGTGTAGAGGGCGCTGAGCGCCATGAAGCCGAGCGCGGTCGACGCCACCCCGCGATCGCCACGCCGGACGAGACCGGCGACGGCCTCGCCGAGCAGGCGCAACGCCTCGCCGTGCGCGTCGCGCAGGTGCTCGATCATGCCCAGCAGGGCCGTGGCGCCGTCCACGACGAACGTCTCACCGGCCGATAGCGCCTGCTCGCGGGCGGCCTCCGCCAGCGACCATCCGGTGTCGAAGTCCTCGTGGAAGATGGCCACGCCGGTGAGCAGCCGGGCGAGGCAGGCGGTCGCGGCGTCGCCGGTCTCGGTCGCGATGTCCAGCGCCGACTGCGCCGCGTCGTGCTCCGGCCCGAGCGGCCGCGTGGTGTCGGCGACGAGGGTCAGGCCGGTCAGCAGCCGCGCCTGCAGGGCCGTCCGCGCCGCGGGCGCGCGCTCGACCGCCTGCCGGAGGAGGTCGAGGCCCTCGTGGCCACGCCGGTTGAGGTGCCATAGCCACGGCAGCTCCGCGGCCAGCGCGCGGCCCCGCTCGGGATCGTCGAGCGACAGGCCCCATTCGATGGCCGCCCGCAGGTTCTCTTGCTCCATCTCGATCGCCGCGCGCCACGCGTCCTTGTTCTCGGCCAGCAAGGGTACGGCTGCCTGAGCGAGGGCCAGGCAGGCGTCGAGGTGCCGGTCGCGGACGAGCCGCTGCTCACCTGATGCCGCCAGCCGGGCCGCGGCGTACTGGCCGATCGTCTCGAGCATCCGGTACCGCGCTTCGCTGCCCTGGGTGTCCGCGATGACCAGCGATTTTTCGACCAGCCGCCGCAGCCCGGCGAGCACCGACAGCTCGTCGAGCGGGTCGAACGCGCACACCGCCTGGGCCGTCCGCAGGGTGAAGCCGCTGTGGAAGACCGCCAGCCGGCGGAACAGCACGCGGTCGGGCTCGTCGAGGAGGTCATGGCTCCAGGCCATCGACGCGGCCAGCGTCTGGTGCCGCGCCGCCACCCCGCGCGGTCCCCGGATCAGCAGAGAGAACCGGTCGTCGAGCCCGCGCAGGATCTCCTGCGCCGACAGCGTGCCCGACCACGCCGCCGCCAGCTCGACGGCCAGCGGGATGCCGTCGAGCCGGGCGCACGTCGTCCGGACGGCCGTCCGCGCCTGCTCGGAACTTGGTACGGACGGACCCGAGCGCTCGTCGAAGAGGGCGATCGCGTCGTCGCCACTGAGTGAGGGCACGCGCCATACCAACTCGCCTGCGACGCCCAGCGGCTCACGGCTGGTGGCCAGCACCGTGACGGACGGACAGCGGCTGACCAGATCGACGGCCACCTCGGCGGCGGCCGCCAGCAGGTGCTCGCAGTTGTCGAGGCATACCAGCATCCGCCGGTCGCCGAGCTGCTGCGCCGGGGACGGGCCCGCGCGGCCGGCGGCGCCGTGCAGCGCGCCCACCGCCTCGGCCAGCAGATCGGGGACGACGCTCGGATCGCCGGTCGCCGCGAGGTCGACCCAGCACACGCCGTCGGCCCAGCGCCCGGCCGCGCCGCCCGCCGCCTCGACCGCGAGCCGGGTCTTGCCGCAGCCGCCCGGGCCGGCGACGGTGACGACCCGCGCCTCGCCCAGCGCAGCGGCGATCGAACGCAGCTCGGCCGCGCGGCCGACGAACGTCGTCAACGGCGTCGGCAGGTTATGGCTGACCTCGTCATGCCTGGCCTGGGACGTGGACATCGCGGCTCAGTCTGCCAGCCGCCGCCGATATCGACCCAAGGCGAGCGCGCTTATCGGTCAGCTGGCCGATGTTCCGCCGCCCGCCCGGCGACAGAGTTGATCGTGTCGCGAACGGCAGTCACTACCAGGAGGAATGAAATGAGCAAGGTCATCGCCAACATGTCCATGTCCCTCGACGGCTTCATCGCCGACCCCGCCGATGGCATCGACCAGCTGTTCGGCTGGATGGGAAGCGGCGAGGTCGAGGTGCCGACCGCCGTCGACTGGGCCACCTTCCGGGTGTCGGAGGCCAGCGCGGAACGCATGCGCGACGCCATGAACAGCGCGGGCGTGCTGATCGCGGGCCGGCACCTGTTCGACATCACGCAGGGCTGGGGCGGCACCCACCCGCTGGGCGTGCCGATCGTCGTGGTCACCCATCGGCCGCCCGCCGACTGGCCGCACACCGACACGTTCACGTTCGTCGACGGCGTCGCGGAGGCGGTCGCCACCGCCAAGCGGATCGCCGGTGAGAAGAACGTCGTGGTCGCCAGCGCCAAGATCGCCCAGCAGTGCCTCGACGCCGGTCTACTCGATGAGATCGACGTCGACCTCGTGCCGGTCCTCCTCGGCGCCGGCGTCCGCTGGTTCGAGAACCTCGACAAGGCCCCGGTCACCTTGGGCACGCCCACGGTCGTGGAGGGCAACGGCGTCACCCACCTCGCCTACACGGCCACCAAGAAGTCCTGACCAGAGCGCCTCGAGCACGTCACCGGCCGCGCGCCGCGCGGCCGGTGACTACGCGCGTTTCCGCCCACGGCAGGTGGTACGGCTCGGCCGGGAACCGGTTCGCCCGAGCCTCGTCCAAGGCGCCGGGCAGGGCGTTCCAAGGCCGCCAAATGCGGTTTGACGGTCGATGGCGAAGTTGTCCTTGCCGCCTTGCCGCCCAGGCAGTAGTCGTACAGCCGGGCCGGAGTGGGCACTCCCGAACGAGTATCTGGGACGACCCATTCGTCCGAGGCGGGCATGGGCGTCAACTTCGCTATGTCAGCGCGGGCCGGGGACGGCGTAAACCTGAGTACTACGATAGCGACCTCCTCCGGCGGACGGGCCCGACCGCGAAGACGTTCTGGTGAATGCCATCTGAAAGCGCCGGGTGTTTCAATGAGCGGACGATCGGGCCGGGGAGCCGGCATGGGACGGCTCCAGCGCTCGGGGTACAGCGTCGAGGCTGCTACAAATCGTGCTGTACGTCAGAGCCGCGCAGGCGCTGACCTCGGCTGAGCCGCGGGAGCTGTCCTGCGTACCGGACCCGGTCCGCCGCCAGGCGCGGGCGGGGCGGCGGGGGTAGATGGGCTGGCCCCGCTCGCCCCGCCCGTTTCAGGCCAGGCCGTATCCGATGGACCGGTTCAGCCGGTGGGCCGGTTTCAGCCGGGCCGGTTTCAGCCGGTCCGTGCCAGCGGGGCCGTGCTAGCCGGAGTCGAGCCGCGCCGGCCGGCGAGCGCCGTTGCTGCCCCGCCTTCTCGCGGGGAGCTCGGCCGCCACGGTGTGGAGCGGGCGGCCGGGATCGGTGGCGGCACGGGCGGCGGCGCGCGTGAGCGCGGCGGACGCCAGCAGCTTGCGCAGCCGCGCGACGTACACCTGCACAACGCGGCGCGGATTGCCCGGCGGGCCGGCGTCCCAGATGGCCTCCGCCAGCGCCTCGACCGGCACCGTACGACCGGGTTGCAGCAGCAGCGTGGCCAGCAGCACCCGGTGCTTGGGCGACCCGATGTCGACGGTCCGCCCGTTCTCTCGCACCTCGAACGGACCGAGCACCCGGAACTCCACGTCCGGAGCGCCCGGAGTACTCAAAGCGCCCGGAGCGGCCGGAGTGCACGCCGAGACCCTTCCGGCAGTCAACGTAAAGACCATGTGAATGTCGCCCCACCTGCTCAGCGGCCGGCTGATGACCAGGGCTGACACGCTGCCAAGGTTTCGTGGCCCAAACGTGGACGGAATGTCGATGACGAGGCGGCCGACCCGCACGAACGACGGATACCGCTCAGGTCACCGGAACGATGCGGGCCTCGACGAGACGGCCATCCTCGATGGTGAGCAGACCGATCGTGCCCCGCGGCTGGCGGCGCCGGTCGGTCGGCGAGCCGGGGTTGAAGATGCGCACGCCGTCGCCCGTCTGGTCGAGCGGAATGTGCGAATGCCCGAAGACCACCAGCTCGGCGGCGGGGAACCAGCGGCGCATCCGGGCCGTACGGCCGGCGGCCTGGCCGCTGTCGTGCACCATGGCCACGGGCAGCCCGTCCAGATCGAGTTCGAGCCGTTCCGGTGCGCCCCACGCGGCCACGTCCGGGCCGTCGTTGTTGCCGAGCACCGCCCGTACGGGCGCGTACGAGGTCAGTTCATCGAGCACGGCGGCCGTGCACACGTCTCCGGCGTGCAGGATCAGGTCGGCGTCGCGAAGGTGCCCGGCCACGGCCGGTGGGCAGGACCGCCAGCGCCGCGGCGCGTGGGTATCCGAGATCGCCACCACCTTCATGACCCCATGGTGCCCGCCCGGTAGACGGCCTTGGTCAGCGCCGTCAGCCGTGCCGTGGCGGTCCGCCATGGGCTGCCCGCGGTGTTCAGGCTCAGCACGACCACGATCCACCGATCACCCGGGCCGACCGTACCGGTCGTGTGCAGCACGGGATGAGCCAGGTCGACGGCCGGGGCCCGTACCGTGGCGGGGCGGTAGTCAGCCGTCCCGGACCGTACGCAGGGCACCGGCGGGACCGAGCCGTACCCCGACCAGCCCTGCTTGATCGCCCACGGCCGCCGCAGCGCCGCCGGTATGCCGAAGTACTGGTCGAAGCCGTCCGCGCCGCACTGCGTGGCCCGGCGCAGGTGGCCCAGGATGACGTCGCCGTACCGCCGATGGGTCAGCAGGTATCGGTAGACGCGCACGATGTCGGCCGCGCTGATCGCCGTGTAGCCCCAGAAGCCCGGCTTGCCGGCCGGCGGTGGCCCGCTGTCGCGTAGGCCCAGCGTCGCCGTCATCCGCTGGATGATGCGCACCTGCCCGCCGCGCCGCCACAACGCCGTGGCCGCCTGGTCGTTGCTCGACCGCAGCATCGTACGGAGCAGTGCCTGATCGCCCGCCGGGATCGCGGTGCGGGACCGGTGCGAGCTCAGGTAGTCGAGCGCGATCAGGATCTTGACCACCGACGCCGACCGGAACCGATGCTGCGCGTTGTACTGCAGGGCGATCCGGGCGCCGCGACGGTCGTACACCATGTAGCCCGCCGTCATCCCGGCCGGCACCTTGGGCGGCCGCACGCGCCGGACCGGCTTGGTCGTCTTGGTCGACGGCGACGGCGCCACCGTGGACAGGGCGGTGGACGGGGCCGTGTTACCGGTCGGCGGCGAGTCATCGCAGGCCACGGCGCACAACGCGGTCACCAGCGAGACCACGACGATCATCCGCGCCCGGGCCGACGTCACCGCCCCTCTCTACCAGAGCGGACGGCCCGCCGGGGTCACTGTCCCAGAGATCGCAGGTCCCACAGTCGTACGGTCGCGTCGTCGCCGGCGCTGGCCAGCATGTGCCCGTCCGGGCTGAAGGCGACCGCGTTGACCGTGTCGGTGTGGTCGGTGAGCGTGGCGACCGGGCGGCGGGTGGCGGTGTTCCACACGATCACCTTGCGGCCGTCGGCGGAGGCCAGCAGGTCGCCTTTCGGGCTGAACGCGATCGCGTTGGCGGTCTTGTCGTACTTGCCGAGGGTCGCCAGCCGGCGGCGGGCAGCGATGTCCCAGAGCACGACGTGCCCGTTGTAGCCGGCGGTGGCGATCATCTTGCCGTTCGGGCTGAACGCCATCGCGTGCACGATGGAGTTGAGCCTCATCACGGCGGTGGCGGCGCCCGGAGCGGCGAGATTCCACAGCCGGAGGTTCTTCGTGCCCGCCGTGGCCAGGGTCTGTCCCTTCGGGCTGAACGCGACCGTGAACAGGCTCTCCTGCCTGGCCGGCAGGGTCCTGATCAGCCTGCGGTCGGCGACGCTCCACAGCCGTACGGCGTCGTCGCTCGCGCTCGCCAGGGTCCTGCCGTCGGGGCTGAAGGCGAGGGTGCCGATGCTGTTGGCGTTGGCGGACAGGGTGGCCACCCGGGTGCGGCGCGCGGCGTCCCACAGCAGCACGCGCCCGTCGTACCCGCCGGTGGCGAGGATCTTACCGTCCGGGCTGAACGCCGCCGCGAACACGTTGTACATAGGCCCGGTCAGCGCCCCGACCGAACGGTTGCGCGCGACGTCCCAGAGCGTGAGCGTACGGTTCTCGCCGCCGACCGCAAGGAGCTTGCCGTCCTTGCTGAAGGCCACGGCGTTGATCGCGTCACGGAAGCGGGCGGTCGTGGGCATGGACGTGGACTGCTGCGGCGGCGGGGCGACGGCATGTTGCTGTTCCCGCGGCGGCCGCTGGTTCGCGTGCAGCGCCATGGCGAGCAGGCCGAAGGCCACCGCGGCCGCCGCCGGTACGGCGACGACCGCGAGCCGCCAGGGCCGCCGCCCGGCCGGCTTCGGCGCCCGTACGGACGGCTCGGTTTCGGCATGCCGTACGTGCCCGGACTGCCCCAGCCTGCGTGACGCGGGCGGCGCGCCGGGCACCGCATCGGTCTTGTCCTCCCACGGGACGTCGCCGAGGATGGCATCGCCGAGTAGGTCGGTCGCCGCGGCCACGGTCAGCCGTTCGGCCGGGTCCTTGCGCAGCAGCCCGTTGATGACCGGGGTCAGCCGCCCGGCCCGGCGCAGCGGGATCGGGTCCTCCGTCATGATCGCGTGGAAGACGGCCTGCGCGTTGGCGCCGGGGAAGGGCCGGTGGCCCTCGACGGCGTAGTACATGCTGGCGCCCAGCGACCACAGGTCCGAGGCGGCGACGGCGGGCTCGCCGCGGGCGCGTTCGGGCGCGGTGTACGCCGGTGCGCCCATGATGAAGCCGGACTGCGTGAGGTTGGGATCGCCTTCGATCATGGCGATGCCGAAGTCGGTGAGCACGACGCGGAGGTCGCTGATGAGGATGTTGGCGGGCTTGACGTCGCGATGGATGACCCCGGCCTTGTGCGCGGCGTCCAGCGCCCGCAGCACCTCGAGACCGATCTCGGCCACCCGCCTGGGCGGCAGTGCGCCCTCGACCTTGACCATATGGGACATCGACCGGCCGTCGATGAGCTCCATGATGATCCACGGGCTGTCGTCGTGCTCGATGACGGCGTAGACGGTCACCGCGCCGCGGTGGGTCAGCCGCGCCGCCGACCGTGCCTCGCGCAGGCTGCGTTCGTGCTGCTCCTGCCGCTGATCCGCGCTCAGGTACGAGGGCAGGAACAGCTCCTTCGCGGCGACGTCGCGGTGCAGATGTTCGTCTCTGGCCCGCCAGACGACGCCGAAACCCCCCCTGCCGATCTCCCTGACAAGGCGATACTGGCCAGCGATGAGCTGGCCCGGTCCAGCCCCCATGAGAGGACGATAACCGCCATTAAACGGGCGCAAAAGAATGTATCTCGTTACTGTCGATCACTGGACGTGGTCACCGCCTCTTGTGAATGTACCTTCGACTGCGTATCAGGTTTGTATGACCGCGTGCGGGCTCAATCGGCCAATCCCGCGTACACAACCACGTTGTCCACGTAATGACCGCGGGCCCGATCGAAGTCGCCGCCGCAGGTGATCAGCCGTAGCTGCGGATCCGGCGTGGCACCGTACACATCCTGGGTGGGGAACTTGGCCTTCGCGTACGACTTGACCAGGTCGACGCGGAAGGTGACGGCGCGCCCCTTGGCGTCGGCAACAACGATCTTCGCGCCGGGCCGCAGCGACTTCAGCCTCGTGAAGACGGCCGGCCCGGTCCGCGAGTCGACGTGCCCGGCGATCACCGCCGGTCCCGGGTCTCCCGGCTGGACGCCGCCGGCGAACCACCCGGCCCGGGCCGGATCGCGCGGCGAGAACAGGACGCCCCGACCGTTCGTACGAAGTCGCTCCAGCGTGCTGCGTACACCGATGGCCGGAATCCGCAGCTCTACCGGGTCGGCGTGGTCGCGAACGGGCGGTGGGACCCGGATGTGGGCGACCTGTCCGGGCACCGCGGTCCATTCCGATGGGACACCGGTCGCGACGGCCATGGGGACACTCGACGTGCCCGTCCACGCCGCCGAACCGTAGGCCGCGATCCCGGCCAGCACCGCCAGCCCGACGGCCGCCCCGACCGCGATCCCGGCCCGAGTGGCCGCCTTCATGTTGGCCGACGCTCGCGCGTCCGCCTCGGTCGGCGCCTCCGGGCGCGGGCGCATCGCGAACGCACCCCTCAGCCGGGCCGGGATCCCTGCTGTTGACCCGGCCGAGGCCCCCGGCCCCGACCGGCTACGTGGCATGTGGTTCGTACGGTCACGCACGGCGGAGCCGCGCGACGCCGAGCACGGCGAGCCCGGCCAGCCCCGTCAGCACGAGCACCGCGCCGAGCGGCCGCAACCAGCCGTTGATCCCGTTGCCCGATCGGGCTAGCCCGCCGAGACCGGTGTCGACGCTGCTCAGCGGCTTGTTGCCCTGGGCCGCGTCGCGCAGGTGCAGCACCCGCAGCCCTGACTTGCCGTCGAGCACCACGCACGTGTGGATGGTTCCGGGGGTCATGTCGCCGCGCCAGTACGCCGTCTTGCCGGTCTTACCGGTCACCCCGACCGCCGCGTACATGGCGGGGATGGTGTGGTACGGCGTGACGGTGGGGAAGCGCAGGTTCCGCGCGAACGACCGGCCCGCCTCCGTGACGCTCACCGTCGGCTGCTTCAGCGACGCCACGACCACGCGCAGCGCCGCGCTGTTCGCGGGCACGGACAGGCTGTCGTCGAGCACCTGCAGCTTGATCCCCTTGTATGGCCCCATGCCCGCCACGGTGTACGCGGCGCCCGGCTTCACCCGTACGTTCGTCGACAGTACCGGTGGGCTGGAGGCAGCGGCGTTGGCCGGGCGCATGGCCACGGTGTACGCGCCGGCGCCCAGTCGCTGGTACGGCGAGAGCGCCCCGTAGCCCACGTGCTTCAGCACCAGGCGGGGGGTCTTCTTGCCAAAGGAGTAGAGGTAGACGTCGACGGCGGGCGTGTCGGGAGACAGGTGCGCGAGCCGTACATAGCCTTGATTGGGAGCGGCGAGGGCAGGCCCGGAGCTCGCGCCGAACAGCGCGGCGCCGACGGCGAAGCCGGCGGCAGCGCGAGCGATGAGCCTGGCGGTGCGATGCGGCGAATGCGAGGTCGCCATGGCACTCTCCTAATGATTCGTACTTGGCCACTGGCGCTTACAGCCCAAGGGGGCTGGGCGCGGAGAAACGAATCTGCAGAACTGGACGCATGAGGTCGGGTGGACGGATTACGTCAACTGACAGCGGGTGGTACGGCGGATCCTGTGCGTGCAGGAACCGGATGACCGCCGCCGTCCGGGGTTTGTCGCCGTCCGGAACGGCCCCGTCGATCGCGTCGATCTGCGCGGTTCGGTAGGGGACGACCGTGTCGGCATCGCCTCCTGTCGGTGGACTGGGCGCGCCGTCGGCGAACGCGACGACGCCGAGATTGAAATCCGAGCTCAGCGAGGCCAGCGCGCTCATCAGCCGGAGATCGACCGAGCCGGAGGCGAGCTGCGCGCGGGCCGGCCGGCTCAGGTCCAGCCGTCCGCTGCCCGCGAGTTCCCCGCCGGACCGGCGCCGCTCGGCCACGTCCGCCGCGAGCCGGCGACGGTAGTTCGCCGCCCCGTCGGTCGCGACCGCCCGTACCTCGATCCGGCCGTCGCCCTGACCGATGTCGGCCAGCGGGTCAGGGGCGGTGATCGCGGCGAGACCCGTCCCGTACCGGCTCTTGATCACCTCGGTGACGAGGACGAGGTCGGCCTGCAGCAGGTCGCCGTCGGCCGCGCGGATCGTCACGGTCGACGCCCGGGGCCGTCCGGCCGCGGAGAGCGCGCCGCACAGCACGGGATCGCAGGCGACCACGACGTCCGGGCCGACCTGGGCGGTGGTCCAGCGCACGGCCTGGGAGCGCGCCGACTCGGCATCGTTGGAGGCGACGGCCTGGTGGACCCGGTCGGGCGGCGCGGCCGCGGGCGCGGCGCGCCGGGCGGAATCCTTGCCCGAATCCTTGCCCCAGAGGGCGGCGGCGCCGATGCCCACGATCAGCAGCACCAGCGCCCCGATCGCGGACGGTACCGCGCGCCGCGCGCGCCATCTGGCGGCGACGCGCCACCGTTGCAGGCGCAACCTGAGGGTGGTGAGCGCGACCCGCGCCAAGGACGGGACCGGCCGTTCCCCCGGAGCGCTGTAGGGCGGCCTCTTTCGCGATGCCACGCGCCCCCCCGGGCGGAGCTCGAATGGAAAGAATCTTGAATGCCCACATATCGGAGCATGTAACGGCAAATAACCGCAAGAGCACGGAGGGTTATTCGGTGGCCGAATGTGGCAGCCCACACCTAGCGTGGACGCATGCCGACATTCCCGACGCTCGCCCTGTACGTGGCCACCGCAACCGTCGTATTGATCATCCCTGGCCCGGCCGTCCTCTACATCGTGTCGCAAGGGGTTCGGCAGGGCCGCCGCGCGGCCATCACCGCGGTGCTGGGCATCCACGCGGGCAGCCTCGTACAAGTGCTCGCCGCGGTCGCCGGGCTCTCCTGGGTGCTGATGTCGTCGGCGCTGGCATTCACGGTGGTGAAGTACGCGGGCGCCGCGTACCTGATCTATCTGGGCGTACGCAAACTGCTGAGCAAAGAGACCGAGGTGGTGGAGGCGGCGCCGGCCAAGTCGCGAGCCTCGCTGTTCCGAGACGGCATCCTCGTCAACATTCTCAATCCGAAGCTGGCGCTGTTCTTCCTCGCCTTCCTGCCGCAGTTCGTCGACCCCGCCCGCGGTGCCGCGTCCGTGCAGATCGCGATCTTCGGGCTGGTCTTCGTGGCGCTCGGGCTGTGCACCGACGGCACGTACGCCCTGCTCGCCGGCACGGTCGGCCCGTTCCTGCGGCGCAGCACCCGCTTCCTGCGCGGGGAGCGGTACGTGGTGGGCACCACGTTCATCGGCCTCGGCGTGGTCGCCGCGCTGTCTCCCGGGCGGCAGAGCCACTGACAGTCACGCGTGTTGCCAAGCCGAAAAATGGGCGAGTGATCGGGCCGATGTGTCCCAAATAGGACAATGCGTGGAGATCAATCCGTTACAGTTCTCCGCATGCCCGATAACGAAATGGACCCAGCGGGAAACACCCAGCAGTTTCGCGCCTTCGTTCAGCGAGATGGAGGCGAGCAGGCGGCGAAGGGCGGTAACACCGGGCTCATCGTCGGTGTGGCCGTGGCCGTCATCGTCGTTGCCGTGATCATCGGCCTCGCCGTCACCATGATGTAAGGCCTTCACGCACGGGGGCCGCTGCGCGGGGGGTGGACGCTGCGGCCATGGGTCGTCAGCGGCCGTTGCTGCTGAAGTGCTGGTAGTCGCGGGCACCGTGCCACAGCCCGCCCCAGCCCCAGCCGATCGACGCGAACGCCCGGTACACCTTGTCGCCCTTGTGGATCATGCCCGGGTCGCGCCGGGATCGGTCCCGAAACTTCACGCAGTGCTTGTGCGCCACCGCGCCGCTCGCCGAGACGTACGGGTTCTCGCAGGTGTTGACGTCGACCGCCAGGCCGTACGCGTGCTGCGACCACGAACTGGACCCCGTGGCGTTCCGGCAGTTGAAGGCGGAGGTATTGCCGGCCTCGATCGAGTCGAAGTCGCTGCCCTTGTATTTGTCGACGAGGTCCATGCGCCGGATCGGGTAGCGCGCGTCGTACAGCTTCTTGAATACCTTGACGATGTCGCCGGCCACCTTGGCGTTGACGACCAACTGCCCGTGGTGCGGCTTCTTGTCGAAGCCCCAGTACGTCATGTCGATCAGCCGCAGGCCGGACAGCGGCACCGGACAGCCCGGCCGCCAGGAGTACTTCACCGTCGCGCGGGACGGGATCTCCTGAATGTGCGCGGCGAATACGGCCGGCCTGTTCGCGGGCTTCGCGGCCTCGGACGGCGATGCCGCGGCGGTCGCCGAGCCGCCCGGCGACTGGGCAGGTGATTGGGCGGCGCCGCTGGTCGTGGCGGTCGGCGGCGAGGCGCCGCCGGTGCCCGCTGAGCCGCATCCGGCGGCGAACGCCATCGCCATCGCGATCGTGATCAAGCGTCTCACCTGCATCACGACGAGGTTACCTTTCCCGGCGCGTCCTCCGTGCCCAAAGGCGATCTCCGCTACGGTGCGCGGTAGCGGCCGCATTTCCGGAGCGGCCACCGGCACAGGGGGCCGGGCACACATGACCGACCCGGACGACAAGACCCTTCTCGACGAGCTGTTCGGCGCAGCCCCGGACGGCGACGATCCAGCCGAACCTGCAGAGCCGTCCGCCCCGGTACCGTCAGATGCGGCGTCTTCCCATGCGGCCTCACCGGACTCGGCCGAGCCGTCCCATGACCCCACGCAACCCCCGCCGCCTTCGGGATCGCAGCCGCAGGCGCCGCCCCGTACCGCATTCCACACAGAACCTCCGGTGAGCCGAGCGCGGGAGGCGCCGGTGTGGATGCGATCGGCCGTTGGACCGGACGCGCCGGGCTGCCGCGAGATCGGGCTGACCACGACCGGCTTCGTCATCTTCGTGAGCGTGGACAGCGTGATGATGTACGCCCCGTTCCGGATGTCGGGCGGGACCAGCCTGCTGCCGCAGGCGATCACGCTGTTGCTGCTCGCCTTCGGTCTGGGCGCGCTGATGGTCTGGAGCATCCGCGGGGCCTGGCGTCCGGTCGGCGTGGGCATGATGCTGGGCTGGGTGTTCATGACGCTGATCTCGGCGGGCTACTTCACCGGCCTCAACCCCTGAGCTCCGCGCCCGTACGTCTCGTACCGCCGAGCCGCCGGGGGGTTTGGCGGACGGGCGCACGTTTCGACCGCGGCTCCGAGGCGGAGCGGTTCCGGGTCGCCGCGGCGACGAGATCGTCCGGCCCGGAATCAGCGGGAGGAGTCGACGCGACGGATGATGGCGTTGAACGCCCGCCCGATGGCCTCGAGGTCGGTCGCGTCCACAACATCGACGAAGTAGTCGCGCACGCTCGTGACGTGATCGTGGGAGGCCCGCTCAAGGGTGGCGAAGCCCTCGTCGGTGAGGTAGGCCAAGACCCCGCGCTTGTCGCTCGGGCAGGTTTCCCGGCGGACCAGACCCTTGGACTCCAGCCGGGCGCAGGTATGCGAGAGCCGGCTGCGAGACTGGCTGGCCTCGGCCGCGAGCTGGGCCATGCGCAGCTTCCGGTCCGGAGCCTCCGAGAGCCTGACCAGAATTTCGTACTCAGCCATTGATAGCCCGTGGGTGGTCTTGAGAGATTGGTCGAGTACGTCGAGCAGCCGTACGCTGCCGTCAACGAAGGCGCGCCAGTCCCGCTGCTGCGGGGCGGTGAGCCATCGGGTCTCGGACATTCTTCCAGTGTACCCGAGAGTTGAACATTCAACTACAGTCGCTTATCGTCGAAGTGTTAATGGGTTCGGCGTGTTCGTACCGGAATAGTTGAACCTTCAACAGTGTTCGTCGGTGTATCTCGACCGAGGAGGTTCCGATGCCCGCCGTGACCGCCGATACGCTCACCCTGCCCAGACTGCCGCGCCTGGCGGACTCCGAAGCCGAGTGGCGTCCCGTCAAGCAGATCGTCGTCGGGGAACGCCACCTGGAGGGCGAGGGCTTCCAGGTCCGCCGCCCGTTCCCCGGCGTCGACCTCGCGCTGGCCGACCCGTTCCTGCTGCTCGACCACATGGGTGCCGTCGAGTACGGCCCCGGCGAGGCCAAAGGCACGCCGTGGCATCCGCATCGCGGCTTCGAGACCGTGACGTACATCGTCGACGGCGCCTTCCAGCACCAGGACACCACCGGCGGCGGCGGACTGATCTCCGACGGCGCCACCCAGTGGATGACCGCCGGCGCCGGCATCCAGCACATCGAGCAGCCGCCGCCGGAACTCGTGGCCACCGGCGGGCTCTTCCACGGCGTACAGCTGTGGGTCAACCTGCCGCGCGAGCAGAAGTGGGTGCCGCCGCGCTACCAGGACATCGAGGCGCGCGACGTGAAGCTGCTGGCCTCCGACGACGGCTCGTCGCTCGTCCGGATCATCGCCGGCTCGCTGGCCGGGTACGAGGGGCCGGGCATCACCTACACGCCGATCACGTACCTGCACGCGACCGTGGCCCCGGGCGCGCGGCTCACCCTGCCGTGGCCGCGCGACTTCAACGCTCTCGTGTACGTCCTGTCCGGGCGCGGCCTGGCGGGCCCGGAGGAGCGACCGCTCGACGAAGGTCAGCTGGCGGTCTTCGGGCGCGGTGCGGCGTTGAGCGTACGGGCCGCCGACAAGCAGCCGCCGGCGTCCCAGGCCGGCTGGGAGATCCTGGTCCTCGGCGGGCTGCCGATCCGCGAGCCGATCGCACGGTACGGGCCGTTCGTGATGAACACCCGGGAAGAGATCATCCAGGCGTTCGAAGACTTCCAGGCGGGCCGCATGGGCACCATCCCGGCCGAACGGGTTCCGCACCAGAGCGCCGCCGACGACCCCATCACCTGATCGGGCCGCCCCTGGTTGTGATCATGCCGTGCCCCGGCGGCGTGATCGCGGCCGGCCTTCGAAGAATTTCGGCCGCTCCCTGTGACGCGTGGTCGGCGTGCGCTAGTGTGTTCGAATGAGTCGAACATCGGTTCGACCCTCGGACTTCGCATGAGCCTGCCCGGGGAGGTGGCATGGTGGCGACCCTTGACGTTGCTACGGCGATGCACTGCCGTGAGCGGCGGTCGTCGCGCGCGACACGCCGCAGCACTTTCTATCCAAATCTACGGCCGCAGCTATATCGCCTCATAAAGTCCGAGAGCGTGGATCCTGTTCGCAATCCCTACGCCCCCGGCGCCGGGCAGCGGCCCCCCGAGCTGGCCGGGCGCGACCGCGAGCTGCAGCAGTTCGAGGTGGTGCTCGAGCGCGTCGCACGCGGCCGTCCCGAGCGCAGCATGGTCCTGACCGGGCTGCGCGGTGTCGGCAAGACTGTGCTGCTCAACACCTTCCGGTCCATGGCCATCCAGCGGCTGTGGGGCACCGGCAAGATCGAGGCCCGGCCCGACCAGTCGGTGCGCCGTCCGGTCGCGGCGGCTCTGCACATGGCGATCCGCGAGCTCGCGCCGCGCCACCGCGCCCCCGACCGGATCACCGACTTCCTCGGCGTGCTCAAGGCGTTCGCGCAGGCCAGCCCCGAGTCCGGCAAGAAGGCCACGGCGCACCGCTGGCAGCCGGGCATCGACGTGCCGGCCGCACGCGGCCGCGCCGACTCCGGTGACCTCGAGATCGACCTGACCGAGCTGTTCGTCGACGCCGCCTCGGTCGCCACCGACCTGGGCGTCGGCGTCGGGCTGTTCGTCGACGAGATGCAAGACATCCCGGCCGACGACATCTCCGCGCTGTGCGCCGCCTGCCACGAGTTGTCCCAGATCGGCGGGCCGCTCATCGTGGTCGGCGCGGGCCTGCCGCATCTGCCGGCCGTGCTGTCGGCCAGCAAGTCCTACTCCGAGCGGCTGTTCCGCTACGCCCGCATCGACCGCCTCGACCGCGAGGCGGCCGACGTCGCGCTGCTCGCCCCGGCCGAGCGCGAGGACGTGACGTTCACCCGCGACGCCCTCGACGCGCTGTACGACGCGGCCGACGGCTACCCCTATTTCGTGCAGGCCTACGGCAAGGTGGCCTGGGACATCGCGCCCGAGTCCCCGATCACCGACGGCGACGTCAAGGTCGCCGCACCCGAGGCCGAGAGCGAGTTGGCCGTTGGCTTCTTCGGCAGCCGTTACGAGCGGGCCACCCCGGCCGAGCGCGACTACATGCGGGCCATGGCCATGCTCGGCGAGGCGGGCGACGAGCCGGTGCCGACCGCCGATGTGGCCGATGAGCTGGGGCGTAAGCCGTCCAGCCTGTCCCCGGCCCGTGACGGTCTGATCAAGAAGGGCCTCATCTACAGCGCCGAGCGCGGGCTGGTGGCCTTCACCGTCCCCCACTTCGGCCAGTTCCTCCGCGCCCAACCCGTCTAGGAGGTGCCATAGCCGATCCCATGGCTTGCGAGACCGCCGCCCGGTGCGGCGCTGGGCGTCTCGATAGGCGTATATCGGTTTCTAGCCTGCTTGCTAGAGAACGATAGAGACTCGCATGGAAGCTCCTCGGCTCAGTCGTCGAACAGGCCCTCCAGGAAGCTCTTCTTGCGCTTCTTGTGGTGCGGCTTGTGGTGGCCGCCGAAATGCGGGCCGCGTCGCCGGTCGTCGTCGTCCCAGTCGTCGTCATAGTCGTCATCGTCGTAACGACGACGCTCTCCGTACTGCTGAGGGCCCGGCGCGCCCGTACTCCACCGCGCCTCGGCGTTGACGAGCTGTTCCAGCTCACCGCGGTCGAGGAAGATCCCGCGGCACTCGCCGCATTGGTCCACCGTGACGCCGTTCCGCTCGTACTGCCGCATCTGGCCATGGCATTTAGGGCAAGTCAAGACGTTCATGCCGAGCCCAACGGGTCACCCAGGTGCCGAGTTCCTCGCCAGCCCGTCTGCGCTTATCTTGCCCTCTCTAGGACAAGACCAAGAAACCCCAAGATTCCCCCAGACACGTGGGCAGCCACCCGACCTCACACGCTTGATCATCGGTCGCGGGTCGAGATCGAGGGTTTCGATCAGGATCTCGGTGAAGCCCGCCTCGGTGAGCAAGTCTTCGAGATCTTGGGCGGCTCGGGCCGTGGTGGCTCGGGTGGCGCCTGGGGTGCGGGGCTGGGTGACGAGCACGATGCGTCCTGCGGGGCGGAGCAGGCGGCGCAGCTCGCGGAGTCGTTCCTCCGGATCGGGCCAAAACCCCACGGAGTTGACGGCGAGGATGGCGTCGAGCGGTTCGCCGAAGCTCGGCAACCGGTCGACCGATGCGTGCGCGAGGTGAACGCGGTCGGCCCGGATGGCGGCGGCGTTCCGCCGGCCGGTCTGCCGGACCATGACCTCGGAGTGGTCGATGCCATAGACGTGGCCCTGGGTGATGCGCTGGGCGAGTTCGTCGATGGCGACAGCGGGGCCGAAACCGATCTCGAGCACTCGGTCGGTGGGCCGCACGTCCAGCAAGGACACGGCCCAGCTGTTGCGCTGCCGGTTGGAGCCGCGATGAGCCATGACCCAACCGGCCATCCGTCCGGCGATGCCGCGAGGGTGCCCGAACTGGCGCACCACCCGTCCGAGCGCCCGCCGTTTGAGAGTCGTACCTGTTGTCGACATGATCGTCAGTCAACGACTTCAAGTACACTTGAAGTCAAGATGCCAGACGAGCAGTTGACGATCGGCGAGCTGGCGAACCGCACCGGTGTCGCCACCTCCGCCCTGCGCTTCTGGGAAGAGTTCGGCCTGCTACCGGAGCCGGCCCGGGTCTCGGGCCAACGGCGCTATCTGCCCTCGGCCGTTGGTCAGGTCGGCATGATCCTGCTCCTGCGAGACGTCGGCTTCACGCTGCGCGAGGTCAAGGCGCTCCTCGCCTCTCGTTCGCCGGCCGCAGACGGCTGGCGGGAGCTGCACCGGCGCAAGCTCGCCGAGCTCGACCAACGGATTGCCCAGGCCCAGGTGGCACGCACCGCTATCGCCCACGGCCTGGCCTGCCCGCACGAGGACATCCTCGATTGCCCGAACTTCGCGAGCGTGGTCGCGGCGCGTCTCGCCGGGTCATCCCTCGAAGACGCCCATCCGCACTGACATCGAGGATCCGGGCCTACCGTTCCATGCCCACACTGACTGATGGTGCGCCTCCGTCCGGGTAATCGCCGTGGCACATTGGCGGGTGATTCGCGCATGCCTGGCCGATCACCAGGTGCGTCGATGGCCCGCGCATAGCATGAAGCCGTGGAACTGCGGCAACTTCGCTACTTCGTCGCGGTCGCCGAAGAGCGGCATTTCGGACGGGCGGCGGCGCGGCTGCACATCTCGACTCCGACGTTGAGCCAGCAGATCAAGGCGGTGGAGCGCGAGGTCGGCACGGCTCTGCTGGTGCGCGGGACCCGGGGCATCGCGCTCACGTCGGCGGGCGAGGCGCTGCTGCGCGAGGGCCGCGACGCGCTGCGGGCTGCGGACGGGGCGGTCCGCGCGGCACGGAGCGCGGCCGGCATCGCCGCGCCGACGCTCCGGCTGGGTCTGCTGAACGGCGTGCCGCCTTGGCTGCCCGCCCGCATCGAGGCGCTCGCGCCGGGGGAGACGGACGTCGTGCTGGTCGGCGGCCCCACCGCTGCCCAGCTGCGGCTGCTGGAGCGCGGCGAGGTCGACTTGGCCCTGCTGCGCTGCCCGGTGACTCCGCCTCCTGGCATCCGGGTCCTCGAGGTCGCGACCGAGGAACTCGGCCTCCTCATGTCCGCAGCCCATCCGCTTGCTCCCCGCGGCACAGCCGTACCAGACGGCGCCGCGTCGCCTGGTGGCGCGGCCGAACAACGCGGCCCGGCCGTACGACGTGGCGCGGCCGTACAACGCGGCGCGGCCGAACAACGCGGCGCGGCCGAACAACGCGGCGCGGCCGAACAACGCGGCCCGGCCGAACAACGCGGCCCGGCCGTACGACGTGGCGCGGCCGTACGACCCGGCACGGAGCGGGATGACGACCGAGTCGGGCCGGAAGCCGCAGCCGTACGAGTCGCAGCGGGCCGGACTGACAGTGCGGCGGAGCCGCTCGATGTGGCGGAGCTGGCGGGGCAGGAGCTCATCATGTTTCCGCGGGACATGGCCCCTGGTTTCTACGACAGCGTGATCGACACGCTGGCCGCGCTCGGCGGCTCGGTCGTGGTGAGCGAGAGCGAGATGGGACACGCGCAGCTGCGGTCGGCGCTGCCCCTGCGGCCCGACGCGCTCGGGCTCAGCTCGGTGCGCGGCGCGGCCCCGCCCGACCTGGTGTGGCGCCCATTGCGCGGCCGTCCGCTGTACGCCACGTACGGCGCGGCCTGGCGCACCGACAGCCGCAACCCGGTGCTTCACACGGTGGTAGGTGCGCTGACCAGCGACGTTAGCCTGCCGCTCAGGGACGTTGGGCAACGCGACCTGGACGCGTGATCTTCTCCCAGGTGTCCTGAAGGCATGACCACACGCTCATCCGCAACAGAACACGTTGTCATCGTCGGAGGTAGTTCGGGCATCGGGCTCGCGCTGGCTGACACCTTGCTCGCCGACGGCGCCGAGGTGACCATCGTGGGCCGGTCCGCCGACCGGCTCGCCTTGGCCGCGAAGGAACTGGACGGGCCCGCCGAACGGCTGCACACCGTTTCCGTCGACGTCGGCCGCGAGGAGGACGTCGTACGGCTGTTCGCCGCGACCGGCAGGGTCGATCACATCGTGACGACGGCCGCCGATGCCGCCGGCGTCTACCAGGCGATCGGTTCCTTCGACATCGAGGCCGCCCGTACGATCGTCGACTCGAAGCTGATCGGCGCGCTGCTGCTGGCCAAGCACGGCGCATCCGTGCTCGCGCCCGGCGGATCGATCGCCTTGACCTCCGGGATCGCCGCGTATCGTCCCGCGCCCGGCGGTTCGCTGGTCGCCGCCGTGAACGGCGCGCTGGCCTCGCTGGCATATGCCCTGGCCATCGAGCTGGCGCCGATCAGGGTCAATGTGATCTCTCCCGGCTGGGTCGACACGCCGATCTGGGACACGATTGCCGGCGACAACAAGACGACCCGACTGGCCGCCATGGCCGAACGGCTTCCCGTCGGCCGGGTCGGCACGCCACATGACATCGCACAGGCCTTCCTCTCCGTACTCCACAACGGCTTCATCACCGGCACGGTCGTCCACGCCGACGGCGGCCAACGCCTGGTCTGAACCGTCACCGGTTCAGCGCGATCATCGGACATCGAGCTGAGGGCGCTCCCTTCGCGTCGTGGCTCAGCCCTCGTGCGGCGGGTGTGGCGGTGGCGGCGGGATGGTCGTGAGGCCGGGCGCCGGCTCCGGCCAGATGAGCAGGACCGGGCAGGGGGCGCGGTCGACGACGAACCGGCTGGCCGGGCCGAGACTCTTCGGGCCAAGGCGGGCGCGGTCGCCGTCGCGGGCCACGATGAGTAGATCGGCGTCCGCGGCGGCGGCCAGGCGTTCCATGCGGGTGGCGGGCTCGCGATCGGGACGACCCCGGCCGAGCAGGCCGGCATAGGGCGCCACGGGCGGCGCCCGGGACACCGGCCCAGTATCGACCGAGGGAACTCTGACCACCCCGCGAGCCCGGCGATGTTCGGGAGGTCAGCCGGCGGTGATGCGGGTGAACTCCCAGTCTTGCTGGGCGATGCCGCTGCAGTTGGAGGTGACGCCGCCGCCGGCGCAGCCACGGTCGCGGTTCACCGACCAGAAGGCCAGCCGGGCCAGGCCCTTGCTGTTCGCCCAGTCGCGGATCTGGGTCCACGTCGCGGGCGATGTGGTCTCCTGCTGGTCGGACAGGCCGTTCATGCCGGAGATGCCCATATGTCCGTACGCGGTGTCATCCGACCAGCCGTGCGCGCTCTTGAGGGCGTTCTTCAGCCCCTCCGCGGCGGACACTGTGTTGCCGTACATGTCCGCGCCGCCGCCGAAGTCGAACGGCATGATCGTGAACACGTCGACGTTCGCCTGCAGCGCCGCCGACTGGTTGATCAGCCGGGTACCCCACCAGTTCGGGCCGGTGGTCGTGGTGCCGAACGTGACGATCGTCTTGACGCCGGCGTTCTGTTTGACGATCTTCAGTGCGGTGAGGATGCGATCCTGTACGGCCTCGTTTTCGAACTCGTCGGTGTTCTCGATGTCGATGTCGATCGTGTCGAGGTGGTACGCGTCGATGACCTGCCGGTACGCGCCGGCCAGGGCCTCCGGCGTCGAGCAGTTCGGGCCGAGCTTGTTGCCCTGCCAGCCGCCGAACGACGGGATCACGGTGCCGCCGGCACCCTTGATCGCGTTGATAGCCTGTTGGTCGACGCCGCCGGTAAGCGGCCGGTTGCCGTCCCAGGCCGGCGCGCAGCCGCCACCGGACAGGACGAACGCCAGAGTGAAGGACTTGATGCCGGTCGATGACATGACCGACGTCGCGTTCGGCGGGTCGCCCCAGCCGAGGTAGAGGTAGGGCGCGCCGCCGGTGGCGGCCCGCGCGCCGGACGCGGTGCAAATGGTAAGCAGGGCGGTGGAGATTGCGGTCAGGACAGCGGGGATGGTGCGTCTCATCGTCACTCCTGGGGCGGGGGACCAGTCTGGACAGGGGACACGGATTCGGAGCACAGACTCCCTACAACTAAAAGGAAACTTTCCTATTAGTTAAAAAAAGATTAGCCCCACCGTCACCGCTTGGGAAGGCCCAATCGCCTTAAGTAGCCGGAAGATTGGTGCCGAGCTCGATTGCGGCGGCGCTGCCGATGGATTGGAGGCGGTCGAGCACCATTCGTACCGCCATGGAGCCTTCACCGATGGCGGCCGCGGCGCGCTTGACCGAGCCACTGCGGACGTCTCCGACGGCGAAGATCCCTGGCCGGCTGGTCTCCAGGAACAGCGCAGTCGTGGTTTCGTCGCCATGCCGGGCGGCGGGAATGTCGGTGCCGGTGAGCAGGAATCCGTGGCCGTCTTCGGCGAGCTGGCCGGCCAGCCAGCCGGTTCTGGGCTGGGCGCCGATGAAGACGAACAGCCCGCGGATGGCCAGGTCGGACTCACCGGGGTGGCCTGCGCGGGCGACCCGCGCGCCCTCCAGTTGGGCGGTGCCGGTCAGCGCGGTGACCTGGCTTCGGGGCCAGACGATGATGCGCGGGTGCTGCTCGATCCTGTCGATCAGGTACCGCGACATTGAGGCCGGTAGCGACTCACCCCGGATGATGATGTAGACCTCAGTGCTGCTGCGGCTGAGGAACAGGGCGGCCTGACCGGCGGAGTTGCCGCCGCCGACGATGGCCACCGGGTCGGTGCCGCAGGCCTGCGCCTCCGCCTGCGTGGCCGCGTAGTACACCCCGACGCCCTCGAACTCGGCGAGCCGGTCCAGCGGGAGCCGGTTGTAGTGGGCTCCGGTGGCGATGATGACCGACTTGGCCTGTACGGTGTCGCCGTCGTCGAAGCTGACCTGGTGCAAGCCGTCCGCCGACGACAGGGACATGGCCCTGGAGGCCTGTTTGATGCGGACGCCGAACTTCTGCGCCTGTAGCGCCGCCCGCGCCGCCAGTTCCTCGCCGGACAGGCCCGCGGGAAAGCCCAGGATGTTCTCGATCCGAGATGAGGTGCCCGCCTGGCCGCCCAGCGCGGTTTCCTCGGCCAGCATCGTGGCCAGCCCCTCAGATGCGCCGTAGACCGAAGCCGCCAGGCCCGCCGGGCCCCCGCCCACCACCAGCAGGTCACACGCTCCGGCGGGATAGGGGCCTTCGGTGCCGGTAATGCCCAGCGCGTCGAGCAGAGCGCGCCCGCCCGGGTTCCGTAGCAGCGGCCCGCCGGGGACGATGACGATCGGCAAGTCGACGACCGGTAGATCCAGGCCGCGTACGATCGCCTCCGCCTCGGGCGAGGCTTCCAGGTCCAGCCATGTCGATACCAGGCGGTTGCGGGCCAGTACCTCCAGCAGTCGCCGGGTATTGGGATCGAACCGTGAACCGATCAGCGTCAGGCCCGCGCCGCGGTGCATCAGGATCGAGTGCCGGAGCAGGAAGGTGCGCAAGATCAGGTCGCTGAGGCCGGGTTCGTTGGCCATGACCACGCGCAGCCGCGCGACGGGAACCGCCAGGACCCGCCCGGCAGAGGTGGCCACCGCGGTCAGGTAGGCCCGCTGCCCGGTGAGCATGCCGATCTCGCCCAGGAACTGGGACCTGCTGTATCCGGCGATGAACGTGGCGTCGGGCCGGCCGTAGCCTTGGATGATCTCGGCGGTGCCGTCCAGCATCACGATCAGGTCGTATGTTTCGTCCCCGTCGGCGAACAACACCTCGCCGGCAGCCACGTCGCGCTCGGTGCCATACCCGCGCAGTACCTCAAGCTGGTCGGCGTCCAGGACCGGGGACCGCCCCGGCGCAGAAACCAGCGAATCACCCCGGTCATCACCGCCCCGGTTAGGAGCAGCCGTACGGCCACCTAGATCGGGGCCATCTGTCCTCCCGCCCACTGCGAACCGCCCCCTTCCACACCGGACCGACGACGCACCCATCCTCGCCCGTCGCCAGGCATTCTTGATACCGGCGACGCCCGCCTCAACCGTGACTCGGCCTCAGGCTCCGCGCGCGCGGAGGTACGCGTCCAGGTCGGCGGCGCCCTTGAGCATGGCGCGGCCCCGGGCGGACAGGCGGGTCTGCCAGTGGCGCAGGGTCGACTCCAGCGGGGCGACGCCTCCGGCGGAGCGGACCTGGGCGATCAGCGGGGTGATCTGCTCCAGCAGGTAGCCGCCCCGCCTGAGCTGGTGGGCCAGCCGGACGTCCCGGACGTCGGCCGCGCTGTAGATCCGGTAGCCCGTCTGCGGGTCGCGGCGCGGCCGGACCAGCCCGGCGTTCTCCCATTTGCGCAGGGTGGCGGGGCGCAGGCCGAGCCGTTTGGCCAGGGGGCCGATGAACGTGTCGCCGCGTTCCTGCGGCACGGGCGCCAGATCGCGGAGCGTGGCTTCGACGGCCTGGAGGGTGCGGCGGTCGTCGAGGAGCTGACCGTGGCTCTCGTCGATGAGCCGCAGCGCGTCCTCGGTGGTACCCCGGTTGACCGCCTGCATGATCGACGTGGCCGTCTGGTGACCGTGCCCGGGCACAAGGGCGAGGAACGCGCGCAGGGCTTGCGCGTGCAGTGACGTGTAGGTGCGGTAGCCGGTGACGGTGCGTTCGGCGGCGGGCAGGATCCCGGCGGCCTCGTAGTTCCTGATCGCCTGGGTGGACAGGCCATGCTCGCGTGCCAGGTCCACTGGCCTCATGGATGCATCACCGATTGAAGGTCCATCCAGATGTGAGCGGGGATTTCCTCGCCCGGCTTTGGACCCGGCGGGGCCGCTCGACGCGGAGCGTCGTCACCCCTGGCGCTTGTAGCGCAACAGGACGGTCTTCGAGTCGAACGTCCGCGATTCGACAAGCGTCATCTTGATGCGGTCCTTCGGCTCCAG
>DATBKU010000121.1:0-29718 GCA_036555725.1 Streptosporangiaceae bacterium | reverse complement strand
TCGTGCCCTCCCGGAACTGATGAAAAGACGCAAACGCCTTCGCGAAGGTCTCCTGCACCAGATCCTCCGCATCGGCCGGGTTACGCGTCATCCGCAACGCCGCCGAATACAGCTGATCGAGGAACGGCAGCACATCACGCTCGAAGCGGAGGTGGAGGCGCTCCTGTCGTGGGTCCGTCAGCACCGTCATCGCGATCCTCCCCCGTCTCGCCCGGGGTCGTCCGGCCGTCCTCGAAGCGGCCACGCCCGGCGAACCGCCCGCGCGCTTGGAGTTCGGGACGCGGGAACACGCGGGCGGTCCGGTTCTAGCGGGGGCCTGGCCGCTAACACCAGGCTCCCTAGCTCTTGTCGCCCCGGCTACCGATCCGCCAGCCGGCGAGCAGGACGGCCACGACGGCCGCCACCACTCCGACGATGATCACGGCCGCCTTGTTGCGGCGGGCCTCCTCCGCCACCTGCCGGGCGCCCTCGACGGAGGTCTCGAAGGCCTGCTCGCCCTTGGCGCGCACCTCGTCGCGTACCTCGGCGGCGCGCTCCCGGCTCAGCCCCTTCGCCTCTGCCTTCGCGACGAGATCTTCGGCCTTGCCGGCAACCTTCTCTCGCAGGTCCTTGGAATTCTTGCTCATTGCTAGGGCCTCTTTCCGGCCAATCGACGGTCTTTGCGCAGAGATGTGTTGCCTACCCGGCGTACGCGTATCAATGCCGATCTTCCACGCAGATTCCCGTGACCCGGCTCACCAGTCGCAGCTAGGGCAATCGAACCAGTCGCAGGTACGGCGATCGAAGCTGCATGGGCCGTTCGATCAGGGGCAGGGCAGTCCCTGATCGGCAACAACCGCGACGCAAGGAGGCGTTTCTCATGTCGCAGATCGGGGGCAAGACCGTGGCGTTCCTCGTGGCGCCCGAGGGAGTCGAGCAGGTGGAGCTGACCGAGCCGTGGAAGGCCGTCGAGCAGGCGGGCGGCACGCCGCGACTGGTCTCCACCAAGCCGGGCAGGATCCAGGCGTTCAACCACCTGGACAAGGCCGACACGTTCGGTGTCGACGACACGGTCGACTCGGTGTCCGCCGAGAGCTTTGCCGGCCTGGTGCTCCCCGGCGGAGTCGCCAACCCCGACTCTCTCCGGATGAACGAGCGCGCCGTCGCCTTCGCCAAGGGCTTCTTCGACTCCGGCAAGCCGGTCGCGGCCATCTGCCACGCGCCGTGGACGCTGGTCGAGGCCGATGTCGTACGCGGGCGCACGCTGACGTCGTGGCCCAGCCTGCAGACCGATATCCGCAATGCGGGCGCCACGTGGGTCGACGAGGAGGTCCGCGTCTGCACGGCCGGCCCGAACACGCTGGTGACCAGCCGGAAGCCGGACGACCTCAAGGCGTTCTGCCGGGAGGCGATCGCGGCCTTCGACGAGGCGTCCTAAATCCCTCAAGCCATGCCGGGTGCGGGCCAACGCGGGGTCGGCTCGCACCCGGCATTCACCGTGCCCTGGGCTTTCTCGATCTACTCCTGCCCGGCTCCGTCGGCTCGATCCGTACGGCGCGTTCCCGCGGGACATAGCCGCAGGCGTCCGGGCGCGGCCGGTCAGAAACGCCGATCTCCTCGTGGCCCGCGGTCCCTCGCCCGGTGCGGTCAGGCGCCGTCACGCGGCGGCGAGGACGGTGACTGCGATGAGGATGCCGCCGACCGCGTAGGCCGCGTAGTCGTTGACGGAGCCGTTGTGCAGGGCGCGGAGCAGGCTTACCGCCCGTGGTTCGCGATTCCGCAGGTACCAGCGGGCGAGGAGGAGGCCGGCGGCGAGGCTGACCGCGATGGTGAGCAGCTGGGCCGGTTCCAGGTAGTGGAAGGGGATCGTCTCCCGGAGCGACGTTCCAGATCCGCCCAGAACTGCCTTGGCGTAGTGCAACGGGTGCAGCAGGCTGCCGGCGGCGGGTGCGAAGACGTGATCGAGCGCGAATTGGGGGGCCACGCCGGCGGCGACGCAGCAAGCGGCGAGTGCGGCGAAGCCGGTGACCATGCCGGGCTGGAGCCGTTCCATGCGGTCGTAGGATTCCGGGCGGGGCCGGAAGAACGCCAGCCACGCGGCCCGGCCGAGCGCGGCGACGGTGATGGCCTGGGCGATCAGCAGCGCGGCGAACAGCCCGTAGTGGCCGTCGTCGAGGAGCGGTTCGTGGATGAGACTGACCGAGACGTAGCCGCCCAGACCGGGGACGCCGGCGATGGAGGCGACGGCGACCACGAAGGCACCGGTGATGACGGGCATGCTGCGGGCGAGCCCGCCCATCTCGGAGAGCTTCGTCAGGCCGGTGCGGTGCACGATCGCGCCGGCGCACAGGAACAGCAGCGCCTTGAACAAGGCGTGGTTGACGATGTGGTAGGTGGCGCCGGCGATGCCGGGCGCGGCCCCGGTGGCGAATCCGACGGCGATGAGGCCCATTTGGGAGACGGTGTCGTAGGCGAGCAGGCGTTTGAGGTCGTCTTGGGCGAGGGCCAGGACGGCTCCCACCAGCGCGGAGACGACCCCGGCGACCATGAGCAGCCCGAGCACGACGGTGTGCCCGGCGGGGTAGATCTGGAAGGCGAGGCGGGCGATGCCGATGAGGCCCATCGCCACCATGAGCCCGGAGAACAGCGCGGACACCGGCCCCGGCGCGGCCTCGTGGGCGTCCGCGAGCCAGCCGTGCAGCGGGATCAGCCCCGCCTTGGTCGCGAGGCCCGCGACGAGCAGGCCGAGCGCGATGAGGTCGGGGGTGGTGGTGTGCGCGGCGAGCGCGGTGTTCAGCTGGCCGAAGTTGAGCGCGCCATGTCCGGCGTACAGCAGCCCAATCGCGACAAACAGGATGAAGCTGGCCATCGTGGTGAGCACCGCGAGCTTGAACGCGGCCTCCAGGGCGATGGGCCGCTCGAGGAAGAAGCCGGTCAGCCCGTAGCTGGCGATCGCCGCGACCTCGAACCAGACGAACAGGTTGAACAGGTCGGCGGTGAGTCCAACGCCGATCAGCGCCGCGAGCAGTAGTTGGAACAGGCAGGCGTACCCGCCCAGCTCGCGGGGGCCGAGCCCGCCCTGCTCGGACAGGGTGTAGATAAGCAGCAGCGCGCCGACGACGGCACAGACCAGCGCGTAGATCAGCCCGAACGGTTCGGCAGTGAACGCGATGCCGAGCGCGTGCCCGCGTACCGGCGTCCAGAGACCCATGTAGTGGGAGATGACCCGGCCGCCGAACACGCGGGGCGCCATGAGCAGGAGAACCGCTGTGGTGCCGGCGAGCGCGGCGGCGGCCACCAGCACCGGAAGCCTTGTGGACAGCCGGGCGAGCAATGGCGCGACGACCGCGCCGGCGAGCGGGATCGCCACGGTCAGGGGCAGCAGTGAGCCGAGCAGTGCGGTGCTCATGTCACGCGCCGTCTCCACCGCCGGCCTGCCGGCCGCGGGGGCTCATCCGCGCAGCTCCCGCACCCGGTCGGTGTCAAGGGTGCGGTAGTGCTGGGCGATGCGCACCACGATGCTGAGGAACACCGCGGTGATGGCCACACCGATGACGACGGCGGTGAGGCAGAAGTTCTGCAGCACCGGGTCCGCGACGTTGCCGCGAGCCAGGCTGTCGTTGGTCTGGCCGCCCGACGGGTCGACCAAGATGGGGGCGGTGGAGTTCGCGCGGTAGGCCAGCGAAATCATGAACAGGTAGGAGGCTGCCTCCATCAGCGACAGCCCCATCACTATCTTGATCATGTTGCGGCGGGTGAGGATCGCGTACAGGCCGATGCAGAACATCGCGGCCGCGGCCAGATAGTTGCCCAGGATCATCGCTCATCACCCCGCTGTTGTGCGCCGACCGGCTCGTCCGGCTGCTGGTCCGGCTGCTGGTCTGTCTCGACCGGCTGCTGGTCTGTCTCGTCCGGCTGCTGGTCTGTCTCGTCCGGCTGGTCGAGCGTCCAGTCGTGGCTCATGCCCAGGACGGCGAAGACCACGATGATCAGGCCGGTGCCGACCTCGACCAGCTCACCGGCGGAGAACGCCTGCGCCACGCCGCCGGACAGAATCGTCTCCGACCTGGCGAGCGGCAGCCAGTTCGCGGTAAACGAGCCCTTGACCAGCAGGCCGACCAGCTCGATCGCGATGATGGCGCCCGCGCCCGCGAGTTCGATCGCCTCCATCAGGGCGGGGCGCACCACCCGGCTGATGCGGCGCCGGCCGAAGCCGACGTACGCGAGCAGCACCACACCCAACATGACCGCGCCGGCCGGGAACCCCGCACCGGGGACGAACCCGTAGGCGACCGTATACAGGCCCGCGACGGCGAGCACCGGTAGCGCGATCCGGATGGCGGTGCGGACCACTACGGTCATCGCCTCGGCGGTCTCCGGCGCCGGGGTGCCCAGGGGCGTACGGTCCGGCGTCTCCGGCCCCAGCCTCCCGGACGGCTCTTCGCCCTGCTCCTGGCGTTCGGCCGACAGGGCCTGCCGCTCGGTCTCGTCGGTCTGCTCGGCGGGATCGGCCTCGGCCTGCTCCCGGGCCGCCGCGACCTCCTCGCCGAAGTACCCCCGGCGTGGCTCGCGCGGGCGGCTCAGCACGATGACGCTGATCACGGCGGCCAGCAGCAAGAACGTCTCACCGAACGTGTCGAACGCGCGCGTGCCGTACACGATCTCGTTCACGGGCTCGCTCAGCTTCCACTGCGGCAACGCGATTTCCATCGCGTACCGTGCGATCGCGGCCAGCGGAGCGTGCTCACGCGGGATCGCGGCCACCGCCACGCCGAGCACGGCCAGCATCCCGCCTGCGAGCAGCAGGCCCACCAGCCGGCGATGCGTCGGCTCGTGCTCGGCCGCCTCCGGGCGAAGCCGACCGTCATGGCCGGCGCCGTCATGGCGCACGGGCCCGCCCGCCCTCCTCGCTCGCCGCGGCGCCCTCCTCCGCGCCGGTCTCCGCGCTCGCCTCGGCGCCGGGCCCGGTCTGGCCTTCCTCGCTCAGATCTCGTCCGCCGCGCACCGCGGTACGGGACTTGCCGATCGCCACCAGATACAACACGGGCAGCGCGATCGCCCCGATGACGACCTCGGAGTGGGCCACGTCCGGTGCGCCGAGAATCACGAACAGGACCGACAGCATGACGCCGACGGCGGACAGTGCCATCACCGCGCCGTTCAGGTTGCGCAGCCGCACGACCAGTACCGCGCAGACGAGGATCACCGCGAGCACGAGGTAGTCGAGAACCCAGAACACGGTCAGCGGCTCCCTCCCTGACGGTCCGGGTCGCCATCGGGTTTTCCGGCTTGCCCCGCGGTCTGCTTCCGCGGCGTTGCCTGGCCCGCCGTTTTGACCGTTTTCGGGTCGTCGCGCACCGCCCCCGGCCACATCGGCACGCCGGCCTTGTACGCGGCGCGGGCGAGGGCGTGCGACGCGGCCGGATTCACCACGAGCAGAAGCACGGCGACCAGCAGCGCGCGGCTGCCGAACGGGGTGAGGACGCCCCGCCCCACGACGAGCGCCACCAGCACCGGCAGCGCGCCCATGGTGATCGTCTTGCTCGAGCACTGGATCCGGCTGTACACGTCCGGCATACGCAAGATCCCGACCGCGCCCGACAGCGAGAACGCCACGCCGACGGCGGCGAGCGCGATGACGAAGGCCTCTCTCACAACAACCCCCGCTCCAGGTAGCGGGACCACACGATGGTGCCCAGATAGCTGAAGGAGACCAGCCACAGCGCCGGATCGATATAGATGTACCGGTCGGTGTAGGCGCCGAACAACAACACCGCCAGCGCCGCCTGGGTAGACATGGCGTTCAGCGCGACGATCCGGTCCGAGATCGTCGGACCGGCCGCCAGCCGCACCACGAGCAGCGCGGCGATCGCCACCTCGGCAACCATCACGGCCAGGAACACGGTGGTCACCGCTTCCCCCGCCTTTCGTACTCCAGCCGGGCCACCAGCCGCTCCACCGGGCCGTTGATCACCTCACGGACCTGCTCCGGATCCCCGTCCGGCACCGCGACGGCGTGATACTGCAGCCGATGGCCGGCGCGATCCACGTCCACCAGCTGGTTGTCAACAGTGACCGACGTGAGTAGCCCCACCGCGGTGAGACCGGCGTCGGAACTCTCCTCGGTCGCAGCGATCACCATGCCGCTGCGCAGCGGCCGGCTCGGCGACCAGATCCGCCACGACAGGCGGAGGTTCGCCATCACCACCCGCCCGGCAGCCACCAGCCCCAACCAGACCGCGGCCACGAGCCGCCGCGGATCCAGCAGCCGCCATGGCCGAACGACATCCCCGAGCGGCGACAACGCGACCGCCACCACGACCGCAGCCCCGGCCCCGAACAGCAGCGTCTCGGCCATCGACGTCCATGTCAGCAGAACCCACACCGAGAACGCCCAGCACACCAAGGCGACCACGCGCTGCATGCCGCTGGTCTTCCCCCACGCCTCGACTCAAACATCAACTAGGCGGCCGACGACCGGCCCGGCTGGCCGGACACGGAGCGCGGCACGCGGCGGTCGCCGCAACCGGCTCGGTGAGACGGCGCGTCACCTCACCCGGAAGCCCTCCGCGGCGGCGCGCCGGAGCACGAGCCCGTTCCCGGCGACCCCGTCGCGTGGGGTGACCGTGCCGCCCTTGGCGGACAGCGCGCCCTCGAAGAACATCTGCTCGATCCGGACGTGGTCGTGGAACCACTCGATGTGCCGGGCGTTCGGAATGGCCGCCATGACCGCGGCGTGCAGGTTCGGTGCGCAGTGCGCGGATACCTCCCGGCTGTGCGCGCGGGCCAGCCCGGCGATGCGGAGAAACTCGGTGATGCCGCCGCACCTGGTCACGTCGGCCTGCATGCAGTCGACCGAGCCGATCATGCGGGCGAAGTAGGGCAGGTCGTAGCCGTACTCCCCGGCGGTGACCTCGGGGGCCACGGCGTCGCGCACCGCGCGCAGCCCGTCCAGATCGTCGGACGACACCGGCTCCTCGAACCATCGCAGGTCGAGTGTCTCCGTGGCCCGGGCCAGCCGGATCGCCTGCTTCACCGAGTAGCCGCCGTTGGCGTCGGCGTACAGCTCCACCCGGTTGCCGATCAGCTCTCTGGCCAGCAGCAGGCGGCGTAGGTCGCGCTCCTCGTTCGAACCCCACCGCTCGCCTATCTTGATCTTCACGCGGGGGATCGCCAGCTCGTCAGTCCAATGCAAGAGCTGCTCACGCAGCTCGCCGCTGTCATAGGTGGTGAACCCACCACTGCCATAGACCGGAACGTGGTCGTGTACGGCGCCGAGCAGACGGTGCAGCGGGAGGCCGAGGACGCGGGCCTTGAGGTCCCACAGCGCGCAGTCGACGGCCGAGATCGCCAGCGAGCAGACAGCGGGGCGGCCCGCGTTGCGGACGGCCCGGCACATCGCCTCGTGACAGCCCGGCACGTCGTGCACGGACCGGCCGGCGACCGCGTCTGTGAGTACATCAGCGACAACGTTCGCGGCCGCGGCCGGTCCGTACGTCCATCCGAGGCCGGTGTGACCGCCGGCGCGCGCCTCGACCAGCACTATTGTGGTCGCCGTCCACTCCAGCGTGCCGTCGGCCTCCGGCCCGTCCGTCGGCACCGTGTAGACGGCCACGTCGATTCCGGCGATCGTAGTCATGTCATCCCCGTAGGCCGGCCGCTCGGCAAGCGCCGCATCAGCCGGCGTCCGGTTCAGCAGCCAAGAAGTCATGCCGCAGGCCTACCCCCTGAGCACGGTTCAACCATCTCCGTGACCACACGACGTGGGTCTAAACGATCAAGTTCGTACCTGCCAAAATGGTCGGCGTGACCGATCAACCCGCCGCGCCACGGGCCGAGCCGGACGAGCCGCCGCAGTGCTCGGCCAAGGGTTGCCGCGCCACCGCCGTCTGGGCGCTGCGCTGGAACAACCCGAAGATCCACGACCCAGAGCGGCGCAAGATCTGGGTGGCCTGCGACGACCATCGAGAGTACCTGTCGGAATTCCTCGACCGCCGCGGCTTCCTGCGCGACGTCGTCGCCCTCGCCGACCTCGACCGGCCCGAGGCCTAAGAGACTGGGGGCTCCCCGTGATCAGGCGTTCTTGCCCTCCCAGGCCGCGGCGAGCGCAGTGATCTGGGCGGCCGCGTCGCGAGCGGCCGCGCCCTTACCGACGGCGAGGCCGAGCAGGTAGGCGGTCAGCGGCGCCGCGGGCCGGGCGACGCCGTGCGCCACGTCTCTGGCCAGGTCGAGGATGAGATTCCGGTCCACCTCGGCGGGATCGAGCCCCAGCTCCGCGCAGACCTGCTGCGTCCAGTCCGCCAGCATCATTCCTCCATCCACGGGGCCTGCACCAAGGCCTGGGCCCGAGCCACATCCTGTTCGGTGTCGCAGTCGTACCACGGCGGCCGCCCCCCCGTCCGCGACCGCAGCCGCACCGGCTCCAGCGGGGCGAGCATGCCCCGCAGGGAGCTGCCGGAATAGCCCGCGAGCGTGGCGCGCAGCCGCTCGGTCCGCCAGGCCCCGACGAGCCACTGGTCGTGGCCCGCGTCGTCGACGAGCAGCGCGCCATCGTGCCCGTACGCCTCGGCGAGCAGGGCGGCCACATCCGCGTGCCGCAGGAAGGGCAGGTCGGCGGCGAGCAGGACGGTCCACGGGGCCGCCACCTCCGCCAGCCCGGCCCGCAGCGCCGGCACCGGCCCGGCTCCCGGCGGGTCCTCTCGTACGACGATCGCCCGCGGCAACTCGGGACGCGGCGGGCCGACGATCACCAGGCGGCGGGCGCCGGCGACCGCCGCGGCCACCGTGACGATCAACGGCTGCCCGCCCACCAGCAGGCCCGGCTTGTCGGCGCCGCCGAGCCGCCGGGCCGCGCCGCCCGCCAAGATCACGGCGTCGTACGGCGCCTGCCGTCCGGCCTCGGCGCGCCCGGCAGTGTGGGGTTCAGCCGGTGCCATGGCTCTTGCCGGTCTCCCGTTCGTACGCGCTGAGGTTCTGCTCGAGCGCCTTCATCAGCTCCCAGACCTGGCCCGGCGGTATCCGGACGCGCGCCACCACACGGGCGGGGACGTGCACGTACCGGGTGCCGGACTCGGGCTCCTCCAGCACCTCCGGCGGGCGCACCTCGGTCGCGAAGTCCAGGATGAAGCAGTCCTGGGCACGCCAGACCGACGCAAAGCTCGCGTAATCCCCGACCTCCGCTTCGGGCGGGACGGCGATCTCGACCCTGTGCTCCAGAGATTCGTCGTTCACGGGCCCATTGTCGTCGCTGTGCGTCGGCGATCCAGGTGAACACGCACGACGCGGGCGCTCAGCCCCCGATCGCGGACATGGGACGCGCCGGCTGCAGGAAGGCCGCGTCGTCGATGCCATGGCCGGGTCGCTTGATCCACACGGCCCTGCGCCACCGGTCGGCGATCTCTTCATCGGGCGCACCGGAGCGCAGCGCCCCCCGCAGGTCGGACTCCTCCCGCGCGAACAGGCAGTTGCGCACCTGCCCGTCGGCGGTGAGCCGCACCCGGTCGCAGGCCCCGCAGAACGGACGGGTGACCGAGCCGATCACCCCGACCTTGGCGCCGTCGTAACCGCCCACGAGAAACGCCTCGGCCGGGGCGCTCCCGCGCTCCTCCGGGGCGTCCGGGATCAGCTCGTACGCCTCGGTGAGCTGGGCCAGGATCTCGTCGGCGGTCACCATATTGTCGCGGCGCCAGCCGTGCTGGGCGTCCAGCGGCATCTGCTCGATGAACCGCAGTTGGTAGCCGCGCTCCAGGCAGTACCGCAACAGCGAGCCGGCCTCGTGTTCGTTGACGCCGCGCATGAGGACGGCGTTGACCTTGACCGGCGCCAGGCCGGCGCGGACGGCGGCCTCGAGGCCCGCCAGCACGTCGGCCAGCCGGTCGCGGTGCGCGAGCTTGATGAACACCTCGCGGTCGAGGGTGTCGAGGGAGACGTTGACCCGATCCAGGCCCGCCTGCCGCAGCGGCTCGGCCAGCCGGTCGAGGCCGATGCCGTTGGTGGTGATGGACAGCTCCGGACGGGGCCGTAGCTCGGCGGTACGCCGCACGATGTCGGCCAGGCCGCGCCGGAGCAACGGCTCGCCACCGGTGTACCGGACCTCGGTGACACCCAGCATCTGGACGGCGATGCGCACCAGCCGGACGACCTCGTCGTCGGTCAGCACCTCCGGCTTGGGCAGCCATTCCAGGCCCTCCGGCGGCATGCAGTAGCCGCAGCGCAGGTTGCACCTGTCGGTCAGGGAGACCCGAAGGTCGGTGGCCACCCTGCCGAAGGTGTCGATCAACGAAGTGTCCGGCCGCACCGGCATCCTCCTGCTCGTATGTGCGGATTCGTCCACCCTATGCCGCAGGTCGACGTTCTCACCCACGCGGGACAGGGTGTTCCTCGTTGAAATGCGATCAGCGCCCGGTCAATTCCCCAAGGACGCCGCGCCCAACGTGCCACAGACCGATGAACGGCTATGGCACCGGCGCGGGGGTGGGCTCGGGGATGCGGTGGGCGCCCGCGTACACGTTCATCGAGTCGCCGCGCAGGAAGCCGATCAGCGTCAGCCCGGCGTCCTCGGCCAGCGCCACCGCGAGCGAGGACGGCGCCGAGACCGCGGCCAGCGCCGGGATCCCGGCCTGGATGGCCTTCTGCGTCAGCTCGAACGACGCCCGGCCGCTGACCATCAGCACGCAGCCGGACAGCGGGAGCCTGCCGTCGCGCATCGCCCAGCCGACCACCTTGTCGACCGCGTTGTGCCGCCCGACGTCCTCGCGCAGCACGAGCAGCCGGCCGCTCGCGTCGAACAGGCCGGCGGCGTGCAGCCCGCCGGTGCGGTCGAACACCCGCTGCCGCTCCCGGAGCAGGTCCGGCAGCCGTACCAGGACCTCAGGGTCGAGCTCAACGGCGTCGGCGGCGACGTCGTACGGGGCGCGCCGCCGCAGCGCCTCGATGCTGGTCGTGCCGCAGACCCCGCAGGCGCTGGTGGTGTAGAAGGCGCGCTCGATCGACGGGTCCGGCGGCGCTACGCCGTCGGCGAGCCGCACGTCGACGACGTTGTACGTCGGCGCCCCGTCCTCGCCGAGGTCGGTGCAATAGACCATCGCGGAGATGTCCGCGGCGCCGTGCAGCACGCCCTCACCGGTGAGGAAGCCCGCCACCAGGTCGAAGTCGTCGCCGGGGGTGCGCATGGTGAGCGTGAGCGGCTCGCCGGCCACGCGGATCTCGAGGGGTTCCTCGACGGCGAGCGTGTCCGGTCGCCTGATGCGTTTGCCTTTGTCTGCAGTGGTCAGCCTGAGTACCGGTCGTCGCTGGGTGATTCGCCCCATATCACGACCGTACGCCCTGCCGGCCGCCCGCCATAGCAACGATGGCCGAGTCACTGCGCCAACCGTAACCGGCAGCCTACCCAGCGGAGTGGATCACCGAACGGGCCAGCACGGATACCCCTTGTCCGAATGACCGGGATGTGGTCTATTCGTTCCCTTCGCAAGTGTTCACTGACGTCGGGACGAGAGGGCGCGCGCCATGTCAGAGGCTCAGGAAGTTGAGGCCGTGCAGGCTGTTCGGGCGCAGATCGAACAGGGAATCGCGGGCGACACGATCTGCACGCGGCTGCGCGACACCGTGGAGCGGTACGGCGACCGGCCGGCCTACTCCGATCGGGTGGGCGATGTGTGGCAGACCCTGACCTGGCGGGAGACGAGGCAGCGGGCGCTGGAGATCGCGGCCGGCTTCCTCGCGCTGGGACTGCGGCCCGGCGAGGTGGTCGCCCTGATGATGCCCAACCGCTCCGAGCACGTACTCGCCGACCTCGGCGTCGTGCACGCCGGCGGGATCCCCACCACGCTGTACGCGACGCTCGCCGCCGACCAGATCCGGTACGTGGCCGGGGACGCCGCGGCGGCCATCGCGGTGCTCGACGGCCGGGACCAGCTCGACCGCTGGCAGCCGGTGCTCGACCAGTTGCCCGCGCTGCGGACGGTCATCGTGCTCGACGCCGCCGCCTGCCCGACCGGCGAGCCGTACCTCACCTGGGACGACTTCCTCGCGCTCGGCCGGGAGCGGCTGGCCGCCGGCCCGGCCGAGGTCGACCGTCACTGGCAGTCGGTCGCCCCCGGCGACACGCTCACCCTGCTCTACACGTCCGGCACCACCGGCAATCCCAAGGGCGTGGTGATCACACACGCGATGGCGCTGTATGAGGCAGCCGTGTCCGAGATGAACTCCGAGCTGCCGGAGCACAACGTCGGCGTGTCCTACCTGCCGTTCGCGCACATCGCCGACCGGGTGCTCAGCCTGTACCTGCCGATCGTGCGCGCCGCGCACATCCACTTCTGCCCCGATCCAGCCGAGCTGATGACGATCATGCGCGAGGTGCGGCCCAACGGGTTCTTCGGCGTCCCCCGGGTCTGGGAGAAGATCATGGCGGGCATCCAGGCCGTGATGGCGATGCAGGAGGACGAGCAGCGCAAGGCCGCGGTGGCCGAGGCGATGGCCACCGCCCGCAGGTATATCGAAAGCTGCGAGTTCGGCAACACCACGCCACCGGAGCTGGCCGCCGCGTTCGAGCAGGCCGACGCCGCCGTGCTGTCCGGCATCCGGGCACTGCTCGGCATCGACCGGGTGGAGCAGGCGCTCAGCGCCGCCGCGCCGCTCCCGCTCGAGGTGGCGCGTTTCTTCGCCGGGCTCGGCGTGAAGATCCTCGACGTGTACGGCATGACCGAGACGACCGGCGCCGTGACGGCGAACACCAACCAGGCGTTCAAGATGGGCACCGTCGGACGGCCCTTCCCCGGGGTGGAGATCCGGCTGGCGGACGACGGCGAGATCCTCATCCGCGCCGCGACCTGCACCTACGGCTACCTGAACCGGCCGGAGGAGACCGTCGAGCTGCTCGACGACGCTTCCTGGGTGCACACGGGCGACGTCGGCGAGCTCGACGACGACGGATTCCTCAAGGTGGTCGACCGCAAGAAGGAGCTGATCATCACCGCCGGCGGCGAGAACATCGCGCCATCGCTCGTCGAAAATCACCTCAAGGAGCACCCGCTCATCGGGCAGGCCCTCGCCTACGGCGACCGGCGGCCGTATGTCGTCGCGCTCATCACCCTGGACGGTGAGATCGCCCCGGTGTGGGCCGCCGCGCACGGCATCGACGCCACCGACCTCGCGACGCTCGCCGAGCACCCGATCGTGCTGGAGGAGATCGCGGGCGCGGTCGCCGACGCCAACGCCCGGCTGGCGCGGGTGCAGCAGGTCAAGAAGTGGCGGCTGCTGCCGAGTGAGTGGACAGCGGAGAGCGAGGAGCTGACCCCGACGCTCAAGCTCAAGCGCCGGGTCGTGCACGGCAAGTACTCCGACGCCATCGACTCGTTGTACGGATCCTAGGGTCGTGGCAGGTCGTGTAGCTGATCGCTACAGCGGGTAGTCATCAAGGGCGGCCCGCTGGGCGGCGAGTCGCGATGACCCTCGGAGGGCCGTCATGACGATTACCGGCATCTTCAGCGCCGTCATCTTCGGTGCGATCATCGGAGCGATCGGCCGGCTCCTCGTCCCGGGCAAGCAGAACATGCCGATCTTGCTCACCATCTTCGTCGGGATCGGCGCCGCCTTCGCCGGGACCGGCCTCGCGAAGCTGCTCGACCTGAAGACGCACGGGTTCAACTTCTGGGAGGTCATCTTCCAGATCGGCATCGCCGCGCTGGGCGTCTTCCTCGTCGCCGCCATCTGGCCGCGCGGCGGCGGCGAGACCGGGCAGACCTAAGGTTCCCGCGGCCGCAGGATCGGGCGAAGCCCTGCGAGCACCGCGGGATCCTCGATGGTCGACGGCACCGGCACCTCCGAGCCGTCGGCCTGGCTGTCCGCGATCGCTCGCATCGTGCCCCGCAGGATCTTGCCTGAACGCGTCTTGGGCAGCGCCGGTACGACCGTGACCTGCTTGAACGCCGCCACCGGGCCGACGTGTTCACGTACGGCGGCGATGAGCTCGGCGGCCAGCTCGGACTCGTCGACCTCCACGCCGCTCTTGAGCACGACAAGGCCCCGCGGCAGCTGACCCTTCAGCTCATCGGCCACGCCGATGACCGCGCATTCGGCGACCGCCGGATGCGCCGCGATGATCTCCTCCATGACCCCGGTCGACAGCCGGTGTCCGGCCACGTTGATCACGTCGTCCGTTCGGCCCATGACCCAGACGTAGCCGTCCTCGTCGATCTTTCCGCCGTCGCCGGTCAGGTAGAAGCCGGGATAGCGGGTCAGATACGACTCCATGAACCGCTGGTCGTCCTGCCACAGCGTGGGCAGCGTGCCGGGCGGCAGCGGCAGCCTGATCACGATGTCGCCCTCCTGGCCGGGCGCCGCCCCCGTGCCGTCCGGGAGCATGACACGTATGTCGTAACCCGGCACCGGGACCGACGGCGAGCCGGGTTTCACCGGCAGCGGCTCCAGGCCGCGCAGGTTCGCCGCGGCCGGCCAGCCGGTCTCGGTCTGCCACCAGTGGTCGATGACCGGCTTGCCGAGGATGCGGGTAGCCCAGTGGTAGGTGTCCGAGTCGAGCCGCTCCCCGGCGAGGAAGAGCGTCTCCATGCCGGACAGGTCGTAGTTCGCCAGCAGCCGGCCCTCGGGGTCCTCCTTCTTGACCGCCCTGATCGCGGTCGGCGCGGTGAACAGCGCCTTTACGCGATGCTCGGCGATCACTCGCCAGAACGCCCCCGCGTCCGGCGTGCCGACGGGCTTGCCCTCGTACAGCACGGTCGTACAGCCGGTGAGCAGCGGCGCGTACACGATGTAGGAATGCCCGACGGCCCATCCGATGTCCGACGCCGACCAGAACGTTTCGCCCGGGCCCACGCCGTAGACGTTCTCCATCGACCAGCGCAGCGCGACCGCGTGCCCGCCGTTGTCGCGGACCACGCCCTTGGGCCGGCCGGTCGTGCCGGAGGTGTAAAGGATGTAGAGCGGGTCGGTCGCGGCCACGGGCACGCACTCGGCGGCCGTCGCGTCGCGCAGCGCCTCGCCCCACTCCAGGTCGCGCGGCCGCACGAGGTCGGCGTGCGCCTCCGGCCGCTGCAGGATTACGCAGTGGTCGACCTTGTGCCCGGCGAGGTCGAGCGCCTCGTCGAGCATCGGCTTGTACGCCACGATCCGGGACGGCTCGATGCCGCACGACGCCGAGATGATGACCTTCGGGCGCGCGTCGTCGATCCGTAGCGCCAGCTCCTTGGGCGCGAATCCGCCGAACACCACCGAGTGCACGGCGCCGAGGCGGGCGCACGCCAGCATGGAGATGATCGCCTCGGGCACCATCGGCAGGTAGATCACCACGCGGTCGCCGCGGTCGACGCCCAGGCCGCGCAGCGCGCCCGCGAACCGCGCGGTCTCCGCGGTCAGCTCGGCGTAGGTGAAGGTCCGCTGGGAGCCGGTGATCGGGCTGTCGTAGATCAGCGCGGGCTGGTCGCCCCGGCCCTCCTCCACGTGCCGGTCGAGCGCGTTTTCGCAGGTGTTGAGCTCGCCGCCGGTGAACCAGCGGTAGTACGGCGGCGCCCCGTCGTCGAGCACCCGGTCAGGCGGCGTACGCCATCGGATGTCGCGCGCCGCCAGCCCCCAGAACCGGGTGGGATCGGCGATGCTGCGTTCGTACGCGGCGGCGTAAGCGCCCATGAGCTCCTCCGGATGGGTGCGACATCATGGAGATCTACCCCTTCCTATAGGGCGTCCCCGAAGTCCGTTTCGTCAAGACCGGTTCCCACCGGCAGGTCAAGGTGCCTAGGGTTTGGTCGGGAGCTCTCCGGTTGCTGGAGCGGTGCATGCAGGTTGTCGCGACTGCCGGGCACAAAGGCCAGGGCAAGTCCTCGTTGGTCCGCGCGCTCACCGGGACCGACCCGGTGGGGCGGCCCGCCCCTGCGGCGGACCTCGACGCGGCGTGGACGACCCTGCCTTCCGGCGCCCGGCTCGCGTTCGTCGACGCCCCGGCCGATGCGCGCGGCGCGCCGCCGGTCGGCCTCGGCACCGCCTCCGCGGTCATCGTGGTGGTCGCCGCCGACGAGGGCTGGCTGCCGCAGACGGCCGAGCATCTCGCCGCCATCGAGGCGCTCGGCGTACGCGACGGGCTGCTGGTCGTCACCCGCGCCGACCGGACCGACCCCAAGCTCGCCATGCGGCAGGCGCGCGCCAAGATCGAGCGCACCACCCTGGCCGGGGCCGAGTGTGTGGCGGTGAGCGCCCGGACGGGTGCCGGGATCGACGACGTGACCGCGGCGCTCGACCGGCTGGTCCGGCGGCTGCCGCAGCCCAGCCCGGCCGCGCCGGTACGGCTGTGGGTCGACGGGTCGTCGATGGCGGGCGGCCCGCTGGGGAACGCGACGGTGGTGACCGGAACCTTGCCGGAGGGCACCATCCGCGTGGGCGACCAGCTGATCGTCGCGGGGCGTGCCGTACGGGTCGGTGCCGTACGGACGCCGGCCGGCGCCGTCGAGCAGGTGTCCGGGGTCAGCAGGGTCGCCCTCACGCTGACCGGCGCGGTCAGGCCGATCGCCCTCGGCACCCCGCTGGTCGTGGGCGGCCGCTGGACCCACACGACCAGCCTGGACGTACGGCACGGCTTCGGCGCGGCATCCGGACGGCTGCCCCCGCAGCTGACCTTGCACATCGGCTCCGCCGCGGTGCCGGTACGGCTGCGGGCGCTCGGCCCCGACACCGCCCGGCTCACCCTCAACACGGCGCTGCCGCTGCACGTCGGCGACCGGGCCCTGCTGCGCGATCCGGCGCGCCGGGCCGTCGCCCGGATCCACGTGCTCGACGTACGGCCGCCGCCGCTCACCCCGCGCGGGGCGGCGACCAGCCGCGCTCGCGAGCTGGCCACCTGGCCCGACCGGCCCGGCGGCGAGCAGCTGCTGCGCCGGCACGGGGTGCTGCGCGCCGCCGACCTGGAGGTGATGGGCTGCGCGGCGCCGCCCGAGGCGGTCCGGGTGGGGCCCGGCTGGTTCGCCGACCCCGGGCACTGGGAGTCGCTGCGCCGGCGGCTGCTGCACGAGCTCACCAGGCACGCCGAGGTCAACCCTGGGACCCCCGGGATCCCGCTGGAGGCGGCCCGGCTGCGCCTCGGCCTGCCGGAGCGCAGCCTCGTCGAGCGGCTCGTCCAGCCGCCGCTGCGCCTGCACGAGGGCCGGGTGTACGCCGCGGCCGCCAGCCGCTGACGGACGGCGCCCGCGGGCGGGCTGCCGGTTCGCTGTGGCGCCCGATAAATCGATTGAACCGGTTCGGGTATGTCTGGCGTCATAGATCGCGGCACACCGGACACAAACGGATTGGAGGCGGTGATGCCGTACACCATCCGGGGCGGCCGCGTCCCGATCCGGATCTGGACCGACCCGGCCGGCGTCGAGTCGGGCGCGCTCGACCAGCTGCGCAACGTGGCGAACCTGCCGTGGGTCGACGGCGTCGCGGTGATGCCGGACGTGCACTACGGCAAGGGCGCCACGGTCGGCTCGGTGATCGCGATGCGCGACGCCGTGTCACCGGCCGCGGTCGGCGTCGACATCGGCTGCGGCATGACGGCCGTACGGTCGTCGCTCACCGTCGACGACCTGCCGGACGACCTGAGCCGGCTGCGGTCGAAGATCGAGAAGGCCGTGCCGGTCGGACGGGGCGCGCACCGGAACCCGGTCGACCCCTCCGCGATCCCCGGGCTGAAGGAGCGCGGCTGGTACGACTTCTGGCAGGGCTTCGACGAGCTCACCCGGGGCGTACGGGGCCGACTCGGCAGGGCCCGCGCGCAGATGGGCTCGCTCGGCGGCGGCAACCACTTCCTCGAGGTGTGCGCCGACGACGAGGGCGCGGTGTGGATCGTGCTGCACTCCGGCTCCCGCAACATCGGCAAGGAGCTGGCCGAGCAGCACATCGAGGCCGCCATGCGGCTGCCGCACAACCAGGACCTGCCCGACCGCGACCTGGCCGTCTTCATCAAGGGCACCCCGAAGATGGAGGCGTACCGGCGCGACCTGTTCTGGGCGCAGGACTACGCACGGCGCAACCGCGCGGTGATGATGGCGCTCACCCAGAATGTGGTGACGCGCTTCTTCACGGGTCGCAAGGTGCGATGGGACGACATGATCTCCTGCCACCACAACTACGTGGCGGAGGAGACCTACGACGACGTCGAGCTGCTCGTCACCCGCAAGGGTGCGATCCGCGCCGGGGCCGGCGACCTGGGCATCATCCCGGGCTCGATGGCCACCGGCACGTACATCGTCCGCGGTCTCGGCAACGAGCGGGCCTACAACTCGGCCGCGCACGGCGCCGGCCGGCGGATGTCCCGGACCAAGGCCCGCAAGTCCTTCACGGTCGACGACCTCATCGCGCAGACCCAGGGCATCGAGTGCCGCAAGGACGGCGGCGTGGTCGACGAGATCCCCGGGGCCTACAAGGACATCGAGTCGGTCATCGCGGAACAGTCCGACCTCGTCGAGGTCGTCGCCCACCTCCGCCAGCTCATCTGCGTCAAGGGCTGAATACCGGTTCTACCTGCGTGTCCCTAGCATCGAACCCCGCAGGGCACGAACGCGGGACGGCTTACGTGCGGCCGGGCGACGGGCCGCGCGCGCCGCCGATGTGGTCAGGCCACGGGTGGACGGTGAGGCCGGGCCACTGCCGCCGCCAGCGGCTCGCCTTGGCCTCGTAAACATCGCGGGTCACCTGGACGGTGTTGGGCCGCACGACCAGATTGAACACATCCGACAGACCGTAGGGCGCATACACGCGCCAGCTCCGGTTGCCCTCGATGCGGACTCCCAGGCAACACACGGTGGCCGGGAACGTGTCGATCGCCGACTCGGCCGAGTCGTGTGGTGCGCTCGGCACGCCGAACTTCCGCTCGTACCACAGGTGCACCCGCGCCTGGTTGCGGATCTGTACCGGTGCGGGCAGGTCACCGAAAACCCTCTGCCCGGCGAGGATGGCCGCGTCCTCGGCCTCCCACGACAGATCCGCCTGATCAAAGTAGATGAGGTCGTAGTCCTCGATCCCCTCCCCCGGCGGGCGGCCGGTGACCACATTCCACACGGTCTGATACAGGCAGCCGGAGGCGAGATACCAGTCGGGCAGGTTGAGGCGGCTCGCCCGGGTGAGCACCTCCGCCAGCAGGTCGTTGCGCTCCAGGGCGGACCGGAACGCGCGCAGTTGCTCGTCGACGGGCAACCGGCCGATCCGCACCGTTCCGTTCTAGCAGCCGGCTCCGACAACGCCGTACGGCCCGGCCGCGCCGTGTCACACGTAACGCCGTGTCACACATAGCTGAGCACGGAGCGCGGGGCGGCGGCGTTCTCCACGGAGTGGTAGGCCTGGGCCAGCCGCTCCACGGCGTCGCGCAGCACCTCGGGCGGCTGGACGAACGGCAGCCGTACATAGTCTTCGAGCAGGCCGTCGACGCCGAACAGCGGCCCGGGCACGACGCGTACGCCCAGCCGGGCCGCGGCGCCGGCCAGCGCGGACGAGACCGGCCCCGGCAGCCGCACCCACAGCGACATCCCGCCCGCGGGCACGACGACCTCCCACTCCGGCAGCAGGTCGCCCAACGCCGCCAGCGCCGCGTCGCGGCCGGCGCCGAGCAGGGCCTTCCGCTCGGCACGGACCTCCTCCACTCGGAGCAGCAGCTCCCGCACGATCAGCTGCTCGAGCACCGGGCTGGCGAGGTCGACCGACTCGCGGAGCGTGGCGATCTTGCGGGCGAGCGGCGGCGTGGTCCGGATCCAGCCGATCCGCAGCCCGCCCCAGAACAGCTTGGCCGCCGAGCCGATGCCGATGATCCGGCCGTCGGTGTCGTACGCGCCGAGCGGCGGCGGCATCGGCCTGCCGTCGAGGGACAGCTCGGCGAAGGTCTCGTCGGAGATCAGGTAGCCACCGGTCCGCTTGGTGGCGGCCGCCAGCTCCGCGCGCCGCGTGTCGTCCATGAGGTGGCCTGTGGGGTTGTGGAAGTCGGGGTTGACGTAGCCGAGCCGGACCGCGGTCTGCCGCATGCTGGTGGCGATCAGCTCGATGTCCCAGCCGGCGTTCACCCCGACCGGGATCAGCCGGGCGCCGCGTCTGCGCAGCGCGTCGAGCGCGTGCGGGTACGTCGGGGACTCGACCAGCACCGAATCGCCCGGGGTCAGCAGCTCCTCCAGCACCAGGGTCAGCGCCTGCAGCGCACCGGCGGTGACCACGATCTGCTCCGGACGGGTCGGCAGGCCACGCGCGCCGTAACGGTCCGCGATGGCCTCGCGCAGCGGGGCGATGCCGGCCGGATCGTAGCCAGGCCCCCCGATGTATCCGGGCAGCCGGTCCACCGCGTCGGCGACGGCCTCCTCGAAGACCTCCGGTGCCGCCGGCGCCGCGTTGCCGAGGTCGATCTCCGGCTCGGGTGCGCCGAGGACGGTACGGGCGGCCGCCGGGGGCCGGACGGACCCGTGGCCGCGCGGCAGCGCCGTCCAGCTGCCCGCGCCCTGCCGGCTCCGGACGAAGGACTCGGCGCGCAGCGCGTCGTAGGCCGCCGTCACCGTCGTCCGGCTCACGCCGAGCGCGGCGGCCAGGTCGCGTTCGGCCGGCAGCCGGACGCCGAGGGCGAGCCCGCCGTCCAGGACCAGCCCCCGGATGGCCCGGGCCAATGCGATGTAGAAGGGCCGCTCGGCGGGCAGGTCGCCGAGCAGCCTGGCCAGTTGCGGGCCGCCGATCGTGCGTGGTCGTGCCACCATGAAGCCACTTTCTTAGATTGGCTCTAAACTTTCAAGCCTTTCGCTGGCTCAATTGACTCATCGGTCTCTGTCTGCGAGAGGATGCGCACCCGTGGCTGCTCTGGTGCGACGGCTGGTCCAGCTGTACGTCGGATTGGCGTTGTACGGATTCGGTATTGGCCTGCAAGTGTCGTCGGGCCTGGGAAACGACCCGTGGGACGTCTTCCATCAGGGCCTCGCCCGCGTCACCGGCCTGTCGATCGGCACCTGGATCATCATCGTGGCCCTCCTCGTCATGCTGCTGTGGATTCCGCTGCGGCAGCGTCCGGGCGTCGGCACGGTGAGCAACGCCGTACTGATCGGGGTGTTCGCCGACCTGTCCCTCGCCCTGCTCCCCGATCCGCACGGCCTCGTGATGCGCTGGACGTACCTCATCGCCGCCGTCCTGGTCGGCGCATTCGCCACCGGGTGCTACATCGGCGCCGGGCTCGGCCCCGGGCCGCGCGACGGGCTCACCATCGGACTGGCGGCGCGTGGTCATTCGATCCGGGTCGTCCGGACGGCCATCGAGCTGTCCGTGCTGGCCGTCGGCTGGCTGCTCGGCGGCACCGTGGGCATCGGCACGCTCGTGTACGCCGTCTCGATCGGCCCGCTGACCCACGTCCTCATCCCCGCCCTGGCCATCAAGCCGCGCGGGCGCGCACGCCGAACCGAGCCGGTTCCGGTCCGGACACGCCCACACCCCCAACCGAAGGAGGCCGGCACGGCAGGGTTACGGTTCGTACAACGCGACCCCCGAAGGGACTCAGGCCATGCCGGCACGTATCGAGGACTACGCGCTGATCGGCGACATGCAGAGCGCGGCGCTGGTCGGCCGTAACGGCTCCATCGACTGGCTCTGTTTCCCGCGGTTCGACTCCCCCGCCTGTTTCGCGGCGCTACTCGGCGACGAGGAGAACGGGCACTGGCGGATCGCCCCGCAGGGTCCCGATCGACGCTCGTCGCGCCGCAGGTACCGCGGCGAGACGCTGATCCTCGAGACCGAGTGGGACACCCCGACCGGCACGGTCCGGCTGACCGACTTCATGCCGCACCGCGGTGAGGCGCCCGACATCGTCCGCATCGTCGAGTGCCTGCGGGGCGAGGTGCCGATGCGGTTCGTGCTGCGGCTGCGCTTCGACTACGGCCACATCGTGCCGTGGATGCAGCAACTCGACGGCCAAGTGGCCGGGGTCGCCGGGCCCGACTCGATCTGGCTGCGCGGCCCGATCCCCGTACGCGGGGAGGACTTCGCGCATGTCGCTGAGTTCACCGTACGGGAGGGCGACCGGGTGCCCTTCGTGCTGACCTGGCATCCGTCCCACCTGCCCGCGCCCAAGCCGGTCGACGCCGAGGAGGCGCTGGCCGAGACCGAACAGCTATGGCTCGACTGGGTCAAGACCTGTACGTACGAGGGGGAGTATCGCGACGCCGTCATCCGGTCGATTATCACCCTCAAGGCGCTCACGTACGCGCCGACCGGGGGCATCGTGGCGGCACCGACGACGTCGCTGCCCGAGGCCCTCGGCGGCTCCCGCAACTGGGACTATCGCTACTGCTGGCTGCGCGACGCGACCATGACCCTCGAGGCGGCGATCCGCAGTGGCTACACCGAAGAGGCGGAGGCCTGGCGGCAGTGGCTGGTCCGGGCAGTGGCGGGCAGCCCGGACGACATCCAGATCATGTACGGCGTGGCCGGCGAGCGGCGACTGACCGAGTGGACGGTCGACTGGCTGCCAGGGTACGAGGGGTCGCGCCCGGTCCGGGTCGGCAACGCGGCCGTGAACCAGCTCCAGCTCGACGTCCCCGGCGAGGTCATGGACTCGCTCTACCTCGCCCGCCGGGCCGGGCTGCCGACCGCCGACGCGGTGTGGGCGATGCAGCAGGCACTGCTGCACTACCTGGAGTCCCGCTGGACCACCACGGACAAGGGGCTGTGGGAGGTCCGCGGCGAGAGCCGGCATTTCGTGCATTCCAAGGTCATGTGCTGGGTGGCGTACGACCGCGGGGTACGCATGGCCGAGGAGTACGGCCTGCCCGGGCCGGCCGACCACTGGCGCCGGATCCGCGACCGCATCCACCGCGAGGTCTGCGACAAGGGGTACGACAAGGAGCGCGGTACCTTCACGCAGTCGTACGGCTCGACCGACCTCGACGCGGCGCTGCTGCTCATCCCGCAGGTGGGGTTCCTGCCGCCGGACGATCCGCGGGTGGCCGGCACGGTGGCGGCGATCCATCGTGAGCTCGGCGAGGACGGGTTCGTCCAGCGCTACCCCACCCACCCGGGCGCGACCTCCGACGGGCTCACCGGCACCGAGGGCGCCTTCCTCGCCTGCTCGTTCTGGCTGGCGGACGGCTTCCGGCTGGTCGGCCGCGAGGAGGAGGCCCGCGAGCTGTTCGAGCGGCTGCTCTCGCTCCGCAACGACGTCGGGCTGCTCGCCGAGGAGTACGACCCACGGCTCAAGCGTCAGGTGGGCAACTTCCCGCAGGCGTTCACCCACGTGCCATTGATCCGGACGGCGTACGACCTGTCCGGCCACGACGGGCCGCGGCGCAGCATGACGCGACAGTAGCCGTTACGGCTCGGCGGTCCGCGCGGTCAGCGACGCCACGAAGTCTCGCGGCAGGATCAGCGAGTCGCCGCTGACCCGGGTCTCCAGCAGGGTCAGCGAGCCGCCCCGCCACCAGAACAGGTGCGGGCTGAGCGACCCCGGCCCCTCCTCGTACGCCTGGTGGGCGTGGGCCTGCAGTTGGGCCGCGGCCGCCCGCACGGCGGCCTCCCTGGCGTACGCGCGGGCCCGGATCGGGTACGCGGCGATGAGGCTGCGGCTGGGCACCACGACGAGCGCGCCGTACGGCCCGATGTCGAGGTACTCGTCCAGCCAGGCCAGATGCGTGGCGGCGTAGAAGGTCCAGCCGTGCAGCACGGTGACCCGGACGCGGTCGCCGAGCTCCTGCTCCTCGGCCTGCAGCGCGCCGTCGGAGCGTACGTTGGCGCGGCCCAGCACGAACAGGGCGTCGCCGGAGACCGGCCAGTCCTCCATCTCCTCGATGGTGACCGTGCGCACGGTCGTCGGGGTGTCGACGACGACGGCCTCGATGAGCCCGGGCGCGAACGGCCGCGCGGCGAGGATGCCGTTGTCGGCCTCGGCCGGGTAGATGCGGGTGCGGAGCAGGTGCTGGGCCAGCTCGAAGTTGGTCAGGTCGAGCGGCTCCTCGATGGCGGTGACGATCGTGGAGATGTGGTCGGACACCAGCGCGGGCCAGTCGTCGCGCGGGACCAGCCGGGCCAGCTGGCGCAGGTTCTTCATGCTGACGTGCAGCCGGTTCGCGCCTTCGAGCAGCATCACGTCGCCGGGCACCCGGCGGCACGCGTAGCCGAGGTTCTCCGCGACGAGGACGACCAGGGAGTCGAGCACTCCGTCTTCGATCGGCCCCCGGGAGGAGGCCCACTCCCGACGCCCCTCCTCCTCGTCGGCGTGCATGCACTCCTCCTCGACCAACATGATCCGCAGAGTAGAGCTTGTCAGGAGTTGCGCGCGTCCGGAAGTCCTTGGCTTACATTGCGGTAGCGATTTCGGCGCAGGGAAACCACGATCCGATCGGCGGATGGCGCCGCGGTGGCTACCGACCAGTAGGGCAAGCTGGTTCTTTGCACTGGTCAAGGCGGTGTCAAGGTGAGCCGGAGTTCGCGCTCGGCGTCGAGGCGGACCTGGGCGCCCAGTTCGATCGTGAGCTGGCGCGGCCCGTGCCCGACCGGCAGCCCGGCCAGGATCGGGACACCCAGCGGCGCCAGCCGGGCCCGGAACACCGCGTCGAGCTCCGCGGGGTCGCCGCAGTCGACCCAGGTGCCGAGCGCGATCCCGGCCACGCCGTCGAACCAGCCCGCCTGCCGCAATTGGACGAGCATCCGGTCGATCCGGTACGGCTGCTCGGTGACGTCCTCGAGGAAGGCGATCCGGCCGGTCGCCGGCTCCGCGCCGTACGGGGTGCCGGCGAGCACGGCGAGCAGGGAGAGGTTCCCGCCGGTCAGAACGCCCTCGGCCCGCCCGGGCACGAGCGCATGGCCGCCGGGCACCGGTTCGCCGGGGCCGAACAGGGCGGCGCGCGCGTGCTCCGTCGAGGCCGGCTCGCGCTCGGCGAGCAGCGAGGCCACCATCGGGCCGAACGACGTGGTGACGCCCAGCCGCCGTCCGAACGCCACGTGCAGCGCCGTGATGTCGCTGGACCCGTGCAGGATCTTCGGCCCATGCGCCGAACAGGCCGCGGCCAGGACCGTCCAGTCCAGGTGGTCGAGCACCCGCGTGGCGCCATAGCCGCCGCGGGCGCACAGCACGGCCTGGACGCCGGGGTCGCACCAGGCCTGTTGCAGGTCGGCGGCCCGATCGGCGTCGGCGCCGGCCAGCCCCTGCCAGTCAGGTGGCACCGGCTCCCGCTCCGCCAGGGTCACCCGGGCACCGGCGTGCTTGCCCACGACTACGTCGAGGCCGAGGTCGCGCAGCGCGGCACAGCCGGCGGCGAGCCGCTCCGGATCGACCGGCCCGCTCGGCGCGACCACCGCGACCCTGTCCCCCGGCCGCAGCCGCGGCGGCCGCGCTCTGTCGCCGCCGGTCACCGTCCCTGGCCTGTGCTCGCCGGACGCCGGGACGGTCAGGACGGCGGGTTGTCGACGAGCTTGATCACCGAGAAGGTCACGCCGAATGGATCCTGTAGCACGGCCATCCGGCCGTACGGCGAGTCCTGCGCGGCCCTCTCGACGGTGCCCCCGGCCCCGGTCGCGGCGCCGACCGCGGCGTCGGTGTCATCGACGGCGAAGTAGGTCACCCAGCGGGCCCTGTCGCGCTCGGGCCGGCCCCAGATCCCCGCGACGGGCCGGCCGTCGACGGTGATCATGTGGTAGTCGAAGCCCGGCTCGCTCATGGCCTCGATCGGCCGCTCGAACACCGCGGCGTAGAACTCGGATGCCGACTTGGTGTCGGGTGTCTCCAGCTCGGTCCAGGCCATCGCGCCCGGCTCGTTGATGATGCTCGCGCCGATCATGGTGCGGCCGTGCCAGAGCCCGAACTGGCCGCCCCTCGGATCGACGCCGATCGCCATCCGGCCGGCGTCCATGACGTCCATCGGCTCCATGGGGACCATGCCTCCGGCGTCGGTGATCCGCTTCGCGGTCCCATCGACGTCGTCGGTCGCGAAGTAGGCGTTCCACCAGAACTCGGTGGCGTTCGGGTCCGGGTTCGGCATGATCGCCGCGACGGCCTTCCCGCGCACCAGACACATCGTGTACCGGCCGGTCTCCGGCGCCCCCTCGTCGAACTCCCAGCCGAATACGGCGCCGTAGAAGGCCTCGGCGCGCTCCAGGTCGGGAATGCCGAGGTCGATCCAGGTTGGGGTACCGGTAGCGGCGTTGCTCGTTACCTCACTCACGTCGACTCCTCAGTTGGTTCCGTTCCACAGCATCCTGAACCCGATGCCGCGCCCCTGCCCACCCCCCCGCCGACTTCGCATGGATGATGCGCCGCCGAACCGGCCGGAGACCCTTTGCAAAGAAGACTTGGCCGGACGATCGTGGCGTTATGTCCGATGCGACCGAGTCCGCCCCGCGGGCGCCGATCGCGTGAGCGACAGCCGGGCGCGGCGTGGGCTGGCGACGCTGCTGACGGCCGGCGCGCTGTCCAACACCGGCACCACCATGACCGCCATCGCGGTCCCGTGGTTCGTGCTGGCGACCACGGGGAGCGCGACCAGGGCCGGGGTCGCGGCGTTCGTCTCCCTGGCGCCGGTCGTGATCTCAGCGGTGTTCGGCGGGGCGATCGTCGACCGGCTCGGGCACCGGCGGTCGAGCGTCATCTCCGATCTCGCGAGCGGGCTCCTCACGGCGGCCATCCCGGCGCTGTTCCTCACGACGGGGCTCGGCTTCGCGCCCTTGCTCATCATGCTGTTCGGGCGCTGGCTGCTGACCGGCCCCGGAGAGACCGCCCGGCGGGCGCTGGTGCCCGCCCTCGCGGTGTCCGGCAACGTACGAATGGAACGCGCCACCGCGGCGTTCGACGCCGTATCGCGCGGCGCCCGCATGGCCGGGGCGCCGCTCGCGGGCCTGCTCATCGCCGCGTTCGGTGCGACCCGGCTCGGCCCGGTCGCGCTGCTGCTCATCGACGCGGCGACGTTTCTCGCCTCGAGCCTGCTGATCGGCTGCGGGGTGCCCTCCGCCGGCTATCGAGCCGGTGAGCGGGACGCCGACGGCTACCTCGCGCGGCTCCGGGAGGGGCTGGCGTTCCTGTGGCGCGACCGCCTGCTGCGCGCCATCACGCTGATGATCCTCGTCGCGAACATGCTCAGCACGGGCCGGTCCCAGGTGCTGCTGCCGGTGTACGCGCGGGAGGTCCTCGGGGATCCGCGCGGGCTCGGCCTGATGCTGGGCCTGACGGGCGGGGGCGCGATGGTGGGGGCGCTGGCCTACGGGATGGTCGGCCACCGGCTGCCGCGCCGGCCGACCTACGCCGTCTGCTTCTTGCTCGCCACGGTGCCCGGCATGTTCGTGCTGGCGGTGCGGCCGCCGTTCGCCGTGATTCTCGGCACACTGACGGTGTGCGGTGTCCTGTCCGGGGCGCTGAACCCGCTGCTCGGCGTCGTCGAGTTCGAGCGCATCCCGGCCCGGCTGCGGGCCCGGGTGCTGGGCGCGGCCGATGCCGGGGCGTACGCCGGGATGCCGCTCGGCGGCCTGCTCGCGGGCGCGCTCACCGGCTGGCTGGGGCTCACCTGGGCGCTGTTCGCCTTCGCCGGCGCCCTCACGATCATCTGCCTGCCGCCGTTCTTCGGCACGGTGTGGCGGGACCTCGACGCCGCCCCGCAGCCGGCCGTGGCCGCCGAAATGATTTCGCCCTAGCGCGGCGGGCCACGTAGACTGATCGCATGATGCTCCTGAGCTGATGGGCCGTTCAGGCGCGCCGCCACCCGCGGCGCGCCGCTTCGTGCTGTCGGCCCGTCCCTTCGTTGTCCTTGGAGCACCTCACCGTGATCACCGCGACTGATATCGAGTTGCGCGCCGGCCCGCGGCTGCTGATCGACGGCACCACCTTCCGGGTGAACCCCGGCGACCGGGTGGGCCTGGTCGGCCGCAACGGCGCCGGCAAGACGACCCTCACCAAGATCCTCGCCGGCGAGGGACAGCCGGCGGCGGGCTCGGTCACCACCAGCGGGACCGTGGGCTACCTGCCGCAGGACCCGCGCACCGGTGATCTCGACGTGCTCGCCGCCGACCGCATCCTGTCGGCCCGCGGGCTCGACGAGGTGCTGAGCGGCATGCGTACGGCCGAGGTCACGATGGCGACCGCGACCGGCCAGGAGCGCAACCGTGCCGTACGCACGTACGGGCGCCTGGAGGACCGGCTGCATGTGCTGGGCGGCTACGCGGCCGAGGCGGAGGCGGCCTCGATCGCGTCCAGCCTCGGCCTGCCGGACCGCGTGCTCAAGCAGCCGCTGCGGACGCTGTCCGGCGGCCAGCGCAGGCGCGTCGAGCTGGCCCGCATCCTGTTCTCCAGGGCCGACAATCTGCTGCTCGACGAGCCGACCAACCATTTGGACGCCGACTCGATCGGCTGGTTGCGCGACTTCCTCAAGTCCCACCAAGGCGGCCTCGTCGTCATCAGCCACGACGTCGGTCTGCTGGAGGCCGTGGTCAACCGGGTCTTCCACCTCGACGCCAACCGCTGCGTGATCGACATCTACAACGTGGGCTGGCAGCCGTACCTCACCCAGCGCGAGACCGACGAGCGACGCCGCAAGCGCGAACGGGCCAACGCCGAGCGGCAGGCGGCCGCCCTTCAGTCGCAGGCCGACAAGATGCGCGCCAAGGCCACCAAGGCCAGGGCCGCGCAGCAGATGGAGCGCCGCGCCCAGCGGCTGCTGGCCGGGGTCGAGGACGAGCGGCGCGCCGACAAGGTGGCCAAGATCCGCTTCCCGGAGCCCGCTCCCTGCGGCCGGACACCGCTGACGGCGACGGGTTTGTCCAAATCGTACGGATCCTTGGAGATCTTCACGGATGTCGATCTGGCGATCGACCGTGGCAGCCGGGTCGTCGTCCTGGGGCTCAACGGCGCGGGCAAGACCACCTTGCTGCGGCTGCTGGCCGGGCTCGACGAGCCCGACACCGGCATCGTGGCCCCCGGGCACGGGCTGCGGATCGGCTATTACGCCCAGGAGCACGAGACGCTGGACGTCGGCCGCACCGTCCTGGAGAACATGCGGTCCGCGGCGCCCGACCTGGCGGAGGTGGAGGTCCGCAAGATCCTGGGCTCCTTCCTGTTCTCGGGCGACGACGTCGACAAGCCGGCGGGCGTGCTGTCCGGCGGTGAGAAGACCCGGCTCGCCCTCGCCACCCTCGTGGTCTCCAGCGCCAACGTGCTGCTGCTCGACGAGCCGACCAACAACCTCGACCCGGCCAGCCGTGCGGAAATCCTGCGGGCGCTGCGCACCTTCGCGGGCGCGATCGTGCTGGTGACCCATGACGAAGGCGCCGTCCAGGCGCTACGGCCGGAAAGAGTGATTTTGCTTCCGGATGGGATTGAAGACATCTGGAGTGATGACTTTGCCGATCTGGTGGCACTTGCCTGACCTGCGGCTGGTTTCTCGAGCAAGGAAGCAGATCTTTTCTGACGTAGTGGGTAGCCGATCTGGCGGGAATGACTGATCATGGCGAGAGATAACGCAGCGGTCACCACATCACTACGGGAGGTACTCGTGGCCGAGACCCTCAAGAAGGGCACACGCGTGACCGGTGCCGAGCGCGACAAGCTGGCGGCGGATCTCAAGAAGAGGTACGACTCCGGCGAAAGCATCCGCGCCCTGGCTGCCGCCACTGGCCGGTCGTACGGTTTCATTCACCGCATCCTTACGGAGTCCGGCGTTAACCTGCGCGGACGCGGTGGTGCGACCCGCGGTAAGAAGTCCTGACCATCTCCCCCGCTAGAGAGCGCTCAACCACCTGAACCGCCGCCGTGGCCGACCCAGTAAGGTC
>DATBKU010000120.1:0-30239 GCA_036555725.1 Streptosporangiaceae bacterium | reverse complement strand
GTGTTCAGCAGGGACGACGGCGACGAGCTGCCGCCCGGCGTGAACGAGCTGGTCCGGGTGTACGTCGCACAGAAGCGGAAGATCACCGACGGCGACAAGCTGGCCGGCCGGCACGGCAACAAGGGCGTCATCTCCAAGGTGCTCCCGGTCGAAGACATGCCGTTCCTCGAGGACGGCACGCCGGTCGACATCGTCCTCAACCCGCTCGGTGTGCCGGGCCGGATGAACGTCGGCCAGGTGCTCGAGACCCACCTCGGCTGGGTGGCAAGCCGGGGCTGGAAGGTCGACGGCAACGACGCCGACTGGAAGCGCCACCTCAAGGAGATCGGAGCCGCCGAGGCCGAGCCGTGGACCAAGGCGTCCACGCCGGTGTTCGACGGCGCCCGTGAGGAGGAGATCACCGGGCTGATCCAGAGCACCCTGCCCAACCGGGACGGCGAGCGCATGGTCGGCCCCACCGGCAAGGCCAAGCTCTTCGACGGCCGCACCGGCGAGCCCTTCAAGGACCCGATCTCGGTCGGTTACATCTACATCCTCAAGCTGCTCCACCTGGTCGACGACAAGATTCACGCTCGGTCGACCGGCCCGTACTCCATGATCACCCAGCAGCCGCTCGGCGGTAAGGCGCAGTTCGGCGGCCAGCGCTTCGGTGAGATGGAGGTCTGGGCACTGGAGGCGTACGGCGCCGCCTACGCCCTCCAGGAGCTGCTCACCATCAAGTCCGACGACGTCCTCGGTCGCGTCAAGGTGTACGAGGCGATCGTCAAGGGCGAGAACATCCCCGAGCCGGGCATCCCGGAGTCGTTCAAGGTGTTGATCAAGGAGATGCAGTCGCTGTGCCTCAACGTCGAGGTGCTCTCCAGCGACGGCATGTCCATCGAGATGCGCGACACCGACGAGGACGTCTTCCGGGCAGCGGAAGAGCTCGGCATCGACCTGCGCGGGCGTGAGCCGAGCAGTGTCGAAGAGGTCTGATCAACAACAAGGGGAATAAGTTGCTCGACGTCAACTTCTTCGACGAGCTGCGGATTGGCCTGGCCACCGCCGACGACATTCGTCAGTGGTCACACGGCGAGGTCAAGAAGCCCGAAACCATCAACTACAGGACTCTCAAGCCGGAAAAGGACGGGCTCTTCTGCGAGAAGATCTTCGGCCCGACCCGCGACTGGGAGTGTTACTGCGGAAAGTACAAGCGAGTCCGGTTCAAGGGCATCATCTGTGAACGCTGCGGCGTCGAGGTCACTCGCGCCAAGGTGCGGCGGGAGCGGATGGGCCACATCGAGCTGGCCGCGCCGGTCACGCACATCTGGTACTTCAAGGGTGTGCCGAGCCGGCTCGGTTATCTGCTCGACCTTGCACCCAAGGATCTCGAGAAGATCATCTATTTCGCGGCGTACATGATCACGCATGTCGACAACGACAAGCGCGATCGCGACCTGCCGACGCTGGAGGCCCACATCTCCGTGGAGCGCCAGCAGATCGAGCAGCGTCGGGACGCCGAGGTGGAGGCCCGGCAGCAGAAGCTCGAGTCCGACCTGGCCGAGCTCGAGGCCGCCGGCGCCAAGGCCGACCAGCGCCGCAAGGTGCGCGAAGGCGCCGAGCGGGAGATGAAGCAGCTGCGCGACCGCGCCCAGCGCGAGCTCGACCGGCTCGACGAGGTGTGGAACCGCTTCAAGAACCTCAAGGTCCAGGACCTCGAGGGCGACGAGCTGCTCTACCGCGAGATGCGCGACCGGTTCGGTCGCTACTTCGACGGCGGCATGGGGGCCGCGGCGATCCAGAAGCGCCTGGAGAGCTTCGACCTCGAGGCCGAGGCCGAGCGGCTGCGCGAGGTCATCCGCTCCGGCAAGGGGCAGAAGAAGGCGCGCGCCCTCAAGCGGCTCAAGGTGGTCTCCGCGTTCCTCAACACGCGGAACTCGCCGCTGGGCATGGTGCTCGACTGCATCCCGGTCATCCCGCCGGACCTGCGCCCGATGGTGCAGCTCGACGGTGGCCGGTTCGCCACGAGCGACCTCAACGACCTGTACCGCCGGGTCATCAACCGGAACAACCGGCTGAAGAGGCTGCTCGACCTGGGTGCGCCCGAGATCATCGTCAACAACGAGAAGCGGATGCTGCAGGAGGCCGTCGACGCGCTGTTCGACAACGGCCGCCGCGGCCGCCCGGTCACCGGGCCGGGCAACCGTCCGCTCAAGTCGCTGTCCGACATGCTCAAGGGCAAGCAGGGCCGGTTCCGGCAGAACCTGCTGGGCAAGCGCGTCGACTACTCCGGCCGTTCGGTCATCGTGGTCGGCCCGCAGCTCAAGCTGCACCAGTGCGGCCTGCCCAAGCAGATGGCGCTGGAGCTGTTCAAGCCGTTCGTCATGAAGCGGCTGGTCGACCTCAACCACGCGCAGAACATCAAGAGCGCCAAGCGCATGGTCGAGCGGGCCCGTCCGGTCGTGTGGGACGTGCTCGAAGAGGTCATCACCGAGCACCCGGTGCTGCTCAACCGGGCGCCCACCCTGCACCGTCTCGGCATCCAGGCCTTCGAGCCGCAGCTGGTCGAGGGCAAGGCCATCCAGATCCACCCGCTCGTCTGCACCGCGTTCAACGCGGACTTCGACGGCGACCAGATGGCCGTGCACCTGCCGCTGTCGGCCGAGGCACAGGCCGAGGCGCGCATCCTGATGCTGTCCACCAACAACATCCTGAAGCCGTCCGACGGCAAGCCCGTCACCATGCCCACCCAGGACATGGTCATCGGCCTGTACTGGCTGACGTCGGCCAAGGACGGCGCGGCGGGCGAGGACCGTTCGTTCGCGTCGCCGGCCGAGGCGATCATGGCGTACGACCGGGAGGAGCTCGACCTCCAGGCCAAGATCAAGATCAGGCTCAAGGACAGCCCGCCGCCGCTGGGGTGGCAGGCGCCCGAGGGGTACGAGGCCGGCCAGCCGTACACGCTGGAGACCACCCTGGGCCGGTGCATGTTCAACGAGACCCTGCCCGCCGACTTCCCGTTCGTGAACTTCGAGGTCGGCAAGAAGCAACTCTCGGCGATCGTCAACGAGCTCGCGGAGAAGTACCCGAAGGTCGATGTCGCGGCGGCGCTCGACGCGCTGAAGGACCGCGGCTTCCACTGGGCGACCAGGTCCGGCGTCACGATCTCGATCGAGGACGTCGTCGCGCCGCCGAACAAGGCCGACATCCTGGCCTCGTACGAGAAGCGCGCCGACAAGGTGCAGCGGGAGTACGACCGCGGTCTGATCACCGACGACGAGCGCCGGCAGGAGCTCATCGAGATCTGGACCCACGCCACCGCCGACGTGGCCTCCGACATGGAGAACGCGTTCCCGCGGACCAACCCGGTGTGGATGATGGTCAACTCCGGTGCCCGTGGTAACCCGATGCAGGTCCGGCAGATCGCCGGCATGCGCGGCCTGGTGTCCAACCCGAAGGGCGAGACCATCCCGCGGCCGATCAAGTCGTCGTTCCGCGAGGGCCTGTCCGTGGTCGAATACTTCATCTCGACCCACGGCGCTCGAAAGGGCCTGGCCGACACGGCGCTGCGTACAGCCGACTCCGGCTACCTCACGCGGCGTCTGGTCGACGTGGCCCAGGACGTCATCGTCCGGGAGGAAGACTGCGGCACCGACCGTACGATCCCGTTCAAGCTCGGCGACCGCACCGCCGACGGCGCGCTGGTCAAGTCGCCGGTCGCGGAGAACAGCCTGATCGGGCGCACGATCGCGGAGGACGTCGAGGTCGACGGCACGGTCATCTTCCCGGCCGGCACCGACCTCACCGACTCGGTGATCAACCGCCTGGTCGAGGCCGAGGTCGAGGACGTGCGGACCCGCAGCGCGCTGGTCTGCGAGTCCAAGATCGGTGTCTGCGCGGCCTGCTACGGCCGGTCGCTGGCGACGGGCAAGCGGGTCGACGTCGGCGAGGCAGTCGGCATCATCGCCGCCCAGTCCATCGGCGAGCCGGGCACGCAGCTGACCATGCGGACCTTCCACACCGGTGGTGTGGCCGGTCAGGACATCACGCACGGTCTGCCGCGAGTCCAAGAGCTGTTCGAGGCGCGCATCCCCAAGGGTGTCGCCCCGATCAGCGAGGTCGCCGGCCGAATCAAGATCGAGGAGACCGAGAAGACCCGCAAGGTCGTGGTCGTCCCCGACGATGGTTCGGACGACATCGCCTACCAGGTGCCGATGCGGTCGCGCCTCCTGGTCAAGGAGGGCGCGCACGTCGACGTCGGCGAGCAGCTCATCATGGGTGCCATCAACCCGCACGAGGTGCTGCGCATCCTTGGCCCGCGGGCGGTGCAGCTGCACCTGGTCCACGAGGTCCAGGAGGTCTACCGGTCGCAGGGTGTGTCGATCCACGACAAGCACATCGAGATCATCGTCCGCCAGATGCTCAAGCGGGTGAACATCCTCGAGTCGGGCGACACCGAACTGCTGCCGGGCGACCTGGTCGAGCGACCCCTCTTCGAGGAGGTCAACCGCTCGGTCGTGGCCGAGGGCGGGACGCCCGCGGCCGGTCGGCCGGTCCTCATGGGCATCACCAAGGCGTCCCTGGCTACCGAGTCGTGGCTGTCCGCCGCGTCCTTCCAGGAGACGACCCGGGTGCTCACCGAGGCGGCCATGCACGCCAAGAGCGACCCGCTGCTCGGCCTCAAGGAGAACGTCATCATCGGCAAGCTCATCCCGGCCGGTACCGGTATGCCGCAGTACCGCAACGTCCGGGTCGAGCCCACCGAGGAGGCAAAGGCGGCGGTCTACTCCGTCGGCTCCTACGACGACGGCGGCGAGTACGCCTTCGGCCAGGGCTCCGGCGAGGCCGTGCCCCTGGAGGAGTACGACTTCGGCCAGTACAACCGGTAGTTCACTAGCCCGTAGAGGCCGCTTCCGACGCAGTTCGGAGGCGGCCTCTCGGCGTTTCGCGGCGGATCCCGGAGTCCAGGACCATGGTCGATTGCTCCGACGTGATGGACAATTCGGGATATGTGGCGCCGGATCGCTGTGATGGCGGTGGTGTTCCTGGGGACGCTCTCGGTGGCGTCGCCCGCGTTCGCCGGCGATCGACCGGCCGACGCCGTCGTCGTGGTCGGCGTGCCCGGGCTGCGGTGGGGGGACGTCCGGCCGCATCGGACTCCCGTGCTGTGGGGGCTGGCGAGCGAGGGAGCGATTGCCAACATCGCCGTACGCGGGGTCGCGCCCTACAGCTGCCCTGCGGAGGGGTGGCTGACGATCTCGGCCGGGAGCCGGGCGCAGCCGTTCGACGGGAGGTGCGCGCGGCCGCCCAAGCCGCACCGGGATGGTGCCGGGGCGGTCGTCCCGGACTTCGCCGAGGTACGGAGTCACAATGCCGCCGGCGCGTACGCCGCCCGGGTCGGGCTGCTCGGCGACGCGGTGAACGCGGCGGGCGGGTGTACGAACGCGGTCGGGCGTGGTGGCGCGCTGGCGCTCGCCGACTCCTCGGGTCACGTCGACTACTACCGGCCGTCCGTGGCGGGGACTCCGGCCGCCGCTTGGGCGCACTGCCGTGTCACCGCCGTGGACATCGACGACATCACGCGAGCGGACGGCGATCGCGCGACCGCCTTGGCACGGGCGGATCGCAAGCTCGGCATGGTGCTGTCCCGAGTGCCGGAGAACGCCACGATCCTGCTGGTCGGCGTCGCGGACATCCGGGAGCCGGGGCTGCGGGTCGCCGTGACCGCCTGGCGCGGGGGCGAAGGGGACTGGGCGCCGACCTTTCTTACGGCGTCGTCGACGCGCCGGCCCGGTCTGGTCACCCTGACCGACGTGACGCCCACGGTGTTGAAGCTGGCCGGGATGCCGGTGCCGCCCGAACTGACCGGAGCGCCCTGGTCAAGGGGCACGGTACGTCCGGCGCGGGAGTCGGACGCCGTCCGCGCTCTGGAGAACCGGGACCTGGCCGCCCGCATTACCCGGGCGCTGGTGACGCCGTTCAACGTCGCGCTCGTCGTCGGGCAGCTCGTCGCCTACGGCCTCGCGGCCATCGTGTGGCGGCGTCGCCGAGGTGCGCGCCGGGCCGTGCTCGCGGCGACCCGCCACGTCGCGCTGGCGGCGGCCGCCGCGCCCGCCGCGACGTACCTCGCGAACCTGGTGCCCTGGTGGTCGCTGACCCATCCTTCGGGCGGGCTCGTCGCGGCCGTGGTCGCGGCGGACCTCGCCATCCTCGCGGTGGCCCTGGCCGGCCCCTGGCGGCGCCACCCCCTCGGCCCGGGAACGGTGGTGGCCGCCGTGACCGCTCTCGCGCTGGCCGGGGACGCGATCGCGGGATCGCATCTGCAGGCGGACAGCCTCAACGGGAACTTCTCCCTCGTCGCAGGCCGGTTCTACGGGTTCGGCAACCTCACGTTCGCGCTGTTCGCCACGGCGTCGCTGGTCTGCGCGGCGGGTCTCGCCGGGCGAGCGCTCGCCGCCGGACACCGTCGCCGCGCCCTGCTGACCGTGCTGCTCATCGGCGCCGCCGCGATCGTCATCGACGGGTGGCCGGGCTGGGGCAGCGACTTCGGCGGCGTGCTAGCGCTGACTCCGGGCGTCGCGCTGCTGGCGATCTGGATCGCGGGTCTGCGGCTGACACCCCGCAAGGTCATCGCGGCCGGTCTCGGTGGCGCGCTGCTGGTCGCGGGGCTTGCCTATCTCGACTATCGGCGGCCGCCGGGCGCGCGCACCCACTTCGGCGACTTCTTCCAGAGCCTGCTCGACGGGCAGGCCGCAGTGATCATCGCCAGAAAGGCGGACTCGATGCTGCACTCCCTTGGCAGCGTCTGGCTCACCCTGCTGGTACCGCTGCCCGTTCTCGTCCTCGCGTTCCTGCTGCTGCGCGCCGACGGCAGGTTCGTGCCGCTGTTCCGGCGGGAGCCCGCCCTGCGCGCCGGTCTGCTGGCGACGCTGATCACCGCGATCATCGGCTTCGCCGTCAACGACTCCGGAATCGCCGTTCTCGCACTGGCTGCGCTGCTCGCCGTTCCGCTGACGCTGGCCGCCGCCATCCCCGTCCTCGAGCGGCGGGCACCCGCCGCGGGCCCCTGACCATGCGCGGTTCCGGTCGTCCGACAGCGCGCGTCTGGCCCGTCTTGACGACGCTCTCAGCGCAACGTCATGGCCCGTGTGATTTGCGGGATGACAAGGGTCGCGGCAGGCTGGGGGATGCACCCCGCTGGGGGCCCGCGTTTCGCGGTGGTCAGTGAGAGGGTTTGGAGGTCGCGATATGCGCCGCGCGCCTCTGAGCACAGGTTACGAGTCCGGACGCCACGGGCGGCGGACGTGACGGCGCGGATGGAGCCCGACGATGACCGATCAGCACGGCACGCACGAACCGCAGTGGCCGTTGCCTGACGACGACCAGACGCCGGCCGCGTCGCCTGAGGAAGGCGACAAGGACGGGGTCACCGGCGAGGCTCAGGAACCAGCCAGTTCGTCTCGGCCGATGTCCGAGCGCACCTTCATCTTCGGCGCGCCACAGGTCAGCGGACTGACCCCGCCAAGCTCTTCGGAGAACGCCCCCGCCGATCCCGGTGCCGAGGCGCCCACAGGGTCGTACGGCACGCCGCCGCCCGAGGCCGCGCCTCCGGGCCAGGACCAGCCGTACGGCTACGGGGGCCAGGATCCGTCCGGGGCGTCGAATGAGCCGTCGTACCCGGAGCACCCGACGTACCCGCCGCCGCCCTCCTACGGCGAGCAGCCGCCCGCGTACGGACAGCAGGCACCCTATGGCCAGGAGCCGCCGTACGGCGCGGCGCAGCCGCCCTACGGGGCGCCCGAGAGTTCCCCGCCTTCGTACGGGGGTTCGCCGGGCGAGAGCCCCGCGCCGCCGCCGTCGTATGGCGAACAGCCGCCACCGTCCTATGGTGAGCAGCCGCCACCGTACGGTCAGCAACAGCCGTATGGTCAGCAGCCGCCCTTCGGCCAGCAGCCACCGTACGGCCAGCCGTCCTACGACAGTTCCGCCGAGGGGCCAGGCGAGGGCGACAACTCCGACTACCTCGCGACCCAGTCGTTCCACGCGTCCGAGGGCACCCAGCCGCCGGCGCAGCCGTCCGCCGAGCCGGAGAGCTCGCCCTGGCTGCCGCCCTCCTCTCCGCCCGTCACGCCCGAGCCATGGTCGAGCGGCTCACCCCCGGCCGAGCCCTGGCGGCCCGGCGCGGCGGCGGAGCCGTCGGGGCCCAGTGCGACCCCGCCGGCCGGGCAGTCCGAGCAATGGTCGCCGCAGCCATGGCAGCAGCCCGCCGACCCCGGGCCGGGCGGGTCCGGCACCGACCACACGATGATCGTGCCGCCTCCGGAGTCCGGCCGTCCGGCCGGTTCCGGCGGTGAGGAGGAACCGCAGTCGTACGGCTCGGCGCAGCCAGGCGGTTTCGCGCCCGCCGGTGGCCCCGAGGACGCGATGGCCACGCAGGCCTTCCGGCCCGAGGAGCCGAGCAGCGAGCCCACCCCGCCGACGCCCCCGACCGAGGAGACCCGCTCCGACTACCGGGCACAGGGGCCAGGCGCAGCGGAGCCGCCGGCGCAGCCGTACGGTCAGCCGGGCTTCGATCAAGGCCAGCAGCAGCCGTACGGACAGCAGGGCTGGCAGCAGCCCGGCTATGACCAGGGCCAGCAGCCCGGCTACGACCAGGGCCAGCAGCCCGGCTACGACCAAGGTCAGCAGCCCGGCTACGACCAGGGCCAACAGCAGGGCGGCTACGGTCAGCCGGGCTTCGAGCAGGGCCAGCAGCAGGCGTACGGGCAGCAGGGTTGGCAGCAGCCGCAGCAGGGCGGCTACGGTCAGCCGGGCTTCGAGCAGGGTCAGCAGCAGGCGTATGGGCAGCAGGGTTGGCAACAGCCCGGCTACGACCAGGGCCAGGGGCAGTCGCCGTACGGACAGGGCGGCCAGCAGCAGCCCTTCGGGCAGCCCGGCTACGACCAGGGCCAACAGCAGGGTGGCTACGGTCAGCCGGGCTTCGAGCAGGGCCAACAGCAGCCGTACGGACAGCAGGGCTGGCAGCAGCAGGGGTACGGCCAGCAGCCGGGCTACGGACAGCCGGGACAGCCCGGGCAGCCGGGGCAGCCCGGGCAAGTCGGCTACGGTCAGGCCCCCGGCGCCGGCTACCCGGGGTACGGCGCCGTGAGCGAGTCCGGCAAGGAAAAGGCGTCCGGCAGCAGGTGGCTGGTGATCGGCGGTCTGGCCGCGGTCGTCGTCCTGGCGGTCATCGTCATCGCGTACGTCGTCCTATAGCCCCGATGAGCAGCACCGACGAGCAGCAGTGACGGGAAACGCCGGCGGGAACAAACCGCCGGCGTTTCCCGTTGTTTCGTTCGAGGTCGTCGGCACGTAGACTCGTCGGCGGTGAGAGCCGACCACTCTTTCCGGGTGGTCGCGGGCGTTGTTCTGCGCTCGCTTTGACCTTCTGCGCAAGGATAGGTAGGCTCTTTCCTCGTGCCCGCGCCTAGCGGGCCAAATGCGCGCGCTGGCTTGGTCGATGCCGAGCAGGCTGACCGGCAAGGCGCAATGCAATCCCACTCCTGGCAGTGTTCGGTCCGCTTCGGGCCGGGTGAAACGAGGACGGCGCGACACGCCCGACCTCGTGGGCCGAAGAGACAGGGAAACCAGCAGGTCATCGCCTCGCAAGGGGCGGTGTCTGGACGAAGAGACCTACTGGCTCGGTACGAGGAAGACGGAGACGCGGTGCCCACGATCCAGCAGCTGGTCCGCAAGGGCCGCCAGGACAAGGTGACCAAGAACAAGACGCCGGCGCTCAAGGGGAGCCCGCAGCGCCGCGGCGTCTGCACGCGCGTCTACACGACGACGCCGAAGAAGCCCAACTCCGCGCTTCGCAAGGTTGCTCGCGTCCGGCTGTCCAGCGGGATCGAGGTCACGGCCTACATTCCGGGCGTCGGCCACAACCTGCAGGAGCACTCCATCGTGCTCGTGCGCGGCGGCCGGGTGAAGGACCTCCCGGGCGTTCGCTACAAGATCATCCGGGGCACGCTCGACACCCAGGGCGTCCGGAATCGTAAGCAGGCGCGCAGCCGCTACGGCGCGAAGAAGGAGAAGAGCTGACATGCCTCGGAAGGGTCCCGCCGGCAAGCGTCCGCTGATCGCCGACCCGGTGTACAACTCGCCGCTGGTCACCGCGCTCGTCAATAAGGTGCTGCTCGACGGCAAGCGCTCGATCGCGCAGCACATCGTGTACGGCGCGCTCGAGGGCTGCCGGGACAAGACCGGCAACGACCCGGTCGTCACTCTCAAGCGCGCGCTCGACAACGTGAAGCCGACCATCGAGGTCAAGAGCCGTCGCGTCGGTGGCGCCACCTACCAGGTGCCGGTGGAGGTGCGCCCGGCCCGCAGCACGACGCTCGCGCTGCGCTGGCTGGTGCAGTACTCGCGGGCACGGCGGGAGAAGACGATGACCGAGCGGCTGATGAACGAATTGCTGGACGCGAGCAACGGGCTCGGCGCCAGCGTGAAGAAGCGTGAAGACACGCACAAGATGGCGGAGTCCAACAAGGCCTTCGCGCACTACCGCTGGTAACCCCAGCATCCGAGGACGTACGAGAACAAAGGAACGCGAACACAAGTGGCTACTAAGACCGGCGTAGACCTCGCCAAGGTCCGGAACATCGGGATCATGGCGCATATCGACGCGGGCAAGACCACGACGACTGAGCGCATCCTTTACTACACGGGGATGAGTTACAAGATCGGCGAGGTCCATGACGGCGCCGCCACCACCGACTGGATGGAGCAGGAGCAGGAGCGAGGGATCACCATCACCTCCGCTGCCGTCACCTGCAAGTGGCCCGTCGACGACGTCGAGCACACCATCAACATCATCGACACTCCGGGGCACGTCGACTTCACCGTCGAGGTGGAGCGCAACCTGCGGGTCCTGGACGGCGCCGTCGCGGTGTTCGACGGTGTGGCCGGGGTCGAGCCGCAGTCCGAGACGGTCTGGCGGCAGGCCGACCGGTACGGCGTCCCGCGCATGTGCTTCGTCAACAAGATGGACCGCGTCGGCGCGGAGTTCCACCGCTGCGTCGACATGATCGTGTCGCGGCTCAACGCGACGCCGCTCGTGCTGCAGTTGCCGATCGGCGCCGAGGCCGACTTCAAGGGCGTCATCGACCTGGTGTCGATGACGGCGCTCGTCTGGAGCCCCGAGGCCAAGCTGGGCGAGATGTACGACACCCTCGACATCCCGGACACCCACTTCGAGGCCGCCCGCGAGTGGCACGACAAGCTGGTGGAGACGCTGGCCGAGGCCGACGACGAGATCATGGAGCTGTACCTCGAGGGCAACGAGCCCACCGCGGAGCAGCTGATCCCGGCGATCCGGCGCGCGACCATCGCGAGCAAGCTGACCCCGGTGCTGTGCGGCACCGCCTTCAAGAACAAGGGCGTGCAGCCGCTCCTCGACGCCATCGTCCGCTACCTTCCTTCGCCGATCGACGTGCCCTCGATCGAGGGCCACGCCGTCAACGACGAGGACAAGGTCATCACGCGGAAGCCGAGCGAGGACGAGCCGTTCTCGGCGCTGGCGTTCAAGATCATGAGCGATCCGCATCTGGGCAAGCTCACGTACATCCGGGTCTACTCCGGTGTGCTCGGGGCCGGCACGCAGGTGCTCAACAGCGTGAAGGGCCGTAAGGAGCGCATCGGCAAGATCTACCGGATGCACGCCAACAAGCGCACGGAGATCGAGCGCGTGGGCGCCGGCGACATCGTCGCCGTCATGGGTCTCAAGCAGACCACCACGGGCGAGACGCTCTGCGACGCCAGTGACCCGGTGATCCTGGAGTCGATGACGTTTCCGGCCCCGGTGATCAACGTGGCCATCGAGCCGAGGACCAAGGTCGACCAGCAGAAGCTGGGCACCGCGATCCAGCGGCTCGCCGAGGAGGACCCGTCCTTCCAGGTCCGTACGGACGACGAGACCGGGCAGACGATCATCTCCGGCATGGGCGAGCTCCACCTGGAGATCCTCGTCGACCGGATGAAGCGGGAGTTCAGGGTCGAGGCCAACGTGGGCCGCCCGCAGGTGGCCTACCGCGAAACCGTCCGCAAGAAGGTCGAGAAGGTCGAGTACACCCACAAGAAGCAGACGGGTGGCGCCGGCCAGTTCGGCCGCGTGATCATCGACCTGGAGCCGCTCGGCGGCGGCAGCGACGGCTACGAGTTCGAGAACAAGGTGACCGGTGGCCGCATCCCCCGGGAGTACATCCCGTCGGTGGACGCGGGCTGCCAGGAGGCCGCCGAGTTCGGCGTGCTCGCTGGGTACCCGATCGTCGGTGTCAAGGTCACCCTCAAGGACGGCGCCTACCACGACGTCGACTCCTCGGAGATGGCCTTCAAGATCGCCGGATCCATGGCGTTCAAGGAAGCGGCCCGCCGGGCCGATCCGACGCTGCTGGAGCCGATGATGGCGGTCGAGGTCACGACGCCCGAAGAGAACATGGGCGACGTGATCGGCGACCTGAACAGTCGGCGGGGTCACATCCAGGCCATGGACGAGGCGCACGGAGCGCGCGTCGTCCGGGCCATCGTTCCCCTCTCGGAGATGTTCGGCTACGTGGGCGACCTGCGCAGCAAGACCCAGGGCCGAGCGGTTTTCAACCAGCAGTTCGACTCCTACGCCGAGGTTCCCGCGAACGTCGCACAGGAGATCATCGCGAAGGCGCGAGGCGAGTAAACGCGCTGCCGCGAGCAGACCAGCCAGTACACGAAGCCAAAAGACAAAGACGGACGCCAAGCGTCAGATCCACAAGGAGACACCCGTGGCCAAGGCCAAGTTCGAGCGGACTAAGCCGCACGTAAACATCGGCACCATTGGGCACATCGACCACGGTAAGACCACCCTTACCGCGGCGATTACCAAGGTGCTCCACGACCAGCACCCGGACCTCAACCCCTTCACGCCGTTCGACGAGATCGACAAGGCGCCGGAGGAGAAGGAGCGGGGCATCACCATCTCCATCGCGCACGTCGAGTACCAGACCGAGGCGCGGCACTACGCTCACGTCGACTGCCCGGGTCACGCGGACTACATCAAGAACATGATCACGGGTGCCGCCCAGATGGACGGCGCGATCCTGGTCGTGGCCGCCACTGACGGCCCGATGCCGCAGACCAAGGAGCACGTGCTGCTCGCCCGTCAGGTCGGCGTGCCGTACATCGTCGTCGCCCTCAACAAGGCCGACATGGTCGACGACGAGGAGATCCTGGAGCTTGTCGAGCTCGAGGTCCGTGAGCTGCTCACCGAGTACGAGTTCCCCGGCGACGACCTTCCGGTCGTGCGCGTCTCGGCGCTGAAGGCGCTCGAGGGCGACGCCGAGTGGAGCGCCAAGGTCATGGAGCTCATGAACGCGGTGGACGAGAACGTCCCCGAGCCCGTTCGCGAGATCGACAAGCCATTCCTGATGCCGATCGAGGACGTATTCTCGATCACCGGCCGCGGCACAGTGGTGACCGGCAGGGTCGAGCGCGGCGTCGTCAAGGTCGGCGAGACCGTCGACATCATCGGCATCAAGGACAAGGCCACCACGACCACCGTCACCGGGGTCGAGATGTTCCGCAAGCTGCTCGACGAGGGCCAGGCGGGCGACAACGTCGGCCTGCTGCTGCGCGGCATCAAGCGGGAAGAGGTCGAGCGCGGGCAGTGTGTCATCAAGCCGGGCACCAACACCCCGCACACCGAGTTCGAGGCGCAGATCTACGTTCTGTCCAAGGACGAGGGCGGCCGGCATACACCGTTCTTCAACAACTACCGTCCGCAGTTCTACTTCCGGACCACGGACGTGACCGGCGTCGTGCACCTGCCCGAGGGCGTCGAGATGGTCATGCCGGGCGACAACACCGAGATTCGGGTCGAGCTCATCCAGCCGATCGCGATGGAGGAAGGCCTCCGCTTCGCGATCCGCGAGGGCGGCCGTACGGTCGCCTCTGGTCGAGTGACCAAGATCATCAAGTAACGAGACCGTTCGGAGTGGCGGTCGGGCCCTCCAGAGAGGGACCGGCCGCCACACCACGCAAGACGAAGTAACAGCGGCACTACCAGCAAAGGACACCGAGGCCACCATGGCGGGACAGAAGATCCGCATCCGGCTCAAGGCCTACGACCATGAGGTCATCGACACCTCGGCACGGAAGATCGTCGAGACGGTGACGCGCACGGGCGCCAAGGTCGCGGGCCCGGTGCCGCTGCCGACCGAGAAGAACGTGTACTGCGTCATCCGCTCGCCGCACAAGTACAAGGACTCGCGCGAGCACTTCGAGATGCGCACGCACAAGCGGCTGATCGACATCATCGATCCGACGCCCAAGACGGTCGACTCGCTCATGCGGCTCGACCTCCCGGCCGGCGTCGACATCGAGATCAAGCTCTAAGGACGCATCCAGAGATGAGTAGGAACAGGAAGGGCGTCCTGGGCGAGAAGCTCGGTATGACCCAGGTCTTCGACGATGAGGGCCGGATCGTTCCGGTAACCGTCGTCCAGGCAGGGCCGTGCGTCGTCACCAGGGTCCGTACGCCCGAGCGCGACGGCTACTCCGCCGTACAGCTCGGCTTCGGCCAGATCGACCCGCGCAAGGTGAACAAGCCGCGCACGGGGACGTTCGAGAAGGCCGGCGTGACACCGCGACGGTTCCTCGCCGAACTGCGCACCGACGACGCCGCCGAATACGACCTCGGCCAGGAGATCACCGTCACGGTGTTCGAAGCCGGCCAGAAGATCGACGTGACCGGCAAGAGCAAGGGCAAGGGCACCGCGGGCGTCATGAAGCGGCACGGCTTCGGCGGCCTGTCCGCCTCGCATGGCACCCAGCGCAAGCACCGGTCGCCCGGCTCGATCGGTGGCTGCGCGACCCCGGGCCGCGTGTTCAAGGGCCTGCGGATGGCGGGACGGCACGGCAACAAGCGCACCACGGTGCAGAACCTGACCGTGCACGCCATCGACGAGGCGAAGGGCCTGCTGCTCATCAAGGGCGCGATCCCCGGTCCCAACGGCAGCCTCGTGTTCGTCCGCAGCGCTGTGAAGGGGGCGGACCAGTGACCTCCAAGATCGACGTCGAGCTGCCGCCGCAGATCTTCGGCGCCAAGGTCAACGTGCCGCTGATCCACCAGGTGGTCGTGGCGCAGCTGGCCGCGGCGCGGCAGGGCACGCACTCGACCAAGACGCGCGGCGAGGTCCGCGGTGGCGGCCGCAAGCCGTACCGGCAGAAGGGCACCGGCCGGGCTCGCCAGGGCTCGATCCGCGCCCCGCAGTTCGCCGGCGGCGGTACCGTGCACGGTCCGAAGCCGCGGTCGTATGAGCAGAAGACGCCGAAGAAGATGAAGGCGGCCGCGCTGCGCGGCGCGCTGTCGGACCGGGCCCAGCACGGCCGGGTGTACGTGGTCGGCGCGCTGATCGAGGGCGACGTGCCCAAGACCCAGACCGCGCTGACGGCGCTGCGCGACGTGCTGGCGGACGCCGACTTCACGATCAAGCGCACCCTCCTAGTACTCGACCGTGCGGACGAGCTGACCTGGAAGAGCCTGCGCAACGAACCGAGCGTGCACATCATCGTGGCCGACCAGGTCAACACCTACGACGTACTCTGCAGCGACGTCGTGGTGTTCTCCCGGGCCGGGTACACGGAGTTCCTGACCCACGTGGGTCAGGATGAGGCCGCCGCGGCCGTCGCCAAGGCCAAGGAGATTCCCACGGCCAAGAAGAAGGCCGCGCCGAAGGACACCGAAGCGGACGAGGACAAGGCCGAGGACAAGCCCGCCCGCAAGCCGAGGGCGTCGGCCTCCAAGGCCAAGCCGAAGTCCTCCACCGCCAAGGCGGCGGCGGAGGCCAAGGCCGAGGCCGCGGACGCGAAGGCCGAAGCGGCAGGAGCTAAGTCGGAGGCCGCGGACGCCAAGGCTGAGGCGGCGGAGGCCAAGGCCGAGGCCGCGGACGCGAAGGCCGAAGCGGCGGAGGCCGAGTCGGCGAGCCCGAAGAAGACCACGCCGAAGAAGACCACGCCGAAGAAGCCCGCCGCTAAGAAGCCGGCTGCGAAAAAGCCCCCCGCGAAGAAGGAAGGCGATGACGAGTGAACAAGATCACTGATCCTCGCGACATCCTCATCGCGCCGGTTGTCTCGGAGAAGAGCTACGGCCTGCTCGACGAGGGCAAGTACACCTTCATCGTGCGGCCGGACGCCAACAAGACCCAGATCAAGCAGGCGGTCGAAGAGGTCTTCAACGTCAAGGTGCGCAAGGTGAACACGCTGAACCGGCCGGGCAAGCGCAAGCGCACCCGGTTCGGCTACGGCAAGCGCAAGGACACCAAGCGCGCCATCGTGAGCCTCGCCGAGGGTGACCGGATCGACATATTCGGAGGCTCGGTCGCCTGAGCGGCCGAACCGAGACGGGATGAACGAAAAAGATGGGCATCCGTAAGTACAAGCCGACGACCCCGGGCCGTCGCGGGTCGAGTGTCTCCGACTTCGTGGAGATCACTCGCAGCGAGCCGGAGAAGTCGTTGCTGCGTCCGCTCCCCAAGAAGGGCGGCCGCAACAACCACGGCCGCATCACCGCGCGGCACCAGGGCGGTGGCCACAAGCGCGCGTACCGGCTGATCGACTTCCGCCGGCACGACAAGGACGGCGTCCCGGCCAAGGTCGCACACATCGAGTACGACCCGAACCGTACGGCCCGGATCGCGCTGCTGCACTACGCCGACGGCGAGAAGCGCTACATCCTCGCGCCGCAGGGCCTCCGGCAGGGCGACCGCATCGAGAACGGCCCCGGGTCGGACATCAAGCCGGGCAACTGCCTGCCGCTGCGCAACATCCCGACCGGTACGATCATCCACGCCATCGAGCTGCGGCCCGGCGGCGGCGCCAAGATCGCCCGGTCGGCGGGTGCCGGCGTACAGCTGCTGGCCAAGGAGGGCAAGTACGCCACCCTGCGGATGCCGTCCGGCGAGATGCGCATGGTCGACGTGCGATGCCGGGCCACCGTCGGCGAGGTCGGCAACGCCGAGCAGGCCAACATCAACTGGGGCAAGGCCGGCCGCAACCGGTGGCGGGGCAAGCGCCCGACCGTTCGCGGCGTCGCCATGAACCCGGTCGACCACCCGCACGGCGGCGGTGAGGGCAAGACCTCGGGCGGCCGCCACCCGGTGAACCCGAAGGGCAAGAAGGAGGGCCGCACGCGCAGTGCGAACAAGCCCTCCGACCGGCTCATCGTCCGTCGTCGCAGCAAGAAGAAGCGGTAGGAGCAGTACGTCATGCCACGTAGCCTTAAGAAGGGCCCCTTCGTGGACGACCACCTGATGAAGAAGGTGGACGACCAGAACGAGAAGGGCACCAAGAACGTCATCAAGACGTGGTCGCGGCGCTCCATGATCGTGCCGGAGATGATCGGTCACACGATCGCCGTGCACGACGGCCGCAAGCACGTTCCGGTGTTCATCACCGATTCCATGGTGGGTCACAAGCTCGGGGAGTTCGCCCCGACGCGGACCTTCCGTGGGCACGTCAAGGACGACCGCCGCAGTAGGCGCGGCTGATCGTAGGCACAGGCAGAGAGGGACTAGCGATGGAAGCCAGGGCCCAGGCGCGGTTCATCCGCGTCACGCCCAGGAAGGCCCGCCGCGTGGTGGACCTCATCCGTGGCCTGCCGGCCGCGGAGGCTCAGGCGGTGCTGCGGTTCGCCCCCCAGGCTGCGAGCGAGCCGGTGGGCAAGGTGCTCGCGAGCGCCATCGCCAACGCCGAGCACAACAACCGGCTCGACGTGGACGCGCTGTTCATCAGCCGCGCGTGGGTGGACGAGGGGCCGACCCTCAAGCGGTTCCGTCCCCGCGCGCAGGGCCGGGCGTACCGCGTCAACAAGCGCACGAGCCACATCACCGTGGTCGTGGAGTCGCGGGACGAGGAAACCCCTGCCGGTGGCAGGACCCGCGGCAACCAGAGGAAGACGAGGAGGACCCGATAGTGGGGCAGAAAGTCAACCCGCACGGGTTCCGGTTGGGTATCACCACCGACTTCAAGAGCCGGTGGTACGCCGACAAGCTGTACAAGGACTACGTCAAGGAAGACGTTGCGATCCGGCGGATGCTGCAGCGCGGTATGGAGCGCGCGGGCATTTCCAAGGTCGAGATCGAACGTACCCGTGACCGTGTCCGTGTCGACATCCACACCGCTCGGCCCGGCATCGTCATCGGCCGGCGTGGTGCGGAGGCGGACCGGATCCGTGGCGACCTTGAGAAGCTGACCGGCAAGCAGGTCCAGCTGAACATCCTCGAGGTGAAGAACCCAGAGATCGACGCGCAGCTCGTCGCGCAGGGCGTGGCTGAGCAGCTGTCCAGCCGGGTCGCGTTCCGGCGCGCCATGCGCAAGGCCATCCAGTCCGCCATGAAGAGCGGCGCCAAGGGCATCAAGGTGCAGTGCGGCGGCCGGCTCGGCGGCGCGGAGATGTCGCGGTCGGAGTTCTACCGCGAGGGCCAGGTCCCGCTGCACACGCTGCGCGCCGACATCGACTACGGCTTCTACGAGGCCCGTACGACCTTCGGCCGCATCGGCGTGAAGGTGTGGATCTACAAGGGTGAAGCCCCGCAGACCCGCGCCGAGCGCGAGGCCCAGGCCGCCGCGCAGCGCGCCGCGGCCGGTGCCGGCGGCGGTGACCGTCGCGGCGGGCGTGGCGACCGTGGCGAGCGTCGTGGCGGCGGCCGTCGTGGCGGTCGCGGTGGCGACCGCGGTGACCGTGGTGGCGACCGCGGCGCGCCGCGGCAGAGCCCGGAGCAGCAGGCGGCGCCGGCCCCCAGCGCACCGGCCGCGCCGGCGACCGGTGAGGGGAGCTGACCGACATGCTGATCCCTCGCAAGGTCCGGCACCGCAAGCAGCACCACCCGAAGCGCGGCGGCGTGGCCAAGGGCGGTACGAGGGTGACCTTCGGCGAGTACGGCATTCAGGCCGTCGAGGGCGCCTACGTCACCAACCGGCAGATCGAGGCCGCGCGTATCGCGATGACCCGGCACATCAAGCGTGGCGGCAAGGTGTGGATCAACATCTTCCCCGACCGTCCGCTGACCAAGAAGCCGGCCGAGACGCGGATGGGTTCCGGTAAGGGCTCGCCCGAGTGGTGGATCGCGAACGTCAAGCGCGGTCGTGTCATGTTCGAGCTCTCGTACCCGAACGAGACCGTCGCGCGGCAGGCGCTGCAGCGCGCGATCCACAAACTCCCTATGAAATGCAAGATCGTCAAGCGGGAGGTCGGGGAGTAATGGCCAAGGGACTGACCGCTGACGAGCTGCGGACCCAGCCCGAGGAAGAGCTGGTCACCAAGCTGAAGGAAGCGAAGGAGGAGCTGTTCAACCTCCGCTTCCAGGCCGCGACCGGCCAGCTGGAGAGCCACGGGCGCCTGCGCGCCGTGAAGCGCGAGATCGCGCGCATCTACACCGTGATGCGGGAGCGGGAGCTCGGCATCATCACGGTCGCCGAGGAGTCCGCCGAGGAGAGCGATGACGAAGACTGAGCAGCCGCAGCAGGGGCGGGGCAAGCGCAAGGTGCGCGAGGGCCTGGTCGTCAGCGACAAGATGGACAAGACCGTCGTCGTCGCCGTCGAGGACCGCGTGAAGCACGCGCTGTACGGCAAGATCATCCGCCGTACGACCAAGTACAAGGTCCACGACGAAAACAACGAGTGTGGCGTCGGCGACCGGGTCCGTCTGATGGAGACCCGCCCGCTGTCGGCCACCAAGCGCTGGCGTGTCGTGGAGATCCTCGAGAAGGCCAAGTAAACAGCCGCCGGCCCCTTGTGGACCGGCGAAACCCCTGAGCGGCGGCAGCCCGCCGACCAGGAACGTAATGGTTCCGCCAGGCTCTCCAGCGAGAGAACCGGTGTGACGAACAGGAGTTGACGTGATTCAGCAGGAGTCGCGACTCAAGGTCGCCGACAACACGGGTGCGAAGGAGATCCTTTGTATCCGTGTGCTCGGCGGCTCGGGTCGGCGCTACGCGGGAATCGGCGACGTGATCGTCGCGACGGTGAAGGACGCACTGCCCAACGCCGGCGTGAAGAAGGGTGACGTCGTCCGGGCCGTCGTCGTGCGCACCCGCAAGGAGCGCCGTCGCGCCGACGGCTCCTACATCCGCTTCGACGAGAACGCGGCGGTGCTCATCAGGGACGGCGGAGACCCGCGCGGCACGCGCATCTTCGGCCCAGTGGGCCGGGAGCTGCGCGAGAAGAGGTTCATGCGGATCATCTCGCTCGCGCCGGAGGTGCTGTGATGAAGATCAAGAAGGGCGACGAGGTCGTCGTCATCGCCGGCAAGGACAAGGGCGCGACGGGCAAGGTCATCAACGTCGACCCGCGTCGCGACCGCGTCACCGTCGAAGGCGTCAACCTCATCAAGAAGAACACCAAAGAGAACAACCAGGGCCCGCGGGGCGCCAAGCAGGGTGGGATCATCACCCAGGAGGCGCCGCTGCACGTCAGCAACGTGATGTTGCTCGAGGGCGGCCAGCGGATCCGGGTGGGCTACAAGATCAAAGAAGACGGCACGAAGGTCCGTATCTCGCGCCGTACCGGCAAGGAAATCTGATGGCCACCAAGACCGGCGACAAGACAACGGCCGAGAACACCGACACCAAGCAGGAGACCCCGCCGCCGCGGCTCAAGCTGCGCTACCGCGAGGAGATCCAGTCGGCCCTGCGCCAGGAGTTCGGCTACGCCAACGTGATGCAGGTGCCCACGCTGACCAAGATCGTGGTCAACATGGGCGTCGGCGAGGCCGCGCGCGACGCCAAGCTCATCGAGGGCGCGGTCCGCGACCTCACCGCGATCACCGGGCAAAAGCCGGCCGTGAACCGGGCGAAGAAGTCGATCGCGCAGTTCAAGCTGCGTGAGGGCATGCCCATCGGCGCGCATGTCACGCTGCGCGGCGACCGGATGTGGGAGTTCCTCGACCGGCTGCTCTCGCTGGCGCTGCCGCGCATCCGCGACTTCCGCGGGCTGTCGCCGAAGCAGTTCGACGGCAGTGGCAACTACACGTTCGGGCTCACCGAGCAGGTCGTGTTCCACGAGGTCAACCCGGACCGGGTCGACCGGCAGCGTGGCATGGACATCACGGTGGTCACGTCCGCGACGACAGACGACGAAGGTCGGGCGCTGCTCAAGCGCCTCGGCTTCCCGTTCAAGGAGAACTGACCGATGGCGAAGAAAGCACTGATCGCCAAGGCGGCCCGGAAGCCGAAGTTCGGCGTGCGCGCATACACTCGATGCTCGCGTTGTGGCCGGCCGCGTGCCGTTTACCGCAAGTTCGGCCTGTGCCGGGTCTGCTTCCGGGAGATGGCGCACCGCGGCGAACTGCCTGGCATCACCAAGTCGAGCTGGTAGCCCTGACATCAACCACGGGGATCAGCCCACAGATAGACGACCATCGGGCGCCCGCCCAGATAGGGCGCCCACGACCACACCGTAGGTCCGGTCCGAGGAAACCGCGGTGAGGAGGGGCCAGTAGGCCATGACGATGACCGATCCGATCGCAGACATGCTGACTCGTCTGCGGAACGCGAACTCGGCATACCACGACACCGTGAGCATGCCGTACTCGAAGATCAAGGCGCACATCGCCGAGATCCTCCAGCAGGAGGGATACATCTCCGCCTGGCACGTGGAGGACGCCAAGGTCGGCAAGAACCTTGTGGTCGACCTGAAGTTCGGGCCGACCCGGGAGCGTTCGATCGCCGGCCTGAAGCGAGTGTCGAAGCCTGGTCTGCGGGTGTACGCGAAGAAGGACAACCTGCCGAAGGTGCTCGGCGGTCTCGGCGTCGCGATCATCTCGACGTCGTCCGGCCTCATGACCGACCGGCAGGCCACGAAGCGCGGTGTGGGCGGGGAAGTCCTCGCCTACGTCTGGTGAGGGGAGGGAACGCAGAATGTCGCGCATTGGACGGCAGCCGATTCCCGTCCCCAGCGGTGTCGATGTCAACATCGACGGCCGGCACGTCACGGTGAAGGGGCCGAAGGGCGAGCTGTCGCACACCGTAGTGGAGCCGATCGACGTCAAGATCGAGGACGGCAGCATCACGGTGGCCCGGCCCAACGACGAGAACGTCATACGGGCGAAGCACGGCCTCACCCGAGCGCTGATCAACAACATGGTCGTCGGGGTGACGCAGGGCTACAGCAAGACGCTGGAGATCGTCGGCGTCGGCTACCGGGTGCAGGCCAGGGGCCAGAACCTCGAGTTCTCCCTGGGCTACAGCCACCCGATCCTGGTCGAGGCGCCCGACGGCATCACCTTCACGGTCGAGCGGCCCACGGTTTTCAAGATCGAGGGCATCGACAAGCAGAAGGTCGGCGAGGTCGCGGCCAACATTCGCAAGCTGCGCAAGCCCGACCCGTACAAGGGCAAAGGCGTGCGCTACCAGGGCGAACAGATCCGCCGCAAGGTCGGAAAGGCCGGTAAGTGATGGGCGAACAGATCCGCCACGAGTTGGTGTCCGTCGGAAAGGCTGGTAAGTAAGCATGGCTGGCGGCAGCAAGACCCAGATCCGGAGGCGGACGGCCTCACGGACGGCGGCGCGCACCCGCCGGCATCTGCGGGTCCGCAAGAAGGTGGTCGGCACGGCCGCGCGGCCGCGGCTGGTGGTCACCCGTTCGTCCAAGCACATGTTCGTGCAGATCGTCGACGACACGGTAGGCCGTACACTCGTGTCCGCGTCCACGATGGAGGCGGACCTGCGCGCCGACTCCGGCGACAAGACCGAGAAGGCGCGCAAGGTCGGCGCTCTCCTGGCCGACCGGGCCAAGGGGGCCGGCATCGGCGCCGTGGTGTTCGATCGCGCCGGCTACCGCTACCACGGCCGGGTGGCCGCGCTGGCGGACGCCGCACGCGAAGGGGGTCTCGACTTCTGATGACCCCGCTAACGATTGAGAAGAGGAACCACTGATGGCAGCTCCACGTCGAGGCGGTGGCCAGGGCGAAGGCCGGCGTGACCGCCGGGACGACCGCCGCGGTGGCGCCGACAAGGGCACGTCTTATATCGAGCGCGTCGTCACGATCAACCGCGTCGCGAAGGTCGTCAAGGGCGGTAGGCGGTTCAGCTTCACCGCCCTGGTGATCGTCGGCGACGGCAACGGCACGGTCGGCGTCGGCTATGGCAAGGCCAAGGAGGTGCCCGCGGCGATCGCCAAGGGCGTCGAGGAGGCCAAGAAGCACTTCTTCAAGGTGCCGCGCATTCAGGGCACGATCCCGCACGCCGTACAGGGCGAGGAGGCGGCGGGCGTCGTCCTGCTCAAGCCGGCCAGCCCCGGTACCGGTGTGATCGCGGGCGGTCCCGTACGCGCCGTACTGGAGTGCGCCGGCATTCACGACGTGCTGTCGAAGTCGCTGGGCTCGTCCAACGCGATCAACATCGTGCACGCGACGGTCGCCGCCCTCAAGCAGCTCAACCGGCCCGAGGAGATCGCGGCCAAGCGCGGCCTGCCGATCGAGGACGTCGCCCCGGCCGCGATGCTGCGGGCCCGGGCGGCGGGCTCCGAACCGCGCGCCGAGGTGACTTCATGAGCCAGTTGAAGATCACCCAGCGCAAGTCGCAGATCGGCGGCAAGCGGAACCAGCGTGAGACGCTGCGCACCCTGGGCCTGGGCCGGATCGGCCAGAGCACTGTCCGGGAGGACAAGCCCGAGGTACGCGGCATGATCCGGACGGTGGCGCACCTGGTCACCGTCGAGGAGGTCGACTGACCATGGGTAAGGCTCCGTTGAAGCCGCACCACCTGCGCCCGGCGCCGGGGTCCAACAAGGCCAAGATGCGCAAGGGCCGTGGTGAGGGCTCGAAGGGCAAGACCGCCGGTCGCGGCACCAAGGGGACGAAGGCCAGGTCCACCGTTCCGGCCGGCTTCGAAGGCGGGCAGATGCCGCTGATCCGGCGGATCCCCAAGCTCAAGGGTTTCCGGAACCCGTTCCGGGTCGAGTATCAGGTCGTGAACGTCGCCAGGCTGGGGAAGCTCTTCCCCGAGGGCGGCGAGGTCACGCCGGAGCTGCTCGCGGCGCGGGGCGCGGTGCGGGCGGGCCGTCCGGTCAAGGTTCTGGGCACCGGCGACATCTCCATCGCGGTCCAGGTGAAGGCGCATGCCTTCTCGGGTTCCGCAAAGGAGAAGATCGTCGCTGCCGGGGGCTCCGCCGACGAACTGTAGGACGGACGGCCCGCGGGTGCAGCCGGAGCATCGGCCACCTTACGGGTCCGTACCGGAACATTGGGAAAGTGCGGGGGGCGGCGTCCCCCGCAGGTGCTGTTAGAGTTCGACGGGCGGCCGCCATCGTGCGGTGGCGGCCGATTACCAACTAACCTGGGCCGCGAGAACGGCCGGTTGTCGGGAATCGCGCAGGAGGAATGGTGCTGACCGCGTTCACTCGGGCTTTCCGTACGCCCGACCTGCGCAAGAAGCTGGTGTTCACGCTTTTCATCATCGCGGTGTTCCGGCTGGGTGCCCAGCTGCCCACGCCCGGCGTGAACGTGGAAAACGTCCGAACGTGTATCGACGCCGCCAACAACGGCGCCAACGCGAACATCTACGGGTTGGTCAACCTGTTCAGCGGCGGTGCGTTGCTGAAGCTGTCGGTGTTCGCGCTGGGGATCATGCCGTACATCACGGCGAGCATCATCCTGCAGCTGCTGACCGTGGTGATTCCGCGGCTGGAGACGCTCCGCAAGGAGGGCCAGTCCGGCACCACCAAGATCACGCAGTACACGCGGTACCTGACCGTCGGCCTGGCGATCCTGCAGTCCACCGGCATCGTGGCGATGGCCAGCACGGGCCGGCTGTTCCAGGGCTGCCAGGAGCAGCTGCTGCACGACAACAGCCTGTTCACCATCATCACGATGGTGGTCATCATGACCGCCGGCACTGCGGTGATCATGTGGCTGGGCGAGCTCATCACCGACCGCGGCGTCGGCAACGGCATGTCGATCCTGATCTTCACCCAGGTGATCGCGGTCTTCCCGCAGGAGCTGTGGAACGTCTACAAGACCAAGCACGGCTTCGTCTTCACCATGGTGATGGTCGTCGGTATCGCCATCGTGGCGGGCGTGGTCTTCGTCGAGCAGGCCCAGCGCCGTATCCCCGTGCAGTACGCCAAGCGGATGGTCGGCCGCCGCATGTACGGCGGCACCTCGACCTATATTCCGTTGAAGGTCAACCAAGCCGGTGTCATCCCGGTCATCTTCGCCTCGTCGCTGCTCTACCTGCCGCAGCTGGCCGCGACCATCTGGCCGGACAACCGATTCATCGGCAAATACGTCACGCCGTACATGGCGCAGGATCATCCGGTGCACATGATCGGGTATTTCCTGCTGATCATTTTCTTTACGTACTTCTACGTGGCGATCACGTTCAATCCGACCGAGGTCGCCGACAACATGAAGAAGTACGGCGGCTTCATTCCGGGCATCCGGCCGGGGCGGCCCACCGCCGAGTACCTCGACTACGTGCTCACCCGGATCACCGCCCCCGGCTCGCTGTACCTGGGTGTGATCGCGCTCATCCCGCTGGTGGCCTTCTCGATGCTGAACGCCACGAATGATTTCCCGTTCGGGGGTACCAGCATTCTCATCGTTGTCGGTGTCGGGCTGGACACGGTGAAGCAGATCGAAAGCCAACTCCAGCAACGCAACTACGAGGGTTTCCTGCGGTAGTGCGCATCGTGCTCGTGGGCCCCCCGGGAGCGGGCAAGGGGACGCAGGCCCAATTCATCGCGTCGCACCTGGCCGTGCCGAATATCTCGACAGGTGACATCTTCCGCGCCAACGTGAGCCGGGGTACGCCGCTCGGCCAGAAGGCGCGGGAGTATATGGATCGCGGTGACCTCGTTCCGGACGAGGTCACCATTGCGATGGTGCGCGACCGGCTCGCCGAGGACGACGCCCAGGAGGGCTTTCTGCTCGACGGGTTCCCGCGGAACGTCGCCCAGGCGCAGACCCTCGAGAAGATCATGGACGAGTGGGACGCGAATCTCGATATCGTCCTCGAGCTGGTGGTCGACGAAGACGAGGTCGTCCGCCGGCTGTCCGGACGCCGCACCTGCAGCCGATGCGGGCGCATCTGGCACGTGCTGTTCGACGACAAGCGCGACGACATCTGCGACGACTGCGGCGGTCGGCTCTTCCAGCGGGACGACGACAAGGAAGAGGTCGTCCGGCACCGCCTGGAGGTCTACCAGGAACAGACCGCGCCGCTGGTGTCGTTCTATGCCGATGAGGGCATTCTGGTCGGTATCGACGCCACCGGCCCGGTGGAGGAGGTCACCGAGCGAGCGCTCGCCGCGCTGCGGCCGTACACCGAGTAGCGCAGGAAGAGCGGGCCGCCCTCCACGGGGTGAACGCGTCAGGGGAGCGGAGTTGTTCAAGAAGCGCAAGTCGGGCATCCAGATCAAGTCGACCGAGCAACTGGAGGGCATGCGGGCCGCGGGCCTCGTGGTCGGCCGCACGCTCGAACGGCTGGCAGAGTCGGTCAAGCCCGGCATCACCACCGCCGACCTCGACCAGATCGCCGAAGACTTCATCCGCTCGTCCGGTGCGACGCCGTCGTTCAAGGGCTACCTCGGCTTTCCGGCGTCCATCTGCGCGTCCGTCAACGAAGAGATCGTGCACGGCATCCCCCGGCCGGCCAAGGTGCTGCAGGAGGGCGATGTCATCTCCATCGACTGCGGCGCCATCGTCGACGGCTGGCACGGCGACGCGGCGCTGACCGTGCCGGTGGGCGAGATAACGCCCGACCTGCGCCGCCTCCTGGAGGTGTGCGAGGACGCCCTGTGGCGCGGCCTGGCGGCCGGCCGTGAGGGAAGCCGGCTGACCGACATCAGCCACGCCATCGAGACGTACGTACGCGCTCAGGGCTCGTACGGCATCGTCGAGGAGTACGTCGGGCACGGCATCGGCACCGAGATGCATATGGACCCGCCCGTGCCGAACTACGGAAAGCCCGGCCACGGGCCGGTCCTGGAGCGCGGCATGTGCTTCGCCGTCGAGCCGATGGTGAACCTGGGGACGCGCGAGACGCTGCTGCTCGAGGACGAATGGACCGTCATCACCAAGGACGGCCGCCCGTCCGCGCATTTTGAGCACAGCTTCGCCGTGACGGAAGATGGACCATGGGTGCTGACCGCCTTGGACGGGGGCGCGGAGCGCCTCGGCTCGAATCGCTAGGCCGCTGACACGGCGGATACATTACGGGCCGGAAAGGAGGACGGGTTGCCGCTCAATCCCGAGATGCGGGCCTCCGACGCCGACCGTGACCGCGTGGCCGCCGCGCTGCGCGAGCACTGCGCCCAGGGCCGGTTGACCGTCGACGAGCTCAACGAACGGCTGGAGGCGACCTACACGGCGCGTACGCTGGGCGAGCTCGAACGGGTGACCCACGACCTGCCGGAGGAGGACCTCGACTACCGGCCGATCGCCGCCCATCAGCGGGCCAGCACGATGCCCGCCAAGCGGGGCGGGCTCTACCGCACCGGGCTGCGCACGGCGTGGGCCACGTACACGACCGTCAACCTCATCTGCTTTACGATCTGGCTGATCGTCGCCGCCACGGGCGGGAGCGCGTATCCATGGTTTCTGTGGGTCGCCGGGCCGTGGGGCGCGGTTCTGCTCGCCGGACAGGTACTCGGGCCCAAGGGCGGTCGACCCCGAACATGACGATCATCGCGCAGTTCAGCGACATCCATATCCGCGCCGAGGCCGATGGCAGCATCAACGAGGAACCGGTGGGCGCGCTGCGCGCCGCGATCGCCAGCCTGCTGGCGCTGCCCGAACGCCCGGAATGCGCGGTGCTCACCGGCGACCTCACCGAGCACGGCCGGCCGGACGAGTACGCCGCGCTCCGCGCGACCCTGGCCGAGCTGCCCATCCCGGTCCACCCGGTGGCCGGCAACCACGACGACCGCGCCGCGCTGCGCGCCGCCTTCGCCGATCACGCGGGCCTGGCCGCGTCGAACGGCGCCGGTGCGGATGGCCCGCCGCATCGTAGGGACGGTTCCGCGGATGGGGCCGGGTTCGTGCAGTACGCCATCGATGTCGGCGACGTCCGGCTGGTCTGCTGCGACTCCACCGTGCCGGGTGAGCCGGGCGGAGCGTTGACCGACGGGCGGCTGGCCTGGCTAGACGCGACCCTGGCCGCCGAGCCGGGGCGGCCGACGCTGGTGGCGATGCATCACCCGCCGTACCGTCTCGGGATCCGGTGGATCGACGAGATGCGGCTCGCCGACAGCGACGCCTTCGCCGCGGTGCTCCGCCGCCATCCTCAGGTCGTCCGGGTCCTGTGCGGCCATGTCCACCGCGGCAGCGTCAGCTCGTTCGCGGGCTCGGTGGCGGTGACCTGCCCGAGCACCTACCAGCAGCTCCGGCTCGATCTTGGCCCGCCGGGACGCGGTGCGATAACCGACGAGGCCGCCGGCTACGCCGTCCATCTCGTCGACGGCGATTCCGCCGTGACCCACTTCGCCCGCGTCGGCGACTTCGACCCCGTCGTCGAGTTCGACTAACCGGCCGGGCGGGCCTCTCGTACGCCTGAAAGGGCGTACGAGGCGGGAACCTTCGTAGAGGGTCGGTGCGCGGGCTAGGCGATGGCGCGGAGGGCGGAGACGAGGGTCTGCGGGGCGGGGGCGACCTCGGGGATGACCGAACGCAGCGCGAGCCAGCCGTTGATCGCGTGCGTGGCCGGGCCCGCCTCGCGGATCTGCCTGTCGTCGACGCCGAACCATTGAGCGACCCGCGACCAGCGCCACAGCCGGTGGTCGCCGCGTGTGGTCTCCGAGCGGGGGAAATCGCCCGGGCCGCGGGTGCCCTTGATGGACAGCCGCACGATCTCGAGCGAGGTGCCGACGCGCTCGGCGATGTCGCGCATGGTCAGCAGCGGGTCGGCCTCGACCTCCAGCACCCGCATCCCGCTCGCGACCTCCTCGAGGTGCCCGATCACTGTCATGATCGCCTCGGCCAGACAGGGGGCCGGCCAGCAGCACCGCGCCTGCCCCGGATGGTCGGCCGCCGCCTGGTCCGGTACGAAGCCCACGGTGACCAGGCCGCGGGTACGCTCGAAGAGAGGGTCGAGCTCCTCTTCGAACACCGGCCGGCTCAGGGTCAACACGAAGGCGTACTCAGGCATCGTGATCCAACCTTAGAGGCCCGGGCAGAAACCGTTCGGCCACATCATTTCGCTTTTGCCTGCCGAGTGACGTACACTCCTTAGTCGGCCCAGTCTGATTTCGCGTACGCGCGTCACGCGTGCGCCCGGGGAGGCCGGGGTTTCTTCCCCTCTCCGAGTCAGGGCCGATCCCAGACGAACCGATCAGTGAAGCGCGGAGGACATGCCCAAGAAAGAAGGGGCCATCGAGATCGAGGGCACCGTCGTCGAGTCGCTCCCGAACGCCATGTTCCGGGTTGAGCTCGACAACGGCCACAAGGTCCTCGCCCACATCAGCGGCAAGATGCGGATGCACTACATCCGGATCCTGCCCGACGACCGGGTGGTCGTGGAGCTCAGCCCGTACGACCTCACGCGTGGTCGGATCGTCTACCGCTACAAGTAAGACCCAGAATCGACATAAACACCCACTGGGGTTGCCTTCCTCGTGGCCGGCACCACGAGGGTGACCCTGATTCCGAGGAGACCCAGTGAAGGTCAAGCCGAGCGTAAAGAAGATCTGCAACAAGTGCCGCATCATCCGGCGGCACGGGCGGGTCATGGTGATCTGCTCAGACCCGCGCCACAAGCAGCGCCAGGGCTGAGCGGCCGCCGCCGAAGACGTACGTAACGACAACAGAACACGTGCCCACCGCCCGTTTTCAACGGGCAACCCCCGGTCGGAGGCCGGGGCCGCGGCGTGGCAGCGGCGCGGAACGTGGTGCGTAGGACCTCCGCTGTAAGAAGGGAAAGCTGCCGGCGATGGCACGCCTCGTCAACGTCGACCTGCCGCGCGACAAGCGCCTCGAGGTCGCTCTCACCTACATCTACGGCATCGGCCGTAGCCGCGCGCTGGAGACCATCAAGGAAACCGGCGTCAGCGGCGACCTGCGGGTGCACCAGCTCGGCGACGAAGAACTCGTCAAGCTCCGTGACTGGATCGAAGCGAACTACCAGGTCGAAGGTGACCTGCGCCGCGAGGTCCAGGCCGACATCAGGCGCAAGGTCGAGATCGGCAGCTATCAGGGGATCCGCCACCGCCGCGGGCTCCCGGTGCGCGGGCAGCGGACGCAGACCAACGCGCGCACCCG
>DATBKU010000119.1:0-1923 GCA_036555725.1 Streptosporangiaceae bacterium | reverse complement strand
CACCCGGCGGGCGCGGCGCAAGGAGTACCGCCGGCACAACAAAGAGCTCTTCCGGACGGCTGACGCGCTGGTCCGCGCCCGGATGCACACCTGCCCGCTCGGGCCGCAGACCGACCTGCTCAGCCGGCTGGTGAGCACGCCAGACCCGGAGACCGGCGAGTTCCTCGACGCCGAGACGATCCGCGACCAGATCCTCATGCACCTGTCCAACGGCTTCAACGGCCCCTCGATCACGGCCGCGTGGCTGGCCTACGTGCTGGCCACGAACCCGGACGTGGAGGACAAGCTGATCGCCGAGATCGACGGGATCACCGGCGGCGACCCCGGCTACGACCTGCGCTACGACGACCTGATGGCGCTGCCGTACACCACCGCGGTGATCAAGGAGACGATGCGGATCTACCCGCCCATGCCGGTCACCATCCGGCGCAGCCTCAAGGACGGGACGCTCGGCCGCTACCGGATCAGGAAGGGCGACATCATCCTGGTCGGCGCGCTCGCCGCGCAGCGCGACCCGCGCTTCTGGGGCCCGGAACCGGACCGATTCGACCCCGAGCAGTTCACCATGGACAAGATCGCCGGCCGGCCGCGGCACGCCTTCATCCCGTTCTCGATCGGGAAGCGGCAGTGCATGGCGCAGGAGGTCACGTTCATGATGCTCCGCGTCGTGCTGTTCGAGGTGTACCGGCGGTACCGGCTCCGGCTCGCGCCGGGCGCGACCGTGGTCAAGAACGCGGTGGTGACGACCAAGCCGACCGCGGTCCCGGTCATCCGGGTGCCGCGCGAGGTGACCGGGCCCCGGCCGGACGTCCGGCCGGCGGGGGTGGCGATCGAGCCGGACCGTTCGGCCCCTGTGACGTCCGGCTGGGGGCAGCCGACCGAGATCCCGCCGGCCAGCGCCTACCGGCATCTGGTCATCGCGTACGGCAGCAACTTCGGCGCGAGCAAGGAACTGGCCGAACGGTTCGCCGAGCGGAGCGACTTCTACGGCTACACCAGTGAGGTACTCACCCTGAACCAGCTGGCGGACACGGCGCCGCGCACCGAGCCGTGGCTGCTCGTGATCATGACGTCGACCTACACCTCGAACCCGCCGTCGAACGCGACCGCGTTCAGGACCTGGCTGGAGCGGACCGCGCCGGGCACCGGCACCTGGCGGAACTGCCGTTACCTCGTCTGGGGCCTGGGCAACAGCCAGTGGAACGCGTTCCTCGCGTTCCCCCGCTACGTGCAGCAGAAGCTGGCCGACCTCGGCGCCACGCCGCTGGCCGATCTCGGTTTCGGCGACGTGGGCTCGCCGGTGTGGGAACGGCTGCACGCCGACTGGAACAGCGCGGTCTGGCCGGTGCTGCTCGAGCTGTCCGGGGCGAAGCCGACCGCGGGCGCGGCCGAACGGGTGGCCGCGGGGAACGCCGCCACCGGCGCGCTGACCGATACCGACTCCACCACCGCGATGCGCAGGTCGCTCTACGGCGGCACCGAGGCGGACGAGGCGGACGAAGCCGCCGGCGCGACCAGGCCGATGCCGCGGCCGGCCAGCGCCACCTCGATCATGCGCCGGCTGGCCGCGGAAGGCACCGCGTCGCGGGTGATGCTCGCGCCTGCCATCCTCACCAACGGGGTCGGCGTGCGCACCGCCGAGGCACGCGTTCTGGCCAGCCAGGAACTCCAGCCCGGCGACGGGCCGAAGCGGACCCGGCAGCTCGACATCAGCCTGCCGCCCGGTGTCACCTACCGGGCCGGCGACCACCTCGGCGTGTGCCCGAAGAACGACGAGGAGCGGGTCGAGCGGCTGGCCGGCTACCTCGGCGCGGCCCTGGACGGGCTGTTGATGGCGCCGAAGACGATGACCGTCCGGGCCGTGCCGAAGGGCGTCGTGCTCCAGGTCCGCAACGTGCTCACCAGCCTGGTGGACATCAGCGG
>DATBKU010000118.1:0-39775 GCA_036555725.1 Streptosporangiaceae bacterium | reverse complement strand
CTCGGGCGCTCGGCGCCGGGCGGCCTCGACGTCGAGTCCGTCGCCGTCGACGGGTACCGGGATCGGGGTCGCGCCCGCGGCGACGATGGCGCCGCGGGCGCCGTAGTAGCCCGGATCTTCCTGTCGTACGTCACGAGGTCTTTGCAGGAGGAGCATCGACATGACCACGACGACCAGGAAACTCGGCCGGACCGGGCCGGAGGTCAGCGCGATCGGCCTCGGCTGCTGGGCGATCGGGGGGCCGTTCATCTTCGAGGGCAAGCCCGATGGCTGGGGCACGGTGGACGACGCCGAGTCGATTCGCGCCATCAACCGGGCCGTCGACTTGGGCGTCACGCTCTTCGACACCGCCGACGCGTACGGCACCGGGCACAGCGAGCGCGTTCTCGGCCGCGCCCTGCGGGGGCGGCGCGACGATGTCGTGATCGCGACGAAGTTCGGCTACACGTACGACGAGGCCCGGCGGACCATCACCGGCACCGACGTGTCCGCCGGCTACATCCGCCGGGCATGCGCGGCATCGCTCGTACGGCTCGGGACCGACTACATCGACCTGTACCAACTGCATGTGGGCGACGTGGAGCCGGCGTTCGCAGACAACGCCGCCACCCTCGGCTTCGGACCTTGACGCCCGAAGGAGGCCTTCTCCTGGTGCCGGAAATACCCGTACCAGTAGATCTCGCGGTCGCTGATCCGCAGCGCGCCGAACTCTGTGCCCGGTCCCCACACCTGGACGAGACGGCCGGCGGCGTCCATGCCGAGATCGGCGGCGGTGTCGGGAATGACCGCCCGCCAGCTGGTGCTGCCGCTGTAGCGGAGGTGGGCGTGCGGGAACAGCTGGGCGCGGACGGTGCTGCGGACGCCGTCGGCGGCCACGACCAGGTCTGATTCGGCGGCGTGCGGCCCGGCGGCGGTATGCCAGGTGACACTGGCCGGCTCGCCGGCGGCCCGGCCCGGCCGCACGGCGCTCACCTCGGCGCCGGTGACCAGCTCGACGTCGTCGGCGGCCTCAGCCGCCTCCAGCAGGGCGGCGTGCAGCCGCCGGCGGTGAATGCCCCAGATTGTGGTTGTCGCGCGCACGCCGGGGGTGTCGGGGATCCGCATCAGCCAGCGGCCGCTCGGATCCTGAATACCGGCCCCGACCGTCTCGTGTCCGGCCACACGGACGGCCTCGCCGGCCCCGATGGCGTCCAGTGCGGTCATGCCGTTACGGGTGATGGCCAGCCCCGCGCCGACCTCGCCGAAGGCCGGCGCGCGCTCCAGCACCGCGACGGTCCAGCCCGCCTGGGCGAGCGAAACCGCCGCGGTAAGACCCGCGATCCCACCGCCCACCACCGTCGCCGACAGCCGCTCCGCCACCAGCCCGTCACCTCGCCCAGCCCAAGAATCCTCGCCGGCATCGGGCAGAGTACTACGCCTTGTAGTAGATAACTCCGGCGGGTCGCCGGTTCGGGTGCGCCTCAGTCGGCCAGGGCACGGCGCAGCGCGGCGGTGAGTTCGGCGAGTTGCCGCTGGGACACCCCGGCCGACAGGATCGCGTGCGACCCGTGGAAGGTGCCGGGCCACTGGTGCAGCTCGACCGAGACGCCCGCCTGCAGCAGGCGCAGCGCGTAGTCGATGTCCTCGTCGCGGTTCGGGTCGAATTCCGCGGTGGCGATGTAGGCGGGGGGCAGGCCGGACAGATCTTTGGCCCGCGCCGGGGCGGCGTATGGTGTCGCGGGCTGGGAGCCCAGGTAGTGCTGCCACGCCGCGGCGACTGCGCCGCGAGTGTTCAGGGGCGTATCGGTGAAGTGCCGCGCCGACCAGGCCTCCTGCTGGTCATCGAGCACGGGCTGGTTGAGCAGCTGGAGGCGGATGGGCGGCCCCTGCTGGTCACGCGCCCGCAACGCCACCGCGGCCGCGAGGTTCGCGCCGGCGCTGTGCCCGCCGACCGCGATTCGTTCCGGGTCGATGCCGAGCTCGGCGGCGTGCTCGGCCGTCCAGGCCAGCGCGGCGTAGACGTCGTTCAGGGCGGCTGGGAACCGGTGCTCGGGGGCCCGGCGATAGCCCACCGAGATCACCACCGCGCCGGAGGCGGCCGCGATCCGGGCGGCCAAGGGGTGCTCGGTGTCCAAGTCGCCTACGACCCAGCCGCCGCCGCGCAGCCAGACGGTGGCGCCCTGCGCCCGGTGCGGGCGATAGATCCGCACCACCACGTCCGGGTCGGCGGGCACCATGCGCTCCTCGATGTCCATGCCCGTGGTGTCCGGCGCCGGCAACGAGGCGGCCAGCTTGGCGAGGTTCTGGCGTTCGGCGACCGGATCGGTCAGGTCGAGGCGGGGGACCAGCGGGACGAATGCTTCCAGTTCAGGGTCCATGTCGACCATCCTCACGGTCGCCACCCCGGAGATCAGCCGCCAACCGTCGGGAATCCGGCCCCGATCGCGCACCGATCGGCGCGGATCCTGTCTCTATCCTGCTGACATGGAGGCTCTGGCCGTACGGCTGTCGCAACTGGATTCGTACGCCGAGGGTGCGATCCGCGTCGTCGCGTTCTACGACACGCTGATGCGCCGGCGAGTGGATCTTCCGGCGCTCGCCCGGGCCTCGGCAGGGCTGGCCGAGTGCGTGGCCGGGATTCGGCTGCACGGCACGGGACGACTGATCCGCACGTCGCCCGACGGCAGGCCGGCGTCCATGCCGCCGTCACCCGCTTCCTCCACCGTGGCGATCACCCTCGATGAGGAGGAGATCGGCACAGTGTGGCTGGAACGGCCCGGCCCGCCAGGCGCGCTCGACGAAGTGCTGCTGGACCGGCTCGCCATCGCCACCGCGGCGGTTGTCGAGCGGTACGGCCCGGCCCGTACCACCATGGCCGACCCCGCCCTTGTTGAACTGGTGATCAGTTCCGAGGGCGACGAGGCGGCCAGAGCGCGGGCGCTGCGGTTGCTGGGGTTCGCCGCCGACCTACCGGTCCGCGTGGTCGCGGTGCGGTCGCGGCTTCCGCTCGATCATGTTGGCGGCCTGGTCTGCCCGGCTCGCCTGGTGAAGGCGGCACCGCTCGCCGGCGTGGGCGTCATCCTGGCCACCACCATTGATGTAGCCCAGTTTCCAGCGGGTGTACGCGCGGGCATCGGCGCCGCCGAAAGCCCCGACCGATCATGGCGGCAGGCCCGCACCGCCCTGCGCTTCACCACCCCACGCCGGCCGGTCGTCCAGTACGACAGTCTGGGCGCGCTGGCACTGCTCGCACAGGTACCGCAGGACGCCGTACGCGCCAACGCCGACGTGGCGGCGATCGCCCAGGTGGCGGCCAGGTCCGGCGACTCGGAGACCCTGGACGCCTATTGCGAGACGGGCTCCCTCCGCCGCGCGGCCGACCTTCTCCACCTGCATCACAGCAGCGTCGCCCGCCGACTCGAACAGATCGGAAAGACCCTCGGTATCGAGCTCACCGAGCCCACCGGACTGGTACGAGCCAGGCTCGCCCTCACCGCATGGCGGCTGCTCAACGATTGATCCGTCAGGGGCCGGTGGAGGCGTTCCAGTCGAGTAGCTCGACGATGACACCGTTGGGGTCACGGACCTGGAAGGCGCGCTCACCCCACTCCTCGCTGGTCAGCGGCATGGTGATGGCGACGCCCTCCGCTTGCAGGCGGGCCAGCTCGCCGTCGAGGTCGTCGACGACGAAGGCGAGGATCAGGCCGGTGGCGTGCTCGTCGCGCTGGTCGGCGGGCAGGGTGGGCAGCCCCCGCCGCAGAAACACGACGTTCATCCCGATGTCGTCGCGAGTCAGCGAGGCGAAGCCGGCGGCGGCCATCTCCTCGTGGAAGCCGAAGTGCTCGACGAGGAACGCGCTGGAGGCGGCGACGTCGTCGACGTTCAGCGACACAGCTGTGGCGGTGACCTGCATGGAGCTCCTCCTCGCATATTCTGTACAAGGTACAGTGTACGATGTACAACGATAAGTCCGAGAGGATTGTTCCCGTGCCGAGGGACCGAACCAGTGCCGGCGACCCCGCCCGCACGCTGAGCTTGCTGTGGCGCGACTCCGGGCCGCACGCTCCGCCCGGACACCGACGTGGGCCCCGCCGCGGGCTCAGCATCGACGCGGTTGTGGCCGCGGCGACCGCCATCGCCGACGCCGAGGGCCTGGACGCGGTCACCATGCGCCGGGTCGCCCAGGAGCTCGGGGTGGTGCCCATGACGCTCTACACCTACATCCCGGGCAAGGCCGAACTGCTCGATCTCATGCTCGACGCCGCGTACGGCCGCATGTCCCGTACCGACACCACCGGGCGGCCCTGGCGCGACCGCGTGACCGGCATCGCCGAAGAGAACATGGCCCTCTACGAGCGCCACCCCTGGGCCGCCGCCGTCTCCACTGCCAGGCCCCCGCTGGGGCCGGGACAGATGGCCAAGTACGAACACGAACTGTCGGCCCTCGACGGCCTCGGCCTCGACGACGTCGAGATGGACGACTGCCTGACGTACCTGCTCAGCTTCGTGCAATCCTGCGCCCGTGCGGCGGCCGACGCCCGCGCCGCCCAACACGAGAGCGCCATGACCGACCAACAGTGGTGGGAGGCCAACGCTCCCCTCCTCGCCCGCGTCTTCGATGAGGACGCCTACCCCACCGCCGCCCGCGTCGGAGCGGCCGCCGGCGCCGCCCACGGCAGCGCCTACCACCCCGACCACGTCTACGCCTTCGGCCTGCGGCGCATCCTGGACGCCCTCGCCGCCCTCATCGACCGCCGCCGGCCGACACCGATCACCACCGATCCGTGATCAGCCCACAGCCGGCCCGCTGACGTCGCGATACGCTCTTTCGGGGTTGGTCGGCTGCGACGGCCATCACCTCGAAAGACGGGGGTCAAACCGCTCGCCGTGGAGGAGTGCTTCCGTGACCACTTCCGCAACGGAACGGCTGCGTGCCGCTCGTGATCTGCTGCTGGCGCTGCGCACCGACGGGGAGCAGGCCGCAAGGGAGTTCAGCTGGCCGGACGTCGGCGAGCGGTTCAACTGGGCGGTCGACTGGTTCGACGCGGTCGCCCGGGGCAACGAGCGACCGGCGCTGGTCATCGTGGAGGAGGACGGTTCGCGCGCCTCGTACTCCTTCGCTGACATGGCGACACGGTCCGACCAGGTCGCTGCGTGGCTGGCCGAGCAGGGCGTCGGGCGGGGGGACAGCGTCTTGCTCATGCTGGGCAACGAGGTGGAGCTATGGGACTGCATGCTCGCGGTGATGAAGCTCGGCGCGGTCATCATGCCCACCACGTCGGCGGTGGGGCCGTCGCACCTGGCGGACCGCATCGCCCGCGGCGGCGCCCGGTTCGTGATCTGCAAGCCCGCGGACTGCGCCAAGTTCGAGGAGGTGCCTGGGGACTATGGACGCATCTGCGTGGGGTCCGGACCCACCGGATGGCGGGACCTGCACCAGGCGTACTCCCGCGATGCCGAGCCGCGGCCGCACCCGGGTACGTCACCCGACGATCTCCTGTTGCTGTACTTCACGTCGGGGACCACGAGCCGGCCCAAGCTGGTGGCGCACACGCAGGTGTCCTACCCCGTCGGACACTTGTCGACGATGTACTGGATCGGCCTGCAGCCCGGTGACGTGCACCTCAACATCTCCTCACCGGGTTGGGCCAAGCACGCCTGGTCCTGCTTCTTCGCGCCGTGGCTGGGCGAGGCGACGGTGTTCGTCTACAACTACGCCCGCTTCGATGCCAAGGCGCTGCTGGAGCAGTTGCGCGCCGAGCAGGTCACGACCTTCTGCGCTCCCCCCACGGTGTGGCGGATGCTGATCAACGCCGACCTGTCGGCACGACCGACCAGTCTGCGGGAGGTCGTCTCCGCCGGCGAGCCGCTGAACCCCGAGGTGATAGAGCAGGTCCAGCGCCATTGGGGGCTGACGATCCGCGACGGGTTCGGGCAGACCGAGACGACGGCCGCGGTCGGCAACACGCCCGGCTCGCGTGTGCGGCCCGGGTCGATGGGCCGGGCGCTGCCCGGCGTACCCGTGGTGCTGGTCGACCCGATCACCGGCAAGCCCGCCGATCGCGAGGGCGAGATCTGCCTGGATCTTTCCGTCCGGCCGCTGAGCCTGATGACCGGCTACCAGGGCGACGAGGTGCGCGACCGCGAGGCGATGAGCGGCGGCCACTACCACACCGGCGACATCGCGACCCTGGACGACAACGGCTACATCACCTTCGTCGGCCGCACCGATGACGTGTTCAAGGCCAGCGACTACAAGATCAGCCCGTTCGAGGTCGAGTCGGTGCTCATCGAGCACCCCGCGGTCGCGGAAGCGGCCGTGGTCCCCGCTCCGGACCCGGTGCGCCTTGCCGTCCCCAAGGCATACGTCGCGCTGGCCCCCGGCCACGAGCCCACTCGGGCAACCGCCTTCGCGATCCTGCAGTACGCCCGCGACCACCTCGCGCCGTTTCAGCGGATCCGCCGCCTCGAGTTCTTCGAGCTGCCCAAGACGATCTCCGGGAAGATCCGCCGCGTTGAACTGCGGCAACGGGAGAACGCCGCCCACTCCCCGATCCAGGACGAATGGCGCGACGACCAGTTCCCCGAACTGAAGCAGTGAACGGCACCCGAACGGTCGCCTGCGTCACCGCTCATGTCGTGGTCCTCGTTGTGGCGCTGCTCGCCGGTTGCCCGGCTGCGCCCTCCCGCGACGACGGTCGGAAGGTGTCCGGCCCGGCCCCGCCTACGGGATCGGCGCCCCGCGCGTCCGCACCGCCGGCGAGGGACCAGGAGGTGAGTTCATCCGCTGACCGCGGCATCGGGACGTCAGGGCTGGGTGAGGTGGTCCAGCGGGGTGGCGGGATCGGCGAGCCGGGCACGGTCGACGGGGGCCGCGGAGCCGATGAGCGCTCGCAGCTGGTCGGTGACGTCCCAGATGTTGACGTTCATCGCGGCGATGACCGTGTCGCGATCGTCGTGGTGGTCGAGCCAGAATGCGATGAACTCCCTGGTGGCCAGGTCGCCGCGGATGACGACGTCGTCGGTATGGCCGGGCGGCGCGTAGCCCGTGTATTCCATGCCCAGGTCGTACTGGTCGGTGTAGAAGTAGGGCAGCCGTTCGTAGGCGGCGTCGTGCCCCAGCATGGCGCGGGCTGCGACGGCCGGCTGGTTGAGGGCGTTGGCCCAGTGTTCGACGCGGATGTGCCGCCCCAGGCGGGGGTGATAGGCGTTGGCGATGTCGCCTGCCGCGAAGATGTCGGGATCGCTGGTGCGCAGGTCGGCAGTGGTCTCGACACCGTTGTCCACGGTCAGTCCGGCGGCGGCGGCCAGGTCGGTGTTGGGGACCGCGCCGATGCCGGCCACCACGGCGTCGGCGTCGATGTGGGTGCCGTCCGCCAGCCATACGCCGGTCGCGGTGATCTCGGTGAGGCGGGCGCCGAGCCGCAGGTCGACGCCGTGATCGCGGTGCAGGTCGGCGAAGACGGCACCCATCTTGGAGCCGAGCACGCCCAGCAGCGGCTGCTGCTGGTACTCGACCACGGTGACCTCGACGTCGGCGGCGCGGGCCGCGGCGGCGGTTTCCAGGCCGATCCAGCCGGCGCCGATGATGACGGTCCTGTTGGCGCTGGCCAGGGTGGCGCGCAGGCGATCGCTGTCGTCGACGGTACGCAGGTACAGCACATTGTCGCGGTCATGGCCCGGGACGGTCAGGCGCCGCGGCGTGGCTCCGGTGGCCAGGAGCAGCTTGTCGTAGGTGAGGCTGCCACTGTCGGACAGGGCGATCTGGTGAGCGGCCCGGTCGATACCGGTGACCGAGATGCCGCTGCGTAGGTCGATGTCGTGCTCGCGGTACCAGGCCGCGTCGTGCACGAAGATCTTCTGGCGTTCGGAGGTGCCCTGGAGATAGTCCTTCGACAGCGGAGGCCGCTCATAGGGCAGGTGCGGTTCCTGGCCGATCAAAATGATTCGGCCGTCGAACCCTTCGGCGCGCAAGGCCTCGGCGGCCTTGGCCGCGGCCAGGCCCCCTCCGGCGATCACAAACGTGGCAGGTGCCGACATCGTCACTCTCCCGTCGGCTCGGTGGAAGACGCATGGTGGAAAGCGTCTGGTTGGCTAGGTGTGGACTCCGGCGAGGGCGAAGAATTCCTGCCGCGAGCGCGCGTCGTCGCGAAGCAGCCCCTGCAGGGCCGAGGTAACCGTGCGGGATCCGTTGGCTCGTACGCCGCGCAGCGACATGCACAGGTGCTCGGCCTCGATCACGACGCCGACGCCCATGGGGGCCAGGTGCTGCTGCAGCCAGTCGGCGACCTGTTTGGTCAGCCGTTCCTGTACTTGCAGGTCCCGGGCGAACAACTCGACGACGCGCGCCATCTTCGACAGCCCCAGGATGCGCTCGCCGGGTAGGTAGCCCACGTGTGCCACGCCCTGGAACGGCAGCAGGTGGTGCTCGCACAGCGACTGCACCGGAATGTCGCGGGCAATGACGAGTTCGTCATAGCCCTCTTCGTTGGGAAAGGTCGTCAGATTGAACTCACGCGGCGCCAGCAATTCGGCATAGGCGTGGACGACCCGCCTGGGCGTGTCGGCCAGATGCTCGGAAGCCGGATCCCGGCCCAGGGCGATGAGCAGGTCGGCTACCGCCCGTTGCGCGGCCTCCAGATCCACGCTGCCGCGCTCCCGGACCATCTCCTGAACCACCTTCAGGCGCCGCTGCGGGCCAGCGGGCGCCGGTGATCCTGGAGACGATTGTGCCGATGGCCTGCTCATACGGGTGCCACGGCTCCCTCCTTCTATCGACGACTTGAGTTAACATTAGAAGGCGTGCAAGATTTAGTCAACAGAAGTGGTTTTTAGAATGAGTGAGACCGACGGAACCTGGCTTTCGGGCGTCTCCGCCGTCGCATCGCTCGACGAGCCGACCCGGCGCCGCCTGTACGAGTTCGTCGTCCGCCAGCCTGCGCCGGTGAGCCGAGAGGAGGCCGCGGACGCCGTACAGGCGCCGCGCACCACGGTGGTGTTCCACCTCGAGAAGCTGGTGGCCGAGGGACTGCTCGAGGTCGTCTACGAAAGGCGCACCGGCCGGACCGGCCCCGGAGCGGGCCGACCGGCGAAGCTGTACCGGCGCGCTTCGCAACAGATCGTGGTCTCACTACCGGACCGGCGCTACGAACTGGCCGCCCACCTGCTCGCCGACGCCGTCCACGAGGCGCAGAGCACCGGAGAGCCACCAGGGACCGTGCTCAACCGACGCGCCCACGAACTGGGTGCACACCTCGGCCGGGAGTTGGGCCGGGAGCCCGATACCGCTGACTCCCCACAAGACACGCGCACCGCTGTCATGCGAGCGCTGGAAACCTACGGGTTCGAGCCACGCGCCTTGGACGACACGATCGTCCTCGCCAACTGCCCCTTCCACAGCCTGGCGCGACAGCATACGGAGCTGGTGTGCGGAATGAACCGGTGCCTGCTCGACGGGCTGCTCGACGGCATCGACGCGACAGACGTCGCCACCCGCGCCGAACCCGCCGAGGGACACTGTTGCGTCAGTCTCCACCCGAACGCGGCTTCCTAACCGCCGCGAACGCCGCTGCTCAACGCAGGTACGAAAGGCTGGCCCCGCACCCCTGCGCCGGGTCGGCACAGGGGCGCGGCGAAGGAGCGCGCGGCGTCGCCGGTGGTCAGCCGCGCCGGTGCTGCGGCAGCAGCAGGCTGACCACCGCGATGGCCACAGCGAACCCGGCCGCCATGAGGAAGACCAGGTCGTAGCCGGCGGCGAGGGCGGCGGCCGGGGAGGACCCGTCCGCCTGCGCCGCGGCCCTGGCGCCGGCGGCCGTCGCAAGCACCGCGAGGCCCACCGATCCGCCGACCTGACTGGCGGTGTTGGCCAGGCCGCCGACAATCCCCGCGTCGCCCTCGGGAACGTCGGCGGTCGCCGCGGCCATGAGGGTGGGGAAGGTCAGCCCGATGCCGACCGCGACGAGCAGCGTGGGCCCGAGCACGTCGGCGCCGTACCCGCTGTCGGCGTGGGCCTGGGCGAGCCAGCCGAAACCGGCGAGGAAGCCGGCGCAGCCGGCCAGCACCAGCGGGCGCACACCGGTCCGCGGCAGCAGGGCGGCGGCCAATCGCGCGGTCACCACGAACGTCACGGCCGCGGGTGTCTGCCCGAGCCCGGATTGCAGCGCGCTGTAGCCGAGTACGTTCTGCAGGAATAGCGACGTGAAGTACCACATCGCGATGGCGATCCCGCCGAACAGCAGCAGCATGGCGTTGTCGACGGCCACCCCCCGGAGTCTGAACAGCCGCAGCGGCATCATCGGCTGGGTGGCGAACCGGGCCTCCGCCACGGTGAAGACGGCGAGCAGGAGCAGGCCCGCCACGGCCGGTCCGACGACCGGCAAGGACGTCCAGCCATGGTCGGTGCTCTGCATGACGCCGTAGATCAGCGCGGCCAGCCCCGCCGTCCCCGTGACCGCGCCGGTGAGGTCGAGCGATTCCCGCCGGCCGGTTCGCGTGCCGGCCAGCGACATCATGGCCACGACGATCAGCACCGCGCCGATCGGCACGTTAAAGAGGAAGACCCACCGCCATGACAGGCCGGTTGTGATGGCGCCGCCCGCGACCGCGCCGGCCATCCCGCCCACACCGCCTGCGGCGGACCATGCGCCGAACGCCCGGGCGCGCGCGTGCGCCTCGGTGAAGCCGATGTTGATCACGGCCAGCGTCGCCGGGGCCAGCATGGCGGCTCCCGTGCCCTGCACGACGCGGGCCGCCACCAGGACCTCCGGAGTGGTTGCCAGGCCGCCGGCGAGACTCGCGGCGGAGAACAGGAACAGCCCGGCGATCAGCATCCGGCGGTGGCCGAACAGGTCGGCGGCGCGGCCGCCCAGCAGCATGAAGCCGGCGAAGGTGAGCAGGTAGCCGTTCACGACCCAGGCCAGACCGGTGGCCGTGAAGTCGAGGTCCCGCTGGATCGAGGGCAGGGCGACGTTAACGATGGAGGCGTCCAGGATCACCATGAACTGGCAGGCGCACGCCAGCATCAGGACCATCCAGGCCGGGCCGGTCATGGCTCGCGCGTCGCCGCGCGCCGGCTGGTTCGGTCGCCAGGAGCGCTTCCTGACTGCTCGAGGTGGGTCTGCGATCTCTCGTACGGGGTGCTGCATGTTTGACGACTCCTTCTGGGGAGTTTGGCGAAACGAGCAAGATTCCGGTGATTGGCCGGCGCGGCGGGATCAATTACCTGTCTAAACAAGTAAGTTCGAAGTTCATTCCAGCTGTGGGCAAGAAACTTCGTCACCAGCAAGAACTTCGACGACATGACCTGGGGTCAGCGCGAACTGGGCACGGTAGGGTGGTAACACTGTTCGAGCAGTTAAGTGACGAATGAGAGGCGCATGAGTCCTTCACCGACCGCGGCCGATGGCCGGTCGGGTCCCGCCACGACGGCCGCCGCGCCATCGCTGCCGTCGCCGTCGATGCCGACCGCGGCGCTCAACAACGCCCTTGTCCGGGTGGCCCGCCTGCACCGGATGCTCGCCGCGCACCTGCTGCGCCGGGTCGGCCTGCACCTCGGCCAGGAGCTTGTGATGATGCAGCTGTGGGACCGCGGCCCGCAGACCCAGACAGATCTGGTACGCACGCTCCGCTCCGACGCCGCCACTATGACCCGCACCGTGCGGCGCCTCGAACACGCCGGGTTCGTACGCCGCCGGCCGTCCGCCACGGACAAGCGCGCCACGATCATCGAACCCACCCCCGCCAGCCAGTCCGTGCGCCACGAGGTCGAAGCCATCTGGGCCCAGATGGAAGATACCGTCACCGGTGACCTCACGCCCGCTCAGCAGGCCGATGCACTGGCCCTGCTCCAGCGCATCGAAGACAGCCTCAGCCGCGCCACCACGCCCCCGCCGTAGCGCGGGCCGGCAGGTACAGACCGGCGTCGGCCCGTTTGCGGCTAGAGTTCCGGCAGGTTAGCGACATGTCCGAGGCCGGTGGAGGAAACGCCGTGATCGACGTCGACGTCACCGATGGGATTGGAGTCGTACGGCTCACGCGCGGAAAGGTCAACGCCCTGGACTTGGAGCTGTGCCGGGCGATCGTCGACGCGATGCGCGGCATGGACGCCGAGCATGTCCGGGCCACCATGGTGAGCCTGTGGAAGACCGCGGCGGCCGACGGCCGCATCCAGGTCTTCATGGACCAGAGGCTGCACGCACGCCAAGGTCCATAACCGAGTCTGGCCATCCGCCCCGCCTACGCAGAGCACAGTGGCCGGCGACAAGTTCAAGCTGGGCGCACGTCTTGACACGGGCGTGCTGCTGCTGGGCCGCGAGACCTGGCAGCTGTTCGCGAAGATCTGGCCCGGCCGCTCCGACGAGTTCGCGGCGAAGCTGAACGCGGCCCCGAAGCTGGTGGCGTCCCGGACGCTCACCGACGTCGGCGCTTGGCACAACTCCACGCTTCTCCGGGGCGAGCTGACCGAAGAGGTGCAGCGGCTGCGGCGCGAACGCGACATCATCATCATCGGCAGCACCGGCGTCGTGCACACATTGATGGAGCACGAACTCATCGACGAGTACCGCCTGCTGGTCTTCCCGGCGGTGCTCGGCAACGGCCGCCGGCTGTTCACCGATCCTGCCGGGGCCGACGACCTGCGTCTGGTCTCGGCCGAGCAGAGCGGCGCCGTCGCGCTGCTGTGTTACGACAGGGCTGGCCGGTGACGCATCGCCGGCCCCCGAAGCCAGTTGCTGCGGCCGTTCCTTCGGCAGGTCTCCGCGGAGCGGCCCCGGCCGCTCGGGACCTGTCGTTGCGCGGATCCCGGCGGACGCACCGGCTGCGTCCCGGACGCGGTGATGGAACGTCGTGGAACTACATGGAACGCCTCTACCTAGAAAGGACCGTCCAACAGCAGAACGGGGACAACAGTGAAACTCCGACTCAGACCGGCCATGCTCCTCGTCGCCGCCATGACATTGCTGGCCGCCCTCACCGTAGGCGGGGGCGGTGTCGCATCCGCGGCCACGGGACTGAAGTTCATGAACATGGGCCTCGCTGAGAGATTGGGGGGTAACGCCCCGTGCTTTACCGCACAGTCATCGGGCACCGCGATCACGCAGGAGCAGTGCACGGGGGCCGACAACCAGCTCTGGGCCTACATTGGAACGCCCACGGCAAACAACCCGATCCAGCTCCAGAACGTCGGCACCGGCCGGTGCATGGACATCTCGGCATTCAGCAACGCCGCACCCGTCGTACAGGTGGACTGCGGATCGCAGCCGTCCGGGTCGTTGTTGGTCCGGATCGATGCGCGCGGGTTCGGTGACCCCGTCCAGGGCTACTTCTTCAAGTCGCCGTTCGCGAACTTCTGCCTCGACCTGGAGAACGGCTGGTCCGACCACGGCCTGTCACTGCAGGTCTGGCAGTGCAATTTCCACACCCAAAACCAGGACTGGCACCTTTTCTTCTGACCACCCACCGCGCGAGTCCGGGCGGCCGGACCACCCGGACTCGCGTCACCCTGAGGGTGTGACGAGGCCGGTCTCGAAGGCGTAGACGACAAGTTGCGCGCGGTCGCGGGCACCGATCTTGGTCATCGCGCGGCTGATGTGGGTCTTGGCGGTGTTGGGGCTGATCACCATGTGCGCGGCGATCTCGTCGTTGGACAGCCCGCGGGCCGCCAGCGCGGTCACCTCACGCTCCCGGTGGGTGAGTGGGTCGGGACCATCACCGACAAGATCTGGTGTGGGCCGGCGGGAGACATATTCGGTGATCAGTCGGCGGGTGATGGCGGGAGACAGCATCGCGTCCCCGCGAGCGGCGACTCGTACGCCGTGCAGCAGATCGGCGGGTTCGGTGTCTTTGACCAGAAAACCGGCTGCGCCCGCGCGCAGCGCGTTGAAGACGTACTCGTCCAAGCCGTAGTTGGTCAGGATCACCACATGCACACCGGCGAGGCGGGGGTCTGCGGCGATCTGCCTGGTGGCCTCGATGCCGTCGAGGACCGGCATCTGGATGTCGATGAGCGCGACGTCCGGCCGGTACCGGGCGGCGAGTGCGACCGCCTGCTGTCCGTCGGCGGCCTCGGCGACCACCTCGATGTCGTCTTCGGCCGCCAGCAGGGCGCGGAACCCGGCGCGGATGAGGGCCTGGTCGTCGACCAGCAGCACCTTGATCACGAAAGGCCCTGCACAGCGGCCCGTACCCCGGTTTGCATGGGACCTGGCAGCGGGAGTTCGGCTCGTACGGTGAAGCCGCCTTCGGGGCGGGGCCGGGCCTCCAGGTGCCCGCCGAGCGCGGTGACGCGTTCGCGCATACCGGTCAGCCCGACGCCGGGCCGGGGGACCTGGTCGAGGGTCGCGCACCCGTCGTCGTCGACCTGGATTGTCAGTTCGTCTGGGCCGTAGTCGATCTGCACCTGCGCGGATGCGGGCCCGGCGTGCCGGGCGATGTTGGTGAGCGCCTCCTGGACGATCCGGTAGGCGGCCCGGTCGACGTCGGCCGGCAGGCTGCGCCGCTCCCCGCTGACGGTGACGGTGGCCGGCAGCCCGGCCGTACGGGCCCGCTCGACCAGATCGGGCAGGCGGTCCAGTCCGGTTCCGTCCGCGCCGCCGTTCGCATCGTCGTGGTCGGTGCGCAGCACCTCGAGGGTGGCGCGGAGCTCCCGCATCGCCTCGCCGCCGGCCTCCTGGATCGCCAGCAGCGCCTCGGGCACCTGTTCACCCTTCTTACGGGCAAGGTGCACGGCGACCCCGGCCTGCACCTTGATGATCGAGATGCTGTGGGTGAGGGAGTCGTGGAGTTCCCGGGCGATGCGCAGCCGCTCCTGGCCGGCGCGGCGCAGCGCGGCCTCTTCCCGCGTGCGTTCGGCCTCGGCGGCGCGTTGCTCGACCTGCCGCAGGTAGGCGTGGCGATGCCGGGACACCTCCGCCAGTACGGCGGCGGCGACGATCCAGCCGGCGAGCAGGAACCGGTCCTGCAGGGTCTCCCGGACCGGCTGATCGTGGATCGACACGAGATCGATGGTCAGCCCGCAGCCGAACGCGACGGACACGACGGCGATGGCGGGCAGTCGGCGGCCGGACTCGACGGCGGTGTACAGGGCGATCAGCACCGGGAACGCGGGGATCACCCCTGGATATCCGCGCAGCTCGTACGCCAGCTGGCAGGCCACCGCGATGCACAGCACCGTGACGGGCCGGCGACGGCGTGCGGCGAGCGCCACCGCCCCGGCCAGCGGCAGCAGATAACCGACGGGGTCGAGTGCGGTCCGGCCGGGCGGCGCGAGCGCGACCCCCACCAGCACAGTCGCCGCCGCGGCCACGGCGAGCAACGCGTCCAGCGCGGCGGCGGGCAGGTGGCCGAACCGTTCGCGTACACGATCGTGGCTCATCTGCGCACAGTAACCCGCCCGCCGGCCGCCGCACCTCCACCGCGGAGAGGAGGAACGCGCTACTGCGAGGGTTGCAGTCGCCGCTCTGCTGCGCCTCGGGCGGCAGTCGCAAGTGTCTCTCCGCGTGCGACGACGCGTACGGCTCCGCCGGTGATCATCAATGCGACAGGAGACACCATCACCGAGCCAGGAGCCAGCAGACATGACGACGTACGGAATCCAGCTGAGCCGCCCGGGCACGGCCGCGCGCAGGTTGCGCGGAGTGTTCACCGGCGACGTTCACCAACCGGGCGATCCGCGCTATGACGCCGCGCGCCCGGCCTGGAACCGCCGGATCGATCCCCGGCCGGCCATCGTCGCCGAGGCCGCCGGCCGCGACGATGTGTGGACGGCGGTGCTCGTGGCACGCGAGCACGACCTGCCGCTCGCCGTGCAGGCCACCGGCCACGGGACCGTGACCCCGGCCGACGACGGGCTGCTGCTCAAGACGGCCCGGATGGCGTCGGTACGCGTCGACCCGTACCGCGGGACCGCCCGAACCGGGCCGGGCGCGCTGTGGTCCGACGTGATCGCCGCCGCGCAGCCGTACGGCTTGGCGACGGTGTCGGGCACCCCGTCGATCGGCGTGACCGGCTACACCCTCGGCGGCGGCGCCGGCTGGCTGTCACGCATGTACGGCTTCGCGGCCGACAATCTGCTGTCCGCCGAGATGGTCACCGCCGACGGCGAGATCGTGACCGCCGACGCGGACCGGCACCCCGATCTGTTCTGGGCACTGCGCGGCGGCAGCGGCAACTTCGGTGTCGTGACCGCGCTGGAGTTCCGGCTCCACCCGGTCGATCACGTCTACGCCGGGGTGTCTCTCTATCCGCTGGACCGCGCGGCCGACGTACTGCAGCGCTACCGCGACTGGGCGGCGCGCGAACCCGACCGGCTGAACACGTCCGTCACGTTGCTGCGGATGCCCGCCACGCCGCAGGTGCCCGAGCCGATGCGGGGCCGGCGACTGCTCGCCGTCCGGGTGTTCTACGCCGGCCGGTACGAAGACGCCGACCAGCACCTCGGCCCCCTGCTGGCCGCGGCCGGGCCACCCTTGCAGGACGGCTTCAACGCGATGACCTTCGCCGAGGCGGGCCAGGCCATCGCCGGCCCGCCACCCGCCCCTATCGCGGCCGTACAACACATCGACCTGTTCCAAGATCTGCCCGACGCCGTGCTCGATACGCTGCTCGACGCCATCGAGCCCGGCCCCGATTCACCGCCGTCCGCCGTCTCCGCCATCGAGGTCCGGCACTGGGGCGGCGCGATGGCCCGCCCCACACCCGACAGCGGCCCGGCGGGCCACCGCGACGTGCCCTTCTCCGTCCTGGCGACCGCCATCGACCCCGACCCCGCACGGCACGACTCGCCCATCGACAACGCCGTGACGGATCTGGCCACGCGGCTCCGCCCGCACGCCACCGGTGGCTCATTCCTGAACTTCCTCACCGATCCGGCGAGAACCGCCACCGCCTTCACCGAGACGAACTACCGGCGGCTCAGAGAGGCGAAGAAGACCTGGGACCCTGACAACGTCTTCCACCTCAACCACAACATTCCACCAGCCTGAGGGAGGGGCCTTAGAGTCGGGTGTGTGACTCACGAAGCGTTGCCGGCTTATCTGGGTGTGGTCGCATTGATCACCATCACTCCGGGGCCCGATACGGCGGTGGTGATGCGTAACGCGATGCGCTATGGATGGCCGGCGGGCGTACGCACCGGTGTGGGCAGCGCCGCGGGCCTGCTGATCTGGGGGCCGGCCGCGTGCCTGGGCATCGCGGCCGCCGCGCACCGCACCGCTCGGCTGGTTGGGCGCCGTTACTTCGAGCGGGTCATGGACAGCGTCGTCGGGGTCGTTCTCCTCGCGCTGGGCGGCAAGCTCGCGCTCAGCGACCGTACGTAGCCGGTGCGGCGTTCCGAGCGCCCGGCGTCACTGGTGCCGGGCACGTGGCCGATCACCCAGGCGGCGGCGTCGGAGCCGGCCAGGCCTGCCGGTAGGGTTGGGGTACCGGCGTGCGCAGGCCCTTGACGATCCGGGAAGAACGGTAGCCGCGTCGTGGTGCGAGTGGAGGACAACAAGTGGTCGGTGACCGGGTGCGACGGCTGGCGCCGACCGTACTGGTGTCGCTGGCGTTGGTGCTCGCGCTGTGCGCCGCCGGGGGAGTTGGCCCCGATCATCCGTCTGGCGCGGCCGGCGCCGCCGAGACGGTCGAGTCCATCGCGGTCAGCGCCCGCGATGGGCTGGTCGCCGGCCAGGCCTATCAGGACCGGTCGGCGCCGCGGCTGAGCGACGTCCACCAGGCCGGCAAGACGCCGCCGGCCGCAGTGACGCCGGCGGATGCGCCGGCGGCGGTGGCGCCGGGCCGGTGGCTGTCGGCGCCGCACACGGAATGGACCGTCCGTACGGTGACCGGCGGGGCGCCGGGCATCCGCGCGCCGCCTGGGCGGGACACTCCCGCCTGATTGATCTCGGCGCCGTGCGAGCTGCGCCGATGCCGACATGTCCACCCGGTTTGTCGCGACCGTGCCGGGTTCCGGGTATTCGCCTACTCCAGGCGGTGTCGGCCGGTTTGGCGGGGGCTCTCGTGTCGTGTCATCCCCTGCCTGCGGGCCTATTCCTGGAGTTTGGCGATGAATTCCTGGCTGGTGGTCATCGCGGTCATCGGCGGCGCCGGCGTGGTGCTGCTCGGCGCGATGCATTTCTCCACCGATAACCGGTTCGGGCTGCTGGGACTCGCAGCCCTGATGGTCGCCGAGGTGGTCGCGATCGTGTACGCGATCGCCGAGGCGTAACCCGGCATAATCCCATTTCCCATCGAGCCACCTCGGGTGGCCGCAGATCAAGATCACGCAGGTACGAAACCCCCGTACGGCGAGTCGAGTCGAACGCGGCGCGACGCCGTCCGGCGACGACCGCCATACGCGGCGACGCCGTACGGGGGCGCGCAAATCGAAAGCGCGGAGATCGAGAGGAGATTGTGCGGTGGACGTGGAACGGACCGCGTTGCCGGGTATCGGGCTGCGGCATGTGTTCACCACGGCCCAGGGCCGGCGGATCGGGGTGATCTCGCATCGTACGGGCCGCCGGGACCTTGCCGTCTATGACGTCGAGGACTCCGACGCCTGTGTAGTCACAGTAACGCTGACCACGGAAGAGGCCAACGCGCTGGCGGAACTACTGGGGACCGCCCGGATCATCGAGCACCTGGCCGAGCTGCATCGGCAGGTGGAGGGCCTGCGAACCGAGCAGATCCCGATCGCGGCCGGATCGCGGTACGACGGCGCCGCCCTCGGCGATACTCGGGCGCGGACCCGTACCGGTGCGTCGATCGTGGCGGTGGTACGGGGTGGCGAGGTGATCGTCAGCCCGCGGCCCGACTTTGTGTTCGCGTCCGGGGATGTCGTGGTGGTGGTCGGGACCGCCGAGGGCACCGCGGCGGTCGCCGGCATTTTCGCCGACGGGTAGCGGGCCATGCACGTCGCCACGCTGTTGATCGAGCTCGGCGCGATCATCCTCGGGCTGGGGCTGCTCGCCGCGGTGTCGGTGCGGTTTTCCATCTCCCCGATCCCGCTGTACCTGCTGGCCGGGCTGGCCTTCGGGTCGGGCGGCATCCTGCCGCTGACCACCAGCGAGGACTTCGTGCGGGTCGGCGCCGAGGTCGGGGTCATCCTGCTGCTGTTCAGCCTCGGCCTGGAATACACCGCCGAGGAACTGGTTACCACGCTGCGTACCTCCGCCCCGGTGGGACTGTTCGACCTGGTGGTCAACGCCGCTCCCGGGGTGATCGCCGGGTGGCTGCTCGGCTGGGGTCCGGTCGCCGCGGTGGTGCTGGGCGGCGTCACGTACGTCACCTCATCCGGGATCACCGCCAAGGTGATCGGGGACCTGGGCTGGCTGGGGCACCGCGAGACTCCGGCCGTGCTGTCGGTGCTGGTGTTGGAAGACCTGACGATGGCCGCGTACCTGCCCATCCTCACCGCGTTGCTGGCCGGTGCGGGCCTGGTCGGTGGCGTCACCGCGCTCGCCATCGCGGCGGCCACCATCACCGTCATCCTGATCGTCGCGCTGCGGTACGGCTCGCTGGTGGAACGATTCTTGGCCAGCCCCAGCGACGAGGTGCTGCTGTTGAAGGTGTTCGGGCTGACCCTGCTGGTCGCCGGGCTCGCCCAGCACCTGCAGGTGTCGGCGGCTGTCGGCGCGTTCTTGGTCGGCATCGCGCTCTCCGGTCCGCTGGCCCGCACCGCCCGTGAGCTGCTCTCGCCGCTGCGCGATTTGTTCGCGGCGGTGTTCTTCGTGTTCTTCGGCCTGCACACCAACCCCGCCGAGCTGCCGCCGGTCGCCCTCATCGCCGCGTTGCTGGCCGCCGTCGGTATCGTCACCAAACTCGCCACCGGCTGGATCGCGGCACGTCGCGCCGGCGTCGCCCTCGCCGGACGGCTCCGGGCCGGCGCCGCGCTCACGCCCCATGGCGAGTTCAACATCGTCATCGCCGGTCTCGCTGTCACCGCCGGCACCAACCCACGCCTTGGCCCGCTCGCCGCCGCCTACGTCCTCATCCTCGCCACCATCGGCCCACTGCTGGCCCGGACCGCCGAGCCGCTGGCCCGTGTCCTGCGGACCCGCACCGCCCGCCGAAGTCCGTCCGCCCGCTCTCGGCCGCGGACCCCGTACGACACCTCACCGCAACCCCGCGGAGCCGCGCAGGATCGAGGTCAAGACGACGCCGAAGCGCGCTGAGACGCGCGGCGGCTCCGATGGGAGTTCACTATCAGACTCCACGGCGTTGACCCGGGTCCCTGTTCCTAGCTGATTAGCCGGCTGGGCGAGGGCGAGGGCGAGGGCGAGGTCGGTGAGCGCTCTCGCTCCCACGCCGATGCGCTCGGGCTGTTCGGAGTATGGGCTCAGAGGTAGTTCCAGGCTTTCGCGATCTTCTTCAGCCGTGGCGGTATCTCGGCGTGCTCGGTGATGTCAGTGACCTGGACGCGCCCAGAGCGAATGCGGTCGCTCCAGTCGCCGAGTCCGGCTTTGAAGCTGCGGCCTTCGGCTCGCCCGTACACCAGCATCTCGGGCTCCCAGTCCACGCCGAGGAACGTACACAGCTTCTTGGTCATGGCTTCGGGGTCGGCGACCAGGTCCTCGTAGCGCACAGTGGTGCCGGGCAGCTCGCTGCGGGCGTCCTGAACCGCCGTCATGTAGGCCAGGACGCTGTCGACGACCTCTTGTTCGGTATAGCGGGGCCGGGCCCGCCACCACGAAGCGACTACGTCGCCGGGGTGACGCAGCAGGAAGATGAATCGGGCGTCGCGCCAGCACCCGGCGATCCGCCGCCACATCAGCACATCGTCGGGCGTTTTGTTCACGATGGTGGGCTTGCCGCTGCGGGTCAGCTCGACATGCAGCACCCGGTCCCACAACAGGTGTTCTAGCTCACGCTGGTCCAACCCGAGCTCGGCCATGGCCTTGGCGACATAGTCGTTGCCCAGATGGACCTTCAGGTCTTTGAGGTGCAGCTCGTGCGGGGCGTGCAGCTGGGAATGGGTGTCCAGGATCATCCGCAGCAGCGTGGATCCGGACCTTACCGACGACAGCACGAACACCGGACTGTGCAGCAGCCGATTGCCTCCCGGAGCTCCGGCCGACCCCTGGACCGATTTGAGGTCTAGTCCAGACCGGCGTACCCGTACGACTTCGTAGCCGGCCCGGCGAAGCATCCGATTGGTGGTGTTTTTCCAGTTCGCAGCATCCATAGGGCGCAGAAGGTAGCTATCTAGGTAAATGCCACGTTAACCAAGTGATCGCCACGTATAGCTGGTTCTTACGTAATTCTAATATTCACTTAACCGACTTAAATTATAGGTTTTAGCCGATGTGAGTGGAACGGCATGGAACGCCTCTACCTATGAAGGCCCCGTACTCATGGGAAGGAAGGACACATCCTTATGGCCAAGACAGCTAGGAAGATGGCCGCCGTCGCCGCCGGCTCGGTGATGATGCTGGGTGCGCTGAGCACTGCGGCACAGGCCTACCCGTGTGTTGACAGGGACAAGCCGGCGTGTGCCGCACCGGCCTGCTGCAAGCTCGCGTAGCCGAGCTGCCACACCCAACCCGCGCACCGGAACGTATCGGTGTCAATCGTCACTCGGTCGCCGTGCGCGGCCACGACGGTTGAGGAGCTGTTGATCGTTTATGAACGGAGCAGATTGATGACCAAGAAGATTCTGGGGCGCGCTGCGACCCTCGCGGCCGCCGGAATGCTGGTCAGCAGCGGCATGCTGGGGACGGCACGGGCGGAGTCGGCCACCTTCGCCGGATTCGCGAGTGGTCCCAACGAGCAGGCCGCCATCGACGTCGCCACACTCCACGCCAATCAGAGGGCCGCTGCCGCCGGATTCAGCCCCAGCCAGTGCACGAAGATCGGCCAGAGCGTGGAACCAAACCTCGGCAGGTACTTCGTTGAGGTGGACCTCGGTTGCCAGCGCTGAACCCGCGGGCCTCGCTCAGGCCGGGCGTACGGCCGGACCCACCCGCCATTGGCGGTGGTCCGGCCTGGCCGAGAACGGACGATCACGCCGGTTCGGATGTTGATTCGCGTCGGCTCGGGTCAGCGCATTGGTATGACTGACACCATGACCGAGCCGATCTCTACGCGCAATCTCGACCAATACGGGTCCGCGGAACTGCCCTGGAGCCTCCCGCGCGACATCCTGGCCAGCGACACGCCGACGGCCGACCTGACGTTCTTCGTGGCGACCGTGCGGCCCAACGGGCGTCCGCATTCAGCGGGCGTCGGAGCCGTATGGGTGGACGACGCGCTGTACTTTGTGAGCGGGCCGGACACGCGCCGGGCGCGTAACCTGGCCGCCAATCCAGCGTGCAGTGTGTCGGTGCGGTTGCGTGGCATCGACCTGGTGCTGGAAGGGGAGGCCCGGCGGGTCACCGACGCGTCCACGTTGGAGCGGGTGGCGGCCGTTTACCGTACGGGCGGCTGGCCGGCGTCGGTGGAGGGCGACGCGCTCACGGCTCCCTTCACCGCGCCGAGCGCCGGCCCTCCGCCTTGGCACCTGTACCGCCTGACGCTGCACAGGGCCGTGGGCGTGGCCGGCGCCGAACCGCATGGCGCCACCCGCTGGGATTTCGCCCACTAAGCCGGCCGGCCACCGGTCACACATCGGAGTCGACCTCGCCGCCGATTCGGCGACCGGCGCGCCGGCCGGGCTTTGTGCGCCCGCTCGTACGGCAGACCGCCCGCTCACGGCCGGGGCCGGGAACCGGTGGACCATACGGGGATGGTCTGGATGAGCGACAGGCGCCAGCCGCCGGCGGTGCGGACGGCCTCGAAGCGGTAGACCTCGCCCAGGGTGAAGGTGGGCTCGGGTGCGAGGCGGGCGGCGCCGGCGGTTGCGGCGAAGGTGGCGATCAGGTTCGCCCGGACGTCGGCGCGGTCGTCGTCCAGGGTGATCAGCACGTTCGTGACGACGTGCTGGATGTGCTGGTCGGCGGTGTGGTTGCGGCCGGCTTGGGCGATCAGGGCGTCTCGACCGCGGGCTTCCCCGCCTGGGGTGCGTGCGGTGGCGTCCTCGGTGAGGATCGCGGCCATCTCGTCGAACCGTCCCTCGTCCAGGCAGACGCCGAGTCGGTAGATCAGCCGGGTGATTTCGTCGCGGTCGATCAGCTGTCGTACGGCGTCGTTCGCGATGTCGTGCCGGGTCATGGCTCGCCTCCTACGGCGTATGTTGGTCATGCCAACGTTGGTCTGACCAACTATATTCCAGTTTGTGGGTGGCGCCAACGAAGTTTGCCAGGTTTCGGCCATGGACAACGCCGAGGGCGTCGCGCCCGGGATGGCCGGTGCCAGGACCGGGTCTCCGACCGGCGGCGGGTGGCGGCGGCCGCTCAAGGCCATGGGCGGCCGGCAGCTGATCGACGCCGTTGTCGCCCTGGCCGCGGCGACCGATCGACCTTGAGGCGCCCTCCGATGTCCCGCGCGGACCAGGTCGGGCCAGGTACGCCGCAGCCGGACGGGGATGACAGGTGCCGATTCGTCAAGGCTTCCGCGGCGGACGATGGGGTCGACGACTCTAGGCCTGGCCGCGAACGGATCGAACGGGCGCCGGGGCGATAGGGACCTCCGGCGTTTCTCCGGTTTCCTTGGACATCGCGCTCGGCCACCACATGCGCGGGCCGACGTCCAGGGTCAGCGCGGTGACCAGTACGGACCGCACGACAAAGGTGTCGAGCAGCACGCCGAACGCGACCACGAACCCGATCTCGGCGGCGGCGACCAGCGGCAACGTGCCCAGCGCCGCGAACGTACCGGCCAGCACCGCCCCCGCGGACGTAATCACCCCGCCGGTCGCGACAAGACCCACGAGGGCGCCCTGCCGGGTGCCGACTCGCTTGCTCTCCTCATGCACTCGCGTCATCAGGAAGATGTTGTAGTCCACTCCGAGCGCGATGAGGAACACGAACGCGTACAGCGGTATCGCAGGGTCCACCCCGGCGAAGCCGAGGAGGTGGTTGAAGACCAGCGCGCTGACCCCCAGCGCCGCCGCGAACGACAACACCACCGTGGCGACGAGGATCAACGGGGCCAGCAGAGCGCGCAGCACCACGGACAGGATGAGGAACACCACGACCAAGACGATCGGCACGACGAGGTTGCGGTCATGACGCGACGCGTTGTTGACGTCGAGCGTGACCGCGCTCTGCCCGCCGACCCTGCCGTCCGCTCCGGGGATCGCGTGAATCGCGGCCCGCACCCGGTTCACGGTGTCGAAAGCGGCGTCGCTGTCGGCGACCGCGGTGAGCGTTCCCTCGACGTAGGCGTAGCCTCCCTTCGCCTCCGGCCGGGTGACTCCGGTGACGCCGGGAACCCCGGCCAAGGTCGAGGCCAGTCGCGGTCCCGCCGAGTCCGCGCCGATCACCTGCACCGGGGTGCCCGCCCCGGCCGGGAAATGTTCGCCCAGCACCTTCGCGCCGGCCACGGAGTCGGGCTTCGTACGGAAGGCGTCGTCGTTGGACAGTCCTCCCGCCGTGAGCCCGGTCAGCCCGAGCGCGAGACCACCGAGCACAATCGCCGTGACCACCCACGTAATCCGAGGCCGCCCGGCGATACGGCCGCCGATGCGCCCCCACACTCCGCTCTCGGTCGGCCCGGGCGCTCCGTACCTGGGCTTGACGGGCCAGAACACCCACCGTCCGACGATGACGAGCAACGCGGGCAGCAAGGTGACCATGGCGCACAGGCCGACCGCGACGCCGACCGCCATCACCGGCCCCAGGCTCTTGACGGAGTTGAGCTCGGCGACCAGCAGCACCAGCAGGCAGAGGATCACGGTGGTGCCGCTGGCGACGATGGCCGGGCCGGCCCGGTGCAGCGCCACCGCCATGGCCGCGTGCCGGTCCCGATGTCTGCGGAGTTCTTCTCTGTACCTGGCGATGAGCAGCAGCGCGTAATCCGTCCCGGCGCCGAAGACGAGGACGGTCAGGAGGAAGGCGCTCTGGCCGTTGACCGTCAGCCCCGCGTACTCGGCGAGCAGATAGATGACCCCCTGCGCGGCGATCAGCGAGACGAACACCACCACCAGCGGCACCGCCCACAGGATCGGGCTGCGATACGTGATCAGCAGAATGATGACGACGATGGCCGCGGTGATATACAGCAGCGTCGAGTCGAGCCCGGAGAAGGCCTCTCCGAAGTCGCCGGAATATCCGGCCGGGCCGGTCACGTGCGCCGTCAGTCCGGTATCCGTGGCGGCGAGGCCGCGCAGCTCCTTGACCGCAGGAGAGATCTCCTTCCATGCCTCGCTGCTGCCGACCTTGAGCTGGACGATGGTCTGCAGCGCCTTGCCGTCCCTGGCCGGTACGGGACCTGTCACCTGGGTCACGTGTCGTACGCCGCGGAACTTCGCCGCATCGGCCGTGGCCTTGGCCTGGTCCGCGCCGCTGAGCGGCGCCCCGCCCCGGTGATATACGACCAGCGCGGGAAGCGTGTCGGCCGGCCGGAACTGCTCGGACAGCTCCATGACCTGGGTGGACTCGGCACTGTCCGGGAGATAGGCGGATACGTCGTTCTCCTGGACGCCGGTGAGCTTTCCCGCCAGCGGGAAGGCGATGACGAGAATCACCATCCAGAGGAGCAGGACCATCCATTTGGTCCAGCGTCCGCACGGTAGGCGGGACAACCGGTTCGTGTCGTTCATCGGGCCGCCGATCTCCACACAGCTTGTCTTTCGCCGGGCGGGGAGGGCACCTGCAACTGATCAGACGTTCGTCAGCCTAGGCAGCACGCACGGGCGTCCACATCGCCGGAATTCGTGATGAGGTGGTGAGCCGACCGGTAGTAGCGTCGTTTTCACCATGGCCAGACCCGCGCGCCGTCCGGGCAACCTGCCAGCGGCGGCCACCAGTTTCATTGGTCGCCGGCGCGAGCTCGCCGAGGTACGGAAGAAACTGTCCGGGGCCCGCCTGGTCAGCCTCGTCGGGCCGGGCGGGGTGGGCAAAACCCGCCTGGCGATCCGGGCGGCCACCGACTTGGGACGTGGGTTCCCCGATGGTGCATGGCTGGTCGAGCTCGCTGAGGTCACCGAGCCCGCGCTGATCGGCAATGCCGTTCTGGCGGCGCTCGACCTACGGGACCAGGCGGCGGCCGAGCCGCCGGCCCTGCTGCTGTCGTACCTGCGGGACAAGCGGCTGTTGCTGGTGGTGGACAACTGCGAGCACCTGGTCGCGGCGGTCGCTCCACTGCTGACCGAGATCATGCAAGCCGCCCCTGACCTGCGTGTGCTCGCCACCAGTCGGGAGCCGCTGTCGGTGCCAGGTGAGCACGTGGTCCCCGTCCCGCCGCTCGATCTGCGGACGGCACACCCGGCGGCGGCGCTGCCCCAGTTGCGACAGAACGAGGCGGTGATGCTGTTCGCGGAACGAGCGGCGGCCGCGGCCGGCGGCTTCGAGCTGACCGCCGGGAACCAGGCGGCCGTGGTCGAGTTGTGTCGCCGGCTCGACGGTCTGCCGCTGGCGATCGAGCTCGCGGCGGTCCGGACCCGGGTCCTGACGGTGCAGCAGATCCTTGATCGCTTGACCGACCGGTTCGGCCTGCTCACCACCGGGGGCCACGCCGCCTTGCCGCGTCATCAAACGCTGCGTACCACGATCGACTGGAGCCACGACCTGCTGGCGGCAGACGAGCAGGCGCTGCTGCGGCGGCTGTACGTGTTCGCGGGCCGCTTCACCCTGGACGACGTCGAGGCGGTGTGCACCTCCGACGACGTGTCGGCGGCCCGCGCGCTGGACGTGATGTCCTCGCTCGTGGACAAGTCCCTGGTGCTGAAGGAGGACGTCAAGGACATCGCGTGTTACCGGCTGCACGAGACGATGCGTGAATACGCCGGCCTCAAGGCACGACAGGCCGCCGAGGAGAACCTCGTCGAACTGCGCTGCACCGAGTACTACCGGGGCAGCTGCATGCGATCCGTAGCGGCGGCCCGGTACCGGCTCGTCGAGTGGCTGGACTGGATGGACCTGGAGATCGACAATGTCCGTTCCGTCCTGCACCGATGTGTGGCCCGGCACGACACCGAACGAGGGCTCGATCTCGCCGCCGCGATGGTGTGGTATTGGATCACCCGTGCGACCAGCGAGGGCATTCGGTGGCTGGACGAGCTGCTCGAGCCGGAAGATGGCAACCCCCCGGCGCACATGCTGGCGCATTTCATTCGGGGATTCCTCGCCGTACTGCATTCTGATCCGGCGGCCGCGTGCCCGGCACTCGACCGAGCGGCGGCGGCGGCCCAGAGAACGGGACAAGCCGGTCTGCACTCGCTATCGCTGTCCATGGCGTCCATCGCCCAGCACATGGCCGGTGACCGGATAGCCGCGAACCGGCTGCTGGATGAGGCGCACGCCATCAGCACGGACCTCGGCGATTTCCCCTCGGGCATCTCCGTGCTCCAGGCCCGTGCACTCCACGGCCTGTCCGAAGGCGATCTCGATGCGGTCAGGTCGGCGGCGTCCGAAGGCGCCCGCCGCGCCCGCGAAGCCGGTGACCTCTACAGCCTCGGCATGATGCTGCTGAACCTGGGCAGCGCCGCTTTGCTGGGCGGGGATCTCGAGGTGTCGGAACCGCTGCTCACCGAAGCGCTCCGGATCGCCCGGCGGATCGATGACCGGGTGGCGCAGTATGCCTTGCTGTACGCGTTGGGCTGCCAGGCCGCGGGATCCGGGCGACCACGAATCGCGGCCAAGCTGCTCGGGGCTGCCGAAACCGTACAAAAGGGTGTCGGCGCGAACGTTTTGCCGCACCTCGCCCCACTACTGGCGAAGGCCGAAGAGTCGGCAACGGCAGCACTCGGCACAGCCGCGTTCCGCGCCGAGTTCGAAGCCGGACACCGCCTGAGCCGAGACGCCGCCATCGGACTCGCGCTCGGCGAGTCCCCGCCCGGCGCCGTCGCGGCCGTGCGCGATACCGGGACCCCGCCGCTCGGGAAACGGGAGGCACAGGTCGCCCACCTGGTGGCCGAAGGTATGAGCAACAAGCAAATCGGAGCCCGCCTGCTCATCTCCGAACACACCGTCGACACGCACATCCGCAACATCCTGAACAAACTCGGGTTCAATTCACGCGCCCAGATCGCCGCGTGGATGGCGTCATCCGATCAATAGCCGGGTGTGGAGAAACCGCGGCCCTGGGACGCCACCACCGGCATCCCGGCCGCGGGCGTTGCCGTACTAGCCGATCATGGCTTGGTCCCGTCCGTCCGCCGGCGCCGGCTCGATGACCTCGCGGTAGGCGCCGTCCGGGCTCATGACGATCCGCCCGGTTTCGTGTCCGTGCACGACCTCCTGCCGCTCTCGGTAGGTCAGGGACAGGCAGATGCGCTGGGTGATGGCGTACGCCAGGAGCGGACCGGCGAAGACGGCCAGCCGGAAGAACCAGGTGACGCCGTACAAGGACAGGTGGAACTGGTAGGCGATCTGGTCGTTCGCGGCCGCGGCCCAGAGCAGCCCGTAGAAGGTGATTCCGGCCGCGCCTACCGCCGTACGGGTGGCCGCGTCACGTGGACGGTCGAGGACGTGATGAAGGCCCTGGTCGCCGGTGAGCCGACGCTCGATCATCGGGTAGGCGGCCAGGACGGTGAAGAACGCACCCGGCACGAACAGCGCGGGCACCAGCACCGCGAGCGTGATCGGATGACCGGCCACAGTGAGCTCCCACCCGGGCATGATCCGTATCGCACCGTCCAGGAAGCCCATGTACCAGCCGGGTACCGACCCGGCGCTGATCGCCCCCGGTTCGTACGGCCCGTACTGCCAGATCGGGTTGACCTGCGCCGTCGTGCCGAGGAAGGCGAGCACCCCGCACACCGCGAAGAACAGCGCCACCTCCTGGCCGGCGCGGCGTCCGGCCGGGGCCATGCCGGAGCCCGCTCCGTACGGATCCGCCGCGCCGGGGAAGCGGGTGTGGCCATGTCGCCGGACCAGCCGGCCGCGGGCGATGAGCAGCCCCACCATGACCGCCGGCACGAATAGCACGTGCAGCCAGTAGAAGCGGGGAATGATCACCTCGCCGGGAATGTCCCCGCCGAACAGACTGAACGTCAGACGTGTGCCGATTACCGGGATGGACTGGAGCACGCCTTGCAGCAGTCCGAGGCTTCCGCCAGACAGCATGTCGTCCGGCAGGATCGTGCCGGTCAGTCCGGCCGCCATGCCCAGCAGGAGCAGGCTCACCCAGATCAGCCAGTTGAGGCCGCGCGGCCTGCGGAACGCGCCGGTGAAGAACATCCTGAGCAGTTGCAAACACACCGCGGCGATAAAGATCAGCGCGGCCCAGTGGTGCATCTGCCGCATCAGCAGGCCCCCGCGCACGTCGAAGCTGATCTGGAGCGTCGACGCGTACGCCTTGCTCACCGGCACGCCGCGCAGCGGAACGTACGAGCCGTTGTAGGTGACATGTGTCATATCGGGGTCGAAGAACACGGCCAGAAAGACTCCCGTGGCGACGAGGACCACGCAGGAGTACGCGGCGATCCCGCCGAACAGGAACGACCAGTGATCCGCCCGCGCCCGCCGCGAGCCGACAGCTCTCGTGACCACGCCCCGGAGGCGCTCGTACCGGCCGGCCCAAGAACGCTTATGCATCGGTTCCATCCCCGTCGTTCCAACCCTGTGGTTACGCCGTAATGGAGACGATCCCGACTCGGCAGATGTGACATCTACGAGGGCGCGTGTCAGCCCGTCGGCCAAGGCCGGAGCTTGCCGCGCCATGCCCGGGGCCGGTTGCGATAGGTCGTTTAGCGCGGCCCTGGGGACGTTATGGCTCCGACTCTAGGCAATGGGGTCTTTGACCAGGATGGCGCGGGTGTAGAGCAGATCGAAGCCCCAGCGTTGGACGTTTTGTTGGCTCTTGGAGGCCGGCTGGGTGGTGACCACGGCGATGTCGCAGCCGGCGGTCGCGGCGTCGGCCAGCCGGGTGGCCAGCAGTGCGGATTGGACGCCGCGGCGCCGGTAAGGCGGGGCCGTGGCGGCACCGCCGAATTGGGCTATGCCGTCGGCCAGGCGGAGGCTGGCACCGCCCGCCAGGTTTCCTTCGAGAAGGGCCGCGTATCGCCGGACGCCCGCCCTGGCGAAGTCGGTCATCGCGCCGGCGATGACCTGGGCCGGGAACTCCTCGTGCGCGGGGAGGCCCTCGGTGTCGGCGTGGGCGACCGCGTCGATGACGACGTCGAGCCAGGCGTCGAACTCCTCCGGGCCGCTGACGCTGACTTCGATGTTCGCCGGTGGTGGGGGCCACGGGCGGCCGGGCAGGGCACGGCCGGAGACGTTCTCATAGGAGGTCAGCCGGTAGCCGCGGTCGATCAGCGCGGCCAGTACGGCCGGATCGACCAGATGGGCCAGCTCGACCTGGACGGGCAACCCGCGTTCGGCGTGGGCCCGCTCGATCTCATCGAGGTTCTCCTTGTCCGGTACCCCGGCGAAGCCGAGGCCGGCCACTTTGTTCAGCGGCGAACCGGGTTCGGCATAGGTGGCCACCCCGCCCGCGATCGGCATCACGAATCCGCCGGATTGGGGTGTGCGTCGCAGCGCGGCGGTCGTGCAGGCGGCCATGAACTCCGCCTCGGCCCGCTCGATGCGGGCGGCCAGCCCGATGTCGCAGAACATCACCGGCCACCGCCCATCACCAGGTTGAGTGCCAGGTTGAGCGGCAGGTCCGGCCCGACCAGGTCGCGCAGCCCCCGGTTGCGGGCCCATCGTCTTCGATTCCATGGCCGCTCAGTGTCGTGAGCCGGCCGTTCCGTTACACGCAGAGCCGTGACCGAACGCCAGACGTCTTCGCCGCTCGAGCCACGAACCCCGCCCGGCTCCCACTGAAGTACGTCGGCCCGCTTGATCGACCTGGTCGTGATCGCCCGCCGCGCCCGTCGCTGACGGCCCGCATGGCCGGTCGGGTGGGTCAAGGCTTGTCGAGGACCTTTTCGAACCAGTGGTGGGCGTACGGCTCGTCGTTGAATGGGTCGACCTCGCGGTATCCGGCGGCGCGGTAGAGGGCGATCGCCTCGGTCAGGGCGCGGTTGGTCTCGAGCCGTACGACACGGGCGCCCGCGGCGGCCGCCCGCGCCTCGAGCTCGGCCAGCAGCCGCCGCCCGAGGCCGAGGCCGCGTACGCCGGGATCGACCCACATCCGTTTGAGCTCGGTCGGCGCGCCGTCGTGGAACTTCAGCGCGCCGCAGCCGACAGGGGCCGACTGCAAGGTGGCCACCAGCAGCAGGCCGGCCGGCGGGGTGAGTTCGTCGTCGGCAGCGGAGATGCTGCGTGCGGGGTCGAACCCGGCGTCGAAGCGGCCGGCCAGCTCCTCGAAGTACGCCCGCAGGCAGCGCCGTGCGTGCGGATGCCTGGGATCGGCCACCGTGACCTCGACGGTCGAGGCGGTCAGCAGCCGCTCGACCTCGGCCATGGCGGCGACCAGGCGGGTCCGTTGCCCGGCGGCGAGTGGTTCGAGGATCGAGGTGGCCAGCTCGTCGGAGCGGCGGTCGAGCAGCGCCCGTTCGGCCCGCCCGGCCTCGGTCAGCCGAGCCCTGCGCACCCGCGCGTCGGACTCGCTGGGGTCGACGGTGACGAGCCCGGCGTGCTCCAGCGAGCGCAGCAGCCTGCTCACATAGCCTGAGTCCAGGTCGAGCCGGCCCCGGAGCGAGCGGACGTCCGCGCCGTCCGGCCCGATCTCCCACAACAGGCGGGCCTGGCCGAGTGGCCGATCACGCGCGAGGTACGCGTCGTCGAGCGCACCGATTCGCTGGGTGACGGTCCGGTTGAACCTGCGTACCTGCTCGACGAGCACCTCATCCATTTCTCTGACTTTAGTCAGAGAATCTACTCTTGTACATTCGGCTGAGTCAGACCGGGCGCCACTGGGGATGTGCCGACGCTCGTGGAGCTCAGGCGCCGGTACGGCCGGTCCATTTGGGGCCGAAGGCGGCCCAGCCGGCCTCCCAGTCGGCCAGGTGCCGCTGAATGAGGATCCGGCGAACCAGCAACCGCGTGAGCCACAGCGCGAACCCTAGTCCGAGGGCCGCGAGGAGCCCCGTGACGACGGCGCGCTCGATTAGCAGGGGATGGCTGGGCGGTACGGTCTCCGGCCGGCCGCCGTTGTCGACCCAGATGCCGACCTTGGTGCCGGCCTTGGTGCCCGGCCGGGCCACGACCATGCCGGTGTGCGCGTCGCCACGATAGGACCAGTGGGCGGGCACCCTCACCATGGTGGGCGACGCCGTTCCGTTGACAGAGCGGGCCGGCGCCGGCGCGTCGACCGTGAGCTGCGCGGTGACCGGATGCCGCAGCGCGTACGCCTGCTCGGCGCGCTGGGTCGCCGATTCATACGACGACCGCCCGAGCAGCAGGCCGAGCAGTGAACCCCCGATGAGGAAGGCGAGCAGCAGCGCCACCACGACGGAGGACTCGACCCGGTCCGATCTGCGCCGCAGCGTGTTGCGCCCCCAACCGAGTCGCCGCGCGAGACGACGAGAGAACCGACATCGCTGCCGCATCATCATTGTCACCCCCGATCCAACCCGTCTTACCTACAGCGTCGCCCACCGTCGCCGGCATTCCGACGGGCCATCCGTCCTAGCCCGCCAGGCCAAAGGTCACTGCCGTGGGGCTGCGGCGAGACCATCCGCTACTCGTCCCCGTGCCACCCTTCGCGTCGCCCGTAGGACCGCGTGCCCGCGTTTGTCCGTGTTGTGACGTCAACCCGGCTTGATCCGTGGGCATTCAGCCGTACATGGTGACTCGCCGCAGCCGCCGGGCCGACCGTTCACATCGGAATGCGCCGGTGCGATGGTTTCGGCATGGTCGGCCCAGCGATGCGGCTGAGGTGGTCACCCCTTCTGCTTGCCCATGGCTTGACGGATCACGTCCCGAGCGCGGTCGGTCAGCGCGGCGAACGGACCGGCCAGTACGTTGGCGGTCGGTGATTCCGCGCCGGGATGCGGATGGGTGGGCGCCATTGCCTCGGCGGCCTTGACCGCGGTGGCCATCCCCTTGAGCTGCTGGTCGGTCGCCTGCTCCCGGACGCGCGGGAATTCCTCGGTTTCCTCGTGCTCGGCGTGGTCAAGCACCGCATTGCGCAATTCGGCCAGCTTCTGGGGGAAGCCAGCACCGTCAGGGCCGATGTCCTCCAGCTCCGACAGCAGCTGTTTGGCGTGGTTCTCCTCGGTCAACCTGGCCTCGATCACCTTCTCCCCGCCGTCGATGGCGCGGCGGGCGAAGGGATGAACGATCTCCTCCTCGGCCGTCTCGTGCACCGCGAGGAGACGGCGCAGCCGATCGAACGCGGCGGTGCGTGCCTCGGCCGCCTTGTTCTGCACTTCTCCGAACAACCCGCGGATCTCTTGATGCTGCCGCAGCAGCAGGTCGATCACGTCGTTCTCCGGCATCGTCTCCGGACGTTCACTCATCACATCTCCCCGGTATTCGAGTACTTGGCGGCTCATGCCCGCGCCTGCACTGACGTGCCGACGCCTCGGCCGACCTGGTCGGCTTGGCCGGGCCAGTCGGCCCGGTGCCGGGAGGGCGTAGGGCACGCCTCCGCGTCGGCTACCCCGCGTATACGGACTTACGCACAGCGGACGGGCCGATTTATTCAGAGCGCGGGCCTCGCGTGTCGGGTGTCGTCAATGGACGTGTCGCGGTCTGCTTCGTGGAGTAGCCGGACGACGTACGGCTGGGCACCGGCAAGGCGGAGGCGTTGGACGTACACGGGGGTGAGCCGCTAACACACCGCGCGACCAGGCGCGTCGCCGTCACAGGACGTACGGCACGCAGGGACGCGGTGCGATGAGAACAGTCGCGCGAACGCGCATGGTGATCGCTCTTCTCCTGCGCCGGCCCGGGACGGCGCCACACCGTCCCGCCTCGCCGGCGACGGGATCTCCTCGCAGAGCTACGGACGACCCCTTCACGCGCCGGCGAGGCTGGGCTCGCTGGGTGGCGACGGCGTGGCGGCGGGCGCCCGGCGGGAAAGCAGGCAGCCCGTCAAGGCGGCGGTCAGACCGGCCAGGCCGGCCGCCGCGAAGCCGCCCGCCGGCACGGACAGGTCGATCGCCATCCCCACGATCGGGGATCCGAGCGCGAAGCCCGCGCTCAGCGCCGAGGATTGCAGACCCGTCGCCTCGCCCCGCACGCTGGCGGGCGCCAACCGGCTCACCGCGTCTGCCACCGTGGAAAGGGTCGGCGCGGTGAGGAGGCCGGCGACGATGACGGCCACGCACAGCCAGCGCCAATCGTGGGCCAGTCCGGCGGGAATCGTCGCCAGCCCGAGCAGGCCGAGCAGCAGCCAGGTGGGCAGCGGCCTGGGCAGCGCGCCGTAGACCAGCCCGCCGACGACGGAGGTCATCCCGAACACGGCTACGACCATGGCGGCCCAGGACACCTGACCGGCCTCCTTGAGCGTGGCGACGATGGCCAAGTCGACACCGCTGAGCAGCATCGTGGCGCCGAACGCCATCGTGAGGGCGGCGACCATGCGTGCGCCCAGCCACTGCCGGCGGCGAGGCCGTCCGGACGCGCCGGCGTCGGCCTCGTCCCGGGCACGGAGCGGCGGGTTGAGCAGGGCGATCCCCGCCCCGCCAGCCACGATCGCGGCGCCGACACCCCACGCCACGACACCGGGCGACGCCTTGGCCGCGCAGAGGATCACCACCGCCGGTCCCACCATGTACGACAGCTCGCCCTGCACCGTTTCCAACGCGAACGCGGCGGTCCGGAGCTGCCCAGGCGTCGTCATCGCGGCGATCGCCTGCCTGGTCACCGACTGGGCCGGCACCATCAGCAGACCCGCTGTGAAAGCGGCACCCAGCAAGATCCCGTACGGCAGGGCCGGCACGCCCAGCCAGAACACGATCTGCGAGACGACCGTGGCCAGCAGCACCGTTCGCAGGCCCCGCCGGTCGATCATGCGGCCGAGCAGCGGCCCGCCCAACGCGAGCCCGGCGGTCAAGGCCGCCGCCACACCGCCCGCAGCCGCGTAGCTCATGTCCAGACCCAGCACGACGTACATCGTCAGCGCCATCACAACGGCCGTGATCGCGACGCGGGCGAGCAGCGAAATGCCCAGCAGCGGCGCCATTCCCGGCACGGCGAGTACCTGACGATATCTGGTCACAACGTGACGCTAGATCACCCATAACACCATAGGAAGTGGTTAGATAGTTGGACCTGGCATAATGAATAATTATGGCCAAGGATCTTGAGACCGCATTGCTGCGCTCGTTCGTCACCGCCGTGCGAGCGGGCAGCATCAGCCGTGCCGCGAAGGCGCTCGGCCAGACTCAGCCCGCACTCAGCCAGCAGTTGCGCAAGCTCGAGAGCGCCGTCGGCCGTCCGCTGCTGCACCGGTCATCGTCTGGCGTCTCGCCGACCCGGGCGGGCGAGGAGCTGCTGCCGTACGCCGAGCGCATCCTCTCGCTGTCCGCGCAGGCCCTCACCGAGACCGGGCGTGCGCTGACCGGGCACTGTGGTGTCGGCTTGCTCGAAGACCTCGCCGCGTCCCAGCTTCCCCAGGCCCTCGCCGACCTCGCCCGGCTGCACCCAGGCGTGACCCTGGAGGTGCTCAACCTTTCCAACGCCGCGATGCGGGAGGCCTACGACGCGGGCCGCGTCCAGATCGTCCTCGACGCGGTCCCCGACGTTCCGGGCCCGCCGCGCTGGACGGTACGCCGCCCGCTGGTCTGGGCGGTCGGCCCAGGTGTCGACGTAGCGGCCGATCCACTGCCGGTGGTGCTGTTCTCGAACCCATGCACCTGGCGCACCCTGGCACTGGAGACGCTGGAACGTGCCGATCGGCGCTGGCAGGTGGCGTTCGAGAGCAACAGCCTCGTCGGCGTGCTCGCCGCGGTACGGTCCGGGCTCGGCGTCGCGGCGCTCATGCCCGCCAACCTCGAACCGGTCATGGTCTGCCACGACACCGACGCTCTGCCCACCCTGCCGGACATCGAGTTCGGCCTCGCACGCCATCCTCGGACCGAGGGTGATCCGCTGATCGATGCCGTGGATACCGCGCTGCGACGGATGATCTGAGCCCGCAGCCCAGCCGGCCAGCAATAGTCCGTGGGTTCATCAGCCGGCGATGGCAACGGCGTGCTCCGCTTCGTACGGGAAGCGTTGGCGGAGGCGGCCCGTCGGCCAGGGATGTCGTCGGCGACGGTGGGGAACCGGCGGGACCGGTTCGTCGACACGGGCAAGGCCTGTTCGCGGTACGGCTCCTCCGTGTCATCGTGTAGGCATGGCATCGATTGAGCGCATCCGTCCCGAGGGGCTCGTCCGTAGTCCCGCCTTTAGTCATGTGGCCGTCGTGCCGCCCGGTGCGACCACGATCTACGTGGGCGGTCAGAATTCGGTCGCTGCTGACGGCACGCTGGTGGGCGAAGGTGACGTGGCCGCACAGTCCGCCCGCGCGCTCGAGAATGCTAAGGCGGCGCTGGCCGCTGCCGGCGCGACCATCCAAGACGTGGTGCAGTGGACGGTGCTGTTCGTTGATGGCGTTGACATCGCGGCGGGCTACCAGGCGATCGCGTCGGAGCTCGCCTCCGATGAGCCCGCTCTGGTGACCGCGGCGCGGGTCGCCGGGTTGGGTGTTCCGGGCGCGTTGGTCGAGATCGGCGCTGTCGCCGCCGTCGTGCGATGAAGCCACGGGCCGTGGCCAAACAGCGGAGACGCTGATGGCGTCGTCGGTCGCGCTGCTACGCGGAATCAATGTCGGCGGCAAGAACCTGATCGGCATGCCGGCCCTCGCCGAGTGCTTCCGCAGCGCTGGGTATCAGGATGTGCGTACATACCATCAGAGCGGCAACGTATTGTTCACAGCAGACCCCGAAAACGGGCAGGGACTGGAGGACGCGGTCGAACGGATGCTTCGGCAGCGGTTCGACGTTCCGATCCCTACCATTGTCCGGTCGCGCGACGAGTTTGCCGCAACCGTCGCATCCGCACCCACCGGCCATGACTCCAAGGAACTGCGCAGCGAGGTGTTCTTCTTAAGGCACCCGCTCACCGCTGACGAGGTGTTGGCTCAGCTGCCAGAGCTGCGAGAGGGCGTCGATTCGCTCGCACCCGGCCCCGGCGCGCTCTACTTCTCGCGTGTGGCGGCGCTGGCATCGAAGACCCGTATCACCCGGCTCATGAGCATGCCCGTCTTCCAGCAGATGACAGTACGGAGTTGGCGCACGACCACCCGTCTCCTCGAACTGCTCGACGAGAATTGAACCCTGGACCACCTTCTCGGCCGGGCACCAGCCACCAGCATCGAACTGCGGGACGTTGAGGCTTGAACATCAAGTCATCGACACCTTTGGGGCGAAGCCAGGCTATTGCGATCGATCGCACATGAACGCCGAGTTCCGCTGGCTCATGGGCGTTCCGCCAAGCGCTCACATCGCCGGCCAGCTGCCCCGCGCCGGCCCATGTCGTTCGCCGACGCTATAAGCGCGTGCTGCGGATACTGGCTCGCGCTCCTCACCGCCGGGGCGCATGTCACGGACGCATCGCTGGATCACGTACGGATCCAAGCTCCCGAACACCCGGCGCGGCGCGAAGCTCAGCAGCCACGATCGTCGCCGCGAGCGCCATTCGATGGTCCTTCGTCCAGGGCGGCCCAAGCGTTACCCGCGGGCCGTACAGGACCTCCTCGGCCCGATCGGCCAGGATTCCGGCCGCTTGATTCTCTACGTTCTTGGCGTCATAGAGGTGGACAGCCCAGCCACGTGCGCGGACCAGCTCGGCCAAGATCTGGCGGTACATGATGGAGTCCGCTCGGGATTCGTACGGGGCGCGTCGCTGGTCGGCGATGTCTTCGGGGAAATCGACAGGCCAGGCTCGAAGCGAAACCGAGACGATCGGTTCATGCAGAGCGGAGGCGAGTTCGTCCAGGGAAGCTGACGTTGCCCGGGCTACCGACGCCCGCACTCGGGCTACCAGCTCTGTGATCGCGGCATCGTCGAGAGGTTTGCCGTCGTGGTGGATGGGCGCCGCTGGCACGCCAGGTTCGACGAGTTCGATCCGCCGGCGATCCATCACCGTGTAGCCGGCCGATGCCGTGACTGCCACAGCCCAGCCGAAATGGTGGGCTATTCCCACACGCATGGCTCCGAGTATGCCTTGTCCGCACTGGCCGGCCTGCGAGCACCAACGCGTCGCCTGACTTGCGGTCGTACCAGGCGACTCGCAAGGGGGTCGGTCGTGCGTTTTGACCCGTCAACGACCCGGTGGCGCGGTGATCTGTGGGACCGGCCCAATATCAGAAGGTGGGGCAAGGGAGCAGGGAATGCCGCTCCCTTTGCCCCACTCATCGCGTGGGGTGAAGCTGGTCTTGCCGCTATGGCATAGGTAGCCGCTCGTGAGGAGAAGGGAAACACCATCACCATGGAGATCAACCGCAATCCTGGCAATGTCACCAAGGGACCGGAGGACAGGTTCTCCGGAGATGTCTGGCTGTGGCCGCGGATCGGCGCGACGCGCAACGCGGAAGTGCGCAACGTGCTGTTCACGCCCGGTGCTCGCAGCGCCTGGCACCGCCATCCCGCCGGTCAGGTGCTGCACATTACCGAGGGCGTGGGCTTGGTCCAGACTCGCGGCGGGGAACGGCAGGAGATCAGGGATGGCGACACGGTAATTTGTCGGCCCGGGGAAGAGCACTGGCACGGCGCCACCCCCGGCGCGTTCATGACCCACATCGCCGTCACCGACGGCCCGACCGAGTGGCATGAGTACGTCACCGACGACGAGTATCGGGGGTGAGCACGTGACGCTTCTGCACGCTCGCGGCGCAGACGTTCACGCGATGATGACGCCGACGCGGTTGACGTCAGAGATGTGAGAGTCATTGGGCATCGACAACGGTCAGTTCGTCGGCAAGCCTCCCAAGGCGAAGGTCGGTATCCGGACGGTTTCCTTTCCGCACGACCTGTCACCTGAACTGCGCTGGCATATCGAGCGATCGCCGAGCCGGGAAGCTCAGGACGGGGCGCTTCTATATGACCGAAGACCTGAAAGGAAATTGAGATCGCTCCTTAGCCTGTAGTGAGGCCCTCGATCGAGCGCGTCCAGCGCCAGGCCGAAGGCAGTCGGGCTCGACGATGCAGGTCGCGTGGGACTCGAACCCAGGGCCTAGCGATCTGTGTCAGGTGACCTACTCGGCCGCGCCAGTTTGGGCCTACGTTCCGAAACGGGACAGCGGTCACCCCGTCTTGCCCGGGGACGATTGCCATGTCACACGATCACGCAGTGCAGCTCGCTGCGCTTCTCACGTTCACCCTCTTCATAGGCAGAGCATGGATGCGTCATGAACGAGCTCGACAGGACGTCGAAGCTGCGAAGGCCGGGCTTGAGCTTCGGCAGAAACAAGCGAGGAGAGCAGCGGTCGCGCTAGGGACCGGGTTGTTCGTGGCGTACGTGATCGTCAGGGTATACGTCGTTAAGAACGGCGGATGATCTAACGGAGTACACGGGCGCGCCCGTGACGTGGGCGTTAGTGCTATTGAGCGGGTGACGGGAGTCGAACCCGCGTGACCAGCTTGGAAGATCTCGGTACGTGCGCCGTTGATCTCCCACGATGCCGGTCATGGCCCTGATTGTGTTATCCGTGAGGAACCGCGAGTCCCCATGGTCGTCCGTCTTATCGGGCACGCATTGGGCACGCTCACGGCTCTCCAACGCGTACAAACCTCGGGCGGCTCAAGGAGCCGCCCGAGGACCCTCAGTCTTTCCGGCGCTTCTGCTGGCTGCCCAGGACTATGAGCAACATGAGCAGGAGCTGCACTGTGAACTCGTGCATACCGGCGGACCTCCCTCCACGTACCAGCGTGCCGGCCCGCCGGTTGGAGGGACGACCCTATCCG
>DATBKU010000117.1:0-6647 GCA_036555725.1 Streptosporangiaceae bacterium | reverse complement strand
CGCTGGGAGCGGCACTCGGGTCGGCGGGCTCGCTGGGCGCCGCGCTCGGGTCGGCGGGCTCGCTGGGAGCGGCGCTCGGGTCGGCGGGCTCGCTGGGCTGCGCGGTCCGGGTGTGGCGAGGTCGCCAGTGACCGTGCCGCTTGCGCGACCAGCCGGCGCGCTGGGCCCGGGTGCCGTTCTGCTGCGCCGCCGGCGCAGCGCCCTGAGCTGACGGTGCCGCGGAGTCGCAGTTGGCGCTGTCGCCCGCCGACAAGCCCGCCGGCGACAGCAGGTTGTTTGTGGCAATCCCGACGATGACTCCGCCGACCATCGCGAGTACGGCCGCGATCACGATCACGCCGGTTCGCTTCGGCATAGGGCGTCTGTACCGTCTTGTCATTAATTCTCACCTCTGAACATGCCGGCGGCGAGCGCGCGGGTAGTGGTGGGGACGCTTACCGTGATGTGCACTGTTCTTTCGGCCGACGCTGAACGATCTTCGCTGAACCGGCGGCGGCCGCTGGGAACCACGGCGCCGCTTGCCCGGGACCTGTTGGTTGCCGTCCTGTCGGGGGAAGGCACGACAAAGGCACAGCACGGGACGGATACGACGTCACCGCGCCGACTACGTGGAAGTTCCACTCTGAACCTCTGCCATGGTCGGTCGTTGCCGACGGAACCCCGCGTCCGGTCGGTCTAGGAAGATCGGTCGGACGGAGATACGCGGTGGCCGTGGCTGAGGTTCAGAGCAAATTGAAGAAAATGATGCGCTTGGGATTGTTGGTGTTCAGGAGGCCGGCTCAGGCGCGTCCTCATCTTCGAGATCGTCGAGGTCATCGCCTTCGGCAGCGGCCGCCGGCTCGGCGACCTTGGTGGCGATGGCGCGTTCGTAGGCGGCCTGCAGCTTGGCGACCTCGCCTTCCGGGTCGTGGAACCAGTTCGTCGACCAGATGCGGTGGAAGACCCAGCCGAGCCGCTCCAGGTGCTCCTTGCGCAGCCGGTCGCGATCGCGGGCGCTGGGCGAGTTGTGGTACGACGGGCCGTCGGCCTCGATGGCCAGCACCATGCGCCCCGGCTCCTTCGGGTGCGACGCCGCGAAGTCGACGCGGTAGCCGCCGACGCCGTACTGCGGCACGACCGTGATGCCCAGGCCGCGCAGCCGATCGCGGACGTCCTCCTGGAAGAGGTTGAGCTCGCCGTCGGTGTCGGTGGCGCTCGACCCGAGCAGGGCGCCACCGGATCCGGCGTACTCGAGGTATTCGGCGAGCAGCCGCGCCCCCGGCTTGGTCACCCGCTCCGGGTCCACGTCGTGTACGGAGAACGAGCTGACCAGCGTCAGGCGATGCTTGGCGCGGGTGGCAGCGACGTTGAGCCGGCGTTCCCCGCCGTCGCGCAGCAGCGGCCCCCAGTGGTAGCGCATGCGGCCGTCGGGGTGCTTGCCGTAGCCAATGGACAGGATGATCGCGTCGCGCTCGTCACCCTGCACCCGTTCGAGGTTCTTGACGAAGAACGGCTCCGGCTTGTCGTCGGCGAAGAACTCCTCCAGCACGGCACGGTCCGCCGCGGCCTGCTCGGCCGCCTCCCGGGCGGCCGCCGCCTCCTCCGCCGCACGCTCCTGCTCGGCGCGGTCCGCGGCGGCCGCGCGGTCGGCGGCGGCGCGCTCCGCGTCGAGGTCCTCGTGGTCGTCGTCCGCGATGTCGAACTCGTCCGGGTTTCCGATGGCCTCGGCGGTCTCGATGAATACGCCGTCTTCGGGGTCTTCGGAGTCTTCGGCCCTCGGGCCGTCCGGCTGGAGATCCTCGGCGAGGGCGGCGCGCAGCGCCTCGTCGATGCGCTCCGCGTGTTTGATGCCCAGCGCGATCACGCCCAGCGACTCCTCCGGCCGCGTGCGCGCGTGTTCGACGATCAGCTCCACGACCTTGTCGACCTCGGCGGTGACCGAGTTCTCCTGCCCGGGCGTACGGTCTTGGGCGACCACGACGTGGCGCATACAGTCGTCGCGGAAGACCCCGGGGAATGTGGTCAGCGCGCCGTCGTAGATCCGGGCGTTGGAGAAGGCGACGAGCCGCTCGTCGCGACTGCGGTAGTGCCAGGTGAGCGGCCACGTCGGCAACAGCGGCCGCAGCGTTTCGAGCACCGACTCAAAACCCGAGCCGAACGACACGATGCTGTCCTGGTCGCCGGTCCGCTCGCCGCCGCCCTCGTCGTCCGCGTCCTCTTCGCCGGTTTCGCCGTCGCCGACCTGGCGGAAGAAGTTGGTCGGCGGCAACTGGTGGCCGTCGCCCGCGACGACGACCTGATGGGCCCGCATGATCGACGGGATCGCGTCGGCGGGAATGATCTGGCTGGCCTCGTCGAAGATCACCACGTCGAACAGCCGGGACGCGGGCAACACCTGGCTGACCACGAGCGGCGACATCGCCCAGCACGGCTTGAGCGCGAACAGCACATCGCTGGCCTGGTCGAGCAACCGCCGCAATGGCATGTGCCGTCGGCGCAGCGCGGCCTGCTTGCGGATCACCCGGGCCTGCAGCGGGTGGTGGTCCTGGGCGTCGCGCAGCCGGTCGGCGACGGCCCGGCGCACCCGCGCGCGGTTCGCGGTGAGGTGCTCGACGTCTCGGTCGCGGAAGTCCTCGGCGATCTCGTCGAGCGCGTCGCCCCGGTACGCCGCGTACCTGGGATCGCGCACTCGGATGACGTCGAGCAGCGAGGAGTACCACGCGTGGTCGAAGGCGTCGCAGGCCAGGTCGGGGTCGGCCGCCCGGTTGGTGAGCTCGTCCACGAGGGGACGCAGCCCGAGCTCGGCGAACCCGGCCCGCAGCTCGTACAGCCGCGGCAGCTTCCACGGCGTGTCCCGGTCGGCGTACAGCGCCGACAGCATGGGCTCGGCGTCGCCGGGCACGCGCACGAACGCGCGCAGCGCGCCGAGCTGCTCCTCGCACTCCGCGTGCCGCCGCCGCGCCTCGTCGAGGTTGGACGGCACCCGCGGCGGGCCGCCGTCGGCCTGGATTCGCGCCCACGCGGCGAGCTGCCCGGCCGCATCGGTCAGCGCCTGATGTAGTTCCTCGCGCTGCGGTTTGCCGGACAGCCACATCGAGCGGGCCTGCTTGGCCAGCGCGCGCCGGTCCGGCCGCCCCAGCTGCGTACGCGCCTCGCGGGGCGCGGTCGCGGCGGCCAGCAGGTCGGGTCGCGCCGCCCACACCTGCGGAGACAGCTTCCGCAGCGTCGCCGCGATGGCGTCGTACAGCCGCAGCCGCTCGCCCCACTCGGCGTACTGGCGCGGCGGGTACAGACCGGTCTCGGCGAAGGCGCGGGCGAGCTGGTCCTTGGCCCGCGGGATGGACCGGGAGTGCAGCCGGGCCGCCAGCTCGTACGCCTGCCTGGCCTGCTCGGGCGTGTGCACGGCCGTGCCGTACCACGGTGTCGTCTGCGGCCGCAGCGCGAACCCGCCGAGGTGGGCGTACTCGCGCAGCTCGTCGCGGACCTTGTCGACCGTCTCGCCGCTGATCTGCTCGACCTCGGGCAGGTGGACGCCCGTACGGGCCTGTTCCGGGATGCCGAGCAGCGCGGACTGGACCTGGAACGGCGACACGCCCCAGGGCCGGTGCACCTCGTGCAGCGCGTCGGCGTGCTGGGCCAGGCGCCGCCGGCGGTCGACCAGCCGCCGGTGCAGGTTGAGCACGTCGGGGGGCGAGATCCGCTGTGAGCGGTCGAGCGTGGCGCCGAGGTCGCGGGCGATGCGCAGCCGGTCGCGGGTGCCGTCGTGGATGTCCAGCACGATGTCGCCGAGGCCGACCCGGTCGAGCCGGGACAGCACGGCGTCGATCGCGGCCCGCTTCTCCGCGACGAACAGCACCTTGCGGCCCCGGGCGACCAGCGTGGCGATCAGGTTGGCGATCGTCTGGCTCTTGCCGGTGCCGGGCGGGCCGTGGATCACCAGGCTGCCGCCTTGCAGCACCGCGTTGATCGCGCTGCTCTGCGAGGAGTCGGCGTCGAGGACCGTGTAGTCGTCCTCGGGCGGCACGGAGTCCAGGACCGGCTCCGGGTGCTCCTCGGCCGACAGGGCATTCTGCGCCTCCGGGTCGCCGGCGATGGCCGCGACGACGTCGCTGTCGGCCAGTAGCTCGTCGGCGTGCTGGAGGTCGCGGACCATCGGCAGCTTGGCGTACGTGAACGTGCCGATCACCTTGCGGTCGAGGATGTCGAAACCCGGGACCTCGGCGTCCGTCGCGACCTTGCGCAGCCGTTCGTTCACCAGGTCGGCGTCGCTGACCGGCTCATTGAACAGGTCGTCCGTATCGGCGCCGAACACCGTGCCGAGCTTGTGCACCAGTACCGGGTTGACCTGGCTCTCCTCGTCGAGCGTGAGGTCGAAGTCGTCATGTCGGGCCCGGGTGGGGGTGATCGTCAGGCCGCGCAGCACCACGGGCGCGGCGGGCTCGAGGAACAGCTCGTCCCATCGGGCCATGCCGATGGCGAGGTAGCCGGCGTTGATGCCGCGCTCCTCGGCGAGCTCGCGCGCCTTGCGGTAGATCGTCTGTACGCGGCGGATCGCGTCGGCGCGCAGATCGACGTCGCGGAACAGCCTGGTGAGCCGAATTGACCCGCTTGCCAGGAACCGTTCCATGGCCTGCGGGTCGGCGTCCGCCAGGTCGAGCGTGCTCGCCCGGCGGTCTTTGTAGTAGAGGAGTGTGTTGCGCCCGCCCATGTCGGTGAGGGCGGCTATCCATTGCGCCTGAGCCGCTGCGATGATCTCGGCCCGGCGGTTGTCGGCTGGTTCCGCCATTGAAGTGCTGCCTCCAGCTGAGGGCGGCGGGGGAGGCCCGGTGAAGTTTTGGACGAGTCCCTGCGGGCACAGGGTTCCCCTTCAGTGGTCGATTACCCATTGGGCCCGGCCTCCGGAGGCCCTCCTGCGCGGTGTTTCACCTGGCAGCGACGCCGATATGAAACTTCTTCAGCGGACAGCGAAAAGCGCCCGCGCGCCGGCCGTGAAACCCGTGGAAGACCGCTATCGGTCGACGCTACCCGAGGGTTAAGGTCGGGGGCGTTCGAGCTGTGGGATCGCTCCCTCCCACATCTGTCGGCCGTTTGCCGTCCGCTGCATGGAGGGGCAATGACCCGCGAAGTTCCGCGTTCCCGTACCGGTGTTCTCATCCGCGCCCTGCTGGCCGCCGCGGTCGCGCTCGCGCTGGGCCTGGTCGGTGCCGTGGTCGCCATGACGTCCGCCTCGGCGGCGGCCGGCTGCCGGGTCGACTACACGAAGAACGACTGGGGGTCGGGCTTCACCGCCAACGTCACGATCACCAACCTCGGCGACCCGCTCACCGGCTGGACGCTGCGGTTCGCCTACGGCGGCAACCAGAAGCTGCAGAACGGCTGGAACGGCGGGTGGTCGCAGGACGGCCCGAACGTCACCGTGACCAGCGCGCCCTGGAACGGCAGCCTCGCCACCGGCGCCAGCACGATGACCAGCGCCAACTTCGGCTACAGCGGCACCAACGCCGACCCGGCCGGCTTCTCGATCAACAACGTCACGTGTACCGGCAGCGTGACGCCGACGACCACACCGCCCACCACCCCGGCAACGACGCCGCCCACCACCCGGCCGGCGGGCGCCGCACCGGTGCTGCATGTGTCAGGCAACAAGCTCGTCGACGCGAACAGCGCGACCGTCACCCTGCACGGCGTGAACCGGTCGGGCGGTGAGTTCGCGTGCATCCAGGGCAACGGCATGTGGGACGGCCCGGTCGACCAGGCCTCGGTCGACGCGATCAAGACCTGGAATGTCAAGGCCGTCCGCATCCCGCTCAACGAGGAGTGCTGGCTCGGCAACAGCGACGTGCCCGCCGGCGGCACCAGCGGCGCGGCGTACCAGCAGGCGGTCAAGACCTACGTGAACCTACTGCTGAGCAACGGCATTACCCCGATCGTCGAGATGCACTGGAGCTTCGGGCAGTACACCGGGCCGGGCGGCAACTGCACAGACATCAAGGCCACCTGCCAGAAGCCGATGCCGGACGCCCAGTACGCGCCCTCGTTCTGGACCGGCGTGGCGAACGCCTTCAAAGGCGACAACCGCGTCGTGCTGGACCTGTTCAACGAGCCGTTCCCGGACGCGGCCGTGAACTTCTCGAACCCGACCGAGGCGTGGACCTGCTGGCGCGACGGCGGCACCTGCACGGGCATCTCCTACCAGGTCGCCGGCTTCCAGAGCCTGGTCAACGCCGTCCGGGCGACCGGCGCCACCAACGTGATCCTGCTCGGCGGGCTGGCCTGGTCCAATGACCTGAGCCAGTGGCTGCAGTTCAAGCCGAGCGACTCGACCGGCAACCTCGCGGCGTTCGGGCACGTGTACAACTTCAATTCGTGCGCGAACGCCTCATGCTGGGACAGCACGTTCGGCGCCGTGGCGCAGCAGGTGCCGCTGTCGCTGACCGAGATCGGCGAGAACGACTGCGCGCACGGCTTCATCGACACGTTGATGAGCTGGGCGGACTCGCACGGCGTCGGCTACCTCGGCTGGACTTGGAACACCTGGCCGTGCACCAGCGGACCGGCGCTGATCAGCAGCTACGACGGCACGCCGACCAGCTTCGGCATCGGGTTCCGCGACCACCTGCGCGCGCTGTCCTAGCCCCGGTGGCCGATGGTTCCCCGGCTCGCCCGGG
>DATBKU010000116.1:0-48555 GCA_036555725.1 Streptosporangiaceae bacterium | reverse complement strand
TGGTGGTCGTCGCCGCCCGCCGCGACCAAGCCGCGACACTGGCCGCGTTTGCCGGCGGAGCACGGTTGACGTTCGTCATCGTCGGCTAGTCGCTTAGCGTTGTCAGGTGAACACTGAGCGGAACAGGAGTCATGGAGGGGGGTCTGGCCTGTAGACGGCCACCCAGTCGGGCCGCGAAGGAGCGCGGAAAGATCGATTTGCGCCCCCGGCAGGATTCGAACCTGCGACACACGGTTTAGGAAACCGACGCTCTATCCCCTGAGCTACGAGGGCGGGCGCTACTGGGATGAAGGGTAGCGGAGGGTGCACGTGGACCGCGCACGTGCTGGGGGCGGCCGGGAGTGGCCGACTGTCATTGCCGAAGTTCGCAAACGGGGCAGGTGTGCCGAGAGTACGCTCCTGTGCTGTGGCAGGGCGGCATCGCGAATCTATGCGTCCGGGGGAGGGCGGCCTCGACGCACAAGGGCAACGCACGCCCAGCGGGACGTTCCCCGCGGATGCCGAGAACCAAGGTGAGAACCACGAGGCCGCGGAGGGCGGGGACGCCGAAGTTCAGGAAGCCGTGCCGCGACGGGGTGGCATCTCGGAACGGGTGCGCGACAGCGGCGGGCTGGTCCTGCTGATCGGCGGTGTGGCGGTGCCCGCGCTACTTGCGGGGGGCATTGCGATGGCCGTGCATCGAGGCGGCGGCGAGGAGAGTGTCGCACCGCCGAAGACGCAGCCGGCCGTGACGTCGGCGGTGCCGCGTCCTAAGCCGTCGGTCTATCCGACGTACGGGGAGTATGTGCCGCCGCGTCCGGTGGAGAAGGTCACGAGGCCGGCGCCGGTGACGACGAGAGGGAGCGCGACTCCCACGCCGTCGGCACGCCCGCCGTGTCCGGGTGATTGGCGGGAGAATCCGTGGCTCCGGCGGTGGTGCTGGCGGCACGGGTTCGACACCAACGACTCCTGAACCGCATAGGTCACACGCGAACCTGTAGTACGGTCCGTGTGGCTTCATGTTGCACAGCATTCGGAGGAACCTCCCCGTGGTGACTCCTCGATCGGTGACACTGATCGCGGTTTTCCTGGTGGTGTCGTCGCTGCTGGCCGGCGAATCGCGGGTCGCGGCGGCGGAGCGCACGGCGCGTACGGAGCGCGACAACATTGACTCGCTGCGGCATGCCGCCGACAAGGCGAGGAACGAGTTGGAGTCCGCCACCAAGAAGTGGCAGAGCCGTCAGGACGCGCTAACGCAATCCCAGCGCAAGCTGGCGGCCACGTTGAAGAGCCTCGGCGCGGCCGACGCCCAGCTCGACCGGATCCGCGGACCACTCGCCCAGCTCGCCAACGCCGCCTACCAGGAGCCGGGCGCCGCGGGGTCGATGTCGATCTTCGGCGGCAGCTCCCCCGACCAGGCACTGCGGTCGGCGGCCGACACAAGCCATCTGGCGAACAACCAGAACATCTTGGTGCAGCAGGCCGCCCAGCTGCGGCAGCAGCATGATCAGCTGACCGCGAGCGCCCAGGATCTCGAGTCGAAGAACGCCGTCGAGCAGGCCGGCCTGCAGCAGCAGATCGACTCCATCAAGCAGCGGTCGGCCGAGCTGACGCAGCAGCTCACCGCGGCGCTCGACCGGATCCGCGCCGACCGCGACCGGCGGCTGGCGATCCTGTGCGGCGCGGACCTCGTGGCCGAGGCGCGTAAGTATCCCAACGGCCTGATCCCCGCCCGCTACCTCTGCAAGCTGCCGCAGAAGGGCGCAATGCTCCGCGCCGACGCCGCCCGCGCTTTCTACAAGCTCAACGACGCGTACAAGCGGCGCTTCGGGCACCAGATGTGCGTCACCGACTCCTACCGGAGCCTGTCCGCGCAGCAAACCGTCTACGCCCAGCGGCCCGGCTTCGCGGCGGTACCCGGCACCAGCAACCACGGCCTGGGTACGGCGGTGGACCTGTGCGACGGCGTCCAGAACCAGGGGTCGGTGCAGTTCAATTGGCTGCGGGCCAATTCCCAGACGTACGGCTGGTTCCACCCGTCCTGGGCCTATTCGAGCCCCTTCGAGCCGTGGCACTGGGAGTACGACACCAAATAGCGGCCCTTATCAGGTCGGCGTTTCCGTCGTCGGCACCACTTGGACCGTACAGAAGCGGCAGCGCCGCGCGTCGATCGGAATGGCGCTGCGGCACTCGGGGCAGTCGCGCTCGGACTGCTCCTTGTTCCTATCAAGATATTCCAGCAGCCGGCTGACGGGCAGTACGACGAGGAAGTAGACGATCCCGGCCGTGATGAGAAAGGTCACCGCGGAGGTCACGAAGACGCCATAGGGAAACTTCGTGCCGTCGACGGTGAAAGCCAGCCGGGTGAAGTCGGGCTTCCCGCCGACGACGGCCAGCAACGGCCCGATGAACGACGTGGTGAAGTCCTTCACAAGCGAGGCGAAGGCGGCGCCGACAACGAACGCAACCGCCAGATCGACGAGGTTGCCGCGCATCAGGAATTTCCGGAACCCGCTCATTTAGGCTGCTCCCGGGGGGGTTGGAGGCTGTAAGTGGGGAGCCCCTACCCTAGCGACCGCCTCGAACGCCGGCCGCCCAGACAACGAACGTGGCCAACCCGGGCAGGCGGCCGGCGGCGCCGGGATACGCCGGCCGCGGCCCCATCAGGTGGCTCGCGTAGCCATGCCGTACATCGTGGGCGGCCGGTGGGGCTTCGCCAGGTGTCGCAGGCGATACCGTCACCGTCGCGGTCCAGGTCGTGGATGTCGGAGCCGACCACACAGACCGGGCCGTCCACGTAAGCCGGGCCGTGGCCGTTGTTGCCCGCGCGGTCCACGTCAGGAGTCGAAGAGGTGCAGGCGGTGCGCGGTGGCGGCCGCTTCGCCGCGGCTGCCGACGCCGAGCTTGCCGAGGATGTTGGAGACGTGCACGCTGGCCGTCTTGATCGAGATGAACAACTCGGTGGCGATCTCGCGGTTGCTGCGGCCGACGGCGACCAGCCGCAGCACCTCGGCCTCGCGGGCGGTCAGGCCGAGCCGTTCCCAGGGTTCGCGGGAGTCGTCGCCGGTCAGCCGGGGCGTGGAGATGCGGGCCCGGCGGGCGAGTGCGTGGATCTCGTCGAGCAGCGGACGGGCCTGCAGCTCGGCGACGTACGACTCGGCACGCGCGAGCCGGTCGGCCGCACCCTCGCGGTCGCCGCCGGCCACGGCCGCCTCGGCGGAACGCAGCAGCGCCTGCGCGGTTTCGTACGGCTGTCCGAGCGCCTGCCACGCGGCGGCGACCTCGTCCCAAACCGCGAGCTCGAGAGTTCCCTCGGCCCGCTGACACTCCGCGAGCATGGTCTTGCGGAATGCCTGTCGCAGCGGCCCGCTCGCGTTCAGCTGGGAGCCCACCTTCCGCAGCCGTTCCAGCAGCGGAACCACCCGCGCCGGATCGAGTTGCGCGCTCAGTTGCACGCAGGTCGCGGCGCACGTCGTGATCAACGGCCAGCCGTACCGTGGGTCGGGCGCTCCCTCCGGCGCCTCGATCGCCGCCGAAACGATCTCGATGAGCTCCTCGGCCGCCGGCTCCCGCCTAGCCGTCAGCCAGGTCTCGGTGCGGAGGCTCATGAACCAGACCTGCTCCTCGGGTTCCTCGTCTCCGAAGATCACCCGAATGGCCGCGATGTCGGCCCCGGCCGCCTCCATCGCGCCCCGGCCCGTCGCGATCTCCGCACGTACGTCCAGCAGGTTGGCCCGATGCCGAGGCGGCAGATCTTCCTCCAGCCCCCGCTCGATCACTTCAAGCGCGTCGTCCCAGCGACCGAGCGGCATCAGCGACTCGGCTTGATTCACTTTCAACAGCCCGTAGAGGCGGGACATGCCATAGTCGGCCGCGCGCCGAGCGCCCTCGGCGGCGGCGGCGAACCCCTCTTCGTGCCGGCCCAGGCCCTCGAGCACGTGGGACTCCGCGACATAGGACCGCAGGATGAGGAAATGGTTCTCGGTCTGCTCGGCCAGCCGCCGACCGGCCCGGGCGAGTTCGGGCCCCTCTTCGGATCCCTCGTCGTGCCCGAGAACCCCGCCAAGCGAGATAAGGACGTCGGCCTCCGTAACGGTGTCGCCGACAGCGCGGGCGACCTCGAGCGCCTCCTCGATATACCTGCGTGCGTCAGGTCCCCGGCCGAACAGGTGCCAGCCCAACCTGGCCAGGGCGACGGCGCGTTCGGCGCTGGGCGGATCGGCCGGCACCAGCCGGACCGCCTCCTGCAGATCGTCGAGCTGGCTGTGGCCCAGGCCGCCGCGCGCCTGGGCGCGGTCACCGAGGACGAGCGCCACCCGAACCGGTTCGCGCTCCCGGTCGAGCTCGCGCAGCGCGGCATCGGCCAGCTCGACCGCCCGGCTCATGTCGCCGCTCAGCACCGCGGCCTTGGTGGCCAGGGCGAGCACGCCCGCATGGTCGGTGCCGACCCGCTCGGCCGCGTCCGGGACCTGGTTCCAGACCTCGAGCACCCGGCCGAGCATCTGCAGTCGTTCCGCCCAGGCGGCCGCGGCGGCCGCCTCGTCTGCGGCCAGCCAGGCCGCCCGCAGCGCGGCTGCCGGGTCGTGGGCGGCCGACCAGTGCTGGGCGAGCGCCGCGGCCGCCCGGCCGCCGGGCGCCAGGCTCGGTTGCCGCTCCAGGGCCTGGGCGTACCGCGTGTGCAGGCCCGTACGTTCGCCGGGCAGCAGGTCGCCGTAGACGCTCTCGCGAATCAACGCGTGCCGGAAGACGTACTCTTCGCCCTCGGGCACGATCACGTTGCCGTGGACGGCCGGCCGGAGGGCCTCGGACAGGCCCGTGTCGTCGAGGCCGGTCACCTCGGTCAGCAGCATGTGCCCGACCCGGCTGCCGGCCACCGACGCCGTACGCAGCGTCTGGCGGGTCTCGTCGGGCAGTCGCTCCACGCCGGCCAGCAGCAGGTCGCGCAGCGAGTCGGGCAGGCCCACGATGATCCCGCCGCCCTCGGACACCAGGACCTCGACGAAGAACGGGTTCCCCCCGCTGCGGGCATAGATCTCGTCGACGACCCCCGACTCCGGCTCGCGGCCGAGGATGCCCTCGACCTGCCGGGCGACCTCGCGCTTGGCCAGCCGGGACAGGTCCAGGCGCGTCACCGACTCGATGCGGGCCAGCTCGGCGAGCAGCGGCCGCAGCGGGTGCGTGCGGTGCACATCGTCGGCACGGTACGTCATCACCAGCAGCACGGGGCTGCGGCGCAGGCTGCGCACCAAGAACACGATGAGGTCGCGCGTCGACTGGTCGGCCCAGTGGGCGTCCTCGACGACCAGGACGACCGGCCGCTCCTCGGCGAGTCGCTCCAGCAGGACCAGCACGCGCTCGAAGAGCCGGGCGCGCGTGGTCGCGGAGTCTGCGGCGGCGGCGCCGGGCTCGCCGAACTCCGGCAGCAGCCGGCCGAGGTCGCGCTGCCCGCCCGGCGTGAGCGCGGCGACGCCCTCGACCCCGATCTCGCGGACGAGTTGGCGCAGCACGGCGCTGAACGGGGCGTACGGCAGCCCGTCGGCGCCCAGCTCGAGGCAGCCGCCGATGAGGACCCGGGCGTCGCCGGCGCGGCTCGCGAGCTCCGTGACGAGCCTGGATTTGCCGACGCCGGCCTCGCCGCCGACCAGAACGGTGGTGGACGACCCGCTGCGGGCGCGGTCGAATGCCTGCTCCAGTATTTCCAGCTCATGCTTCCGTCCGGCGAGGACGGGGCTGGCCCGGTCGTCCATGGCGTCAAGCATGCCCGTACCCACGAGCCGTGCTCAATTCCGTTTGGCACTTGTGGAAGCCGCGTCGTGAAAGTCCGCCCGTGAAAGTCCGCCGGGCGGAAGATCGCCACCGCAGGCAGCCGATGGGAGGGCCGCCACGTGGCAGGCCGCTGCTGCGGGCGCGGCCACGCACCGTGACAAGCCATCTCGAATTTGACGTCTTGTCGAGATCAGACGTCCTATGTATGTTCTGGAAAGCGCCTTCCGGCCGCCTGAACCCCTGGGGGTGAGCGGGATGTCGAAGCCCAGACGTTACATGCTGATGGTCGTTGTGGCTGTTCTCGTGGCGGCGCTAGGCGCGCCGCCGGCGAAGGCCGCACCGCCCGGCGAACCAATCTCCGATCCACTGCCCGACCCGGTCACATCCGGCCTGGGACTGGTCGTCAAGAAGTACGCCAGCTTCCCGCAGTCGCAGCCAACTCCGCCGCCGACCGACCAGCGCCTGATGCGCTGGGCCCGGATCAACTACATCGGTGACATCCCGGACGGCTCGGGACGCAAGTTCACACCCGACCTGAACGGGAAGATGTACCTGCTCGAACACGGCGTGCCGCACGTGTACCTCGACGTCGGTGCCACGTTCGCGCCGCAGTTCTTCTCCGGGCGCGGGCTCGGACAGGGGTTCGGATTCGTCACGTTCGACCCCAACTTCAAGAAGAACGGCCGGTTCTACACGGTCCACACCGAGGACGCCACGAAGACGACGGCGGTGCCGGACTTCGTCCAGCCGGAGCCCATCCTGTACCACGGCGTGGTGACCGAATGGACGGCCGACAACCCCCGCGCGGAGACCTTCACCGGAACGCACCGAGAGGTGCTCCGGATCGGCTTCGCCGGCCAGATCCACGGCATTCAGCAGATCGACTTCAACCCGACCGCTCATCGCGGCGACGCGGACTACGGGCTCATGTATCTCGCGGTGGGCGAGGGCGGTCTTGGCGTGCGGACGACCGATCCGCAGAACCTGACCATCCCGCATGGGAAGCTGCTCCGGATCGACCCGCGCGGCCATAACAGCGCGAGCGGCAAGTACGGGATCCCGGCCAACAACCCGTTCGTCGGCAAGCCCGGAGTGCTCGGCGAGATCTACGCGATCGGCTTCCGCGACCCGCACCGGTTCAGCTGGGACACGGGCGGCACCCACCGGCTGTTCCTCGGCCACATCGGCGAGCACAACGTCGAGATGGTCGACGACGTCCGGGCGGGCGACAACTTCGGCTGGAGCGAACGCGAGGGTCCCTTCGTCTTCGACAGGGAGCCGGTGAATCCCTGTGACCGGCTCTACCCGCTGCCGCCGGACGACGCCAAGTTCGGCTACACCTACCCGGTGGCGGCGTTCGACCACAACCCGCCGCCGGACTGGAACTGCACGTCGGACGTCGGGCACGCGATCTCCGGCGGCATCGTCTACCGCGGCCATCACGTACCGGAGCTGCGCGGCAAGTACGTCTTCGGCGACATCGTCGACGGCCGCGTCTTCTACACCAACGAGCGCGACATGGTGCGCGGCGGGCCGATGGCCACCATCTACCAGATGATGGTCTACGACGAGCACGGCAAGCGGGTCACGATGGCCGACCTGTCGGGGCCCGGCTCCATCGGCGACCCCAAACGCGTCGACCTGCGGTTCTCGCAGGACGCCAACGGTGAGCTGTACCTGATCGCCAAGGCGAACGGCACGATCTGGAAGGTGATCGGCACCCGCCACTTCGCCTCCTGCAAGATCGGCCACACCACGGTCGGCCACGCCACCAACGCGGCCGACTGGGCACCGGTCACCCCGTCGAAGTGGCAGTTCCCCGGCCGGGAGGTCGTCCTGGCCGAGGCCGGGGTGGAGCGCCCCGGGCCGCGCCGTCCGTTCGAGTACGCGGTGCTGACGAAGGGTCCGGTGTACGGCTCGTTCCGGCTGGACGCCGAAGTACGCCTCGACACCCCAGTGGAGATCACCAACCGCGACGTGATCATCGTGTTCGGGTACCGGTCGGATCTCGAGTTCTATTACTCGCATCTGTCGACCGACAACACGATCTACGCGCATAACGGGATCTTCGTGGTGAACAACGCCGATCGGCTGCGGATCGAGGATCAGTGGGATCCGGTGCTCTCGCACGGCGCGCCGCCCGCCATCGTCGACGCCGATTGGCACCACGTAAGGGTGGTGCGCTGCGCCGACTCGGGTGAGACCGCAGTGTACGTCGACGGCTCGAGCATGCCGCTGACGACGACCGTGGACACCACCTTCAACTCGGGCCGGGTGGGCTTCGGGTCGTTCGACAACATCGGCCGCATCCGCAACCTCACCGTCACCGGGACCGCCGTGGGCGGGTGACTCCCGTCCGTACCGCCGGCGGCGGACCCACCCCCCACAAGGCCGCCGCCGGCTCACCCTCTCGAGGCGGCCGGCGGCGGACCCGCCGCCTGGCCGCGGCCGCCGCCGAATCTATAGAACAAAGAGACCTTCCACCACGGGGGACGTTGACGCACTGGAGGAAACAATGCGAATTCGTCGCGTGCACCTGCCGTCCCGCCGCTTGCTCTCGGCGCCCGCGGCCGTACTCCTGGGCGCGTCGCTCGCGGTGGCCGCCGTACAGCCGCCCGCGGCCGCGACCCCGTCCGGCGGCGCGAGCGTGACCCACTTCGGGCACTCCCGGCCGGACGTGCTGCCCACCCTGCGGCGCAACCTGGTGTCGTACTACGACTTCGAGCACCCAGTGCGCGGCAACCCGGCACAGGAGCGTGACCTGGGGTTCTCGGGGACGAATATCGATCTCGTCAACGGCGGGGCGGCGATGCGCGTACGCGACGGCGCCTACCCGGCGAGCCGGTTCTCGGTCCAGACCCAGCAGCTCAACCCCACCGTCACCGGCAACGACGACTGGAAGGCCGGGATCTGGGGCGACCCCGGCGTACCCAGCCTGCATGCCTTCAACGCGGTCAAAGAGGTCACCCTCATGGGCTGGTTCAAGCAGACCGGGACCAACCCGAACCTCAACACCACCACGCCGGACCCCAACGACTTCTTCAACGCCGTCGGGCTGATCGGGGTGCTCAGCGGCAATTCCCAGGGTCATGACGTGCGGGCGCTGCTCGAAGTGATCAATGTGAACAACGTGCTGCACGTGGTCGCGCTCGGCCGGCGTGTCGACGGCAGCAGTTCGCAGACCTTCGCCGCGAACGAGGACTGGCAGAGCATCCTGCCGCAGGGTAAGTGGGTGTTCCTCGCGGCGACGTTCGACTTCGACAACGCCACTATGGCGCTGTACAAGAACGGCAAGCCGCTCGACGGGTTCTACACGATCGCCGGTGACCCGTGGGGCGTCGTGGGCGACCCGGAGCCGGACGTCACGACCGCCACCGACCCGCGAGGCATCAAGATCGGCGGCAGCTTCCCGCAGAACACCGAGGAACGGAACCCCTGCAACTGCCGCATGGACGGCCTGATCTTCCTCAACCGCGTCGCGACGCCCAAGGAGGTCGCCGCCCAGTACCGCTGGGTCACCCGCCACCACCACTGAGGCGCGGACGTACTACCGCTGAAAAGCCACCACCGCTCCGTCAGGGCCGGGCATCCCCCCACTCGGCCCTGACGGAGATCAATTTCCCGGTTTAGCACAAAACATACGGATTTTCCGGATTGCGGCCGTATCGGGCATGCTGACCAAGTCGACCTTGACGACCGGCTAGCAGGCGGGAGATCTACGTGTCCTACGACGTGGCCGCGGTACGGGAGCAGTTTCCGGCGCTGAAGGAGGGGGCGGCGCACTTCGACGGACCGGGCGGCTCACAGGTGCCCACCTCGGTGGGCGACGCGGTCGCCGCCACGCTGTGCGCGGCCATCGCGAACCGGGGCACCGTCACGCCCGCCGAGCGCCGGGCCGACGAGATCGTGTCCGCGGCCCGGCAGGCCGCCGCCGACCTGCTCGGCGGCCCCGCCGGCGGCATCGTCTTCGGCCGCAGCATGACCCAGGTGACGTACGACATGTCCCGGGCCCTGGCGAAGACATGGCGTCCGGGCGACGAGATCATCGTCAGCCGGCTCGATCACGACGCCAACATCCGGCCCTGGGTCCAAGCGGCCGAGGCCGCCGGCGGCACCGTGCGCTGGGCCGACTTCGACCCCGCGACCGGCGTGCTCGACGCGTCGACGGTCACCGGCCTGCTGTCCGACCGGACCCGGCTGGTCGCGGTGACCGGGGCGTCCAACCTGCTCGGCACCAGGCCGGACGTACCGGCGATCGCCGCCGGGGCGCACGACGCGGGCGCGCTGGTCTACGTCGACGGCGTCCACCTGACCCCGCATGCCCCGATCGACATGGTCGCGATGGGCGCCGACTTCTACGCCTGCTCGCCGTATAAGTTCCTGGGCCCGCACCTCGGCCTCGTCGCGGCCGACCCGGACCTCCTCGACACCGTCCACCCCGACAAGCTGCTGCCGTCGGCCAACTCGGTGCCGGATCGGTTCGAGCTGGGCACGCTGCCGTACGAGCTGCTCGCCGGCACCACCGCCGCCATCGACTTCCTCGCCGGCCTGGCGCCGTCCGGCGCCGCCACAGAGCGGCGCGACCGGCTGGTCGCCTCGATGCGAGCCCTGGAGACCTACGAGGACACGTTGCGGGAACGGCTCGACGAGGACCTTTCCGCCATCGGCGGGGTACGGCTGTACGGCACGCGCGACCGGCATCGCACGCCCACGGTGTTGTTCTCGATCGACGGCGTACCGCCGCAGGCCGTGTACGAGCGGCTGGCGGAACGCGGCGTCAACGCGCCGGCCGGCACGTTCTACGCGGTGGAGTGCGCCCGCCGGCTCGGCCTCGGCGACACGGGCGCCGTACGGGCCGGGATCGCGCCCTACACCGACGACTCCGACATCGACCGGCTGGTCGAGGGCGTGGCGGCCATCGCGGGCGCCGCCTGACCCTCGCGGCGGTTCCGCAGCCGTACCCGACCCGCGTCGTGACCGGCCGCCGTACGGGCGAAATTCGCCTGGTGGCGGCCCGGAGCCGGGTCAGCCGGCCGGCGGGGTGGCGAAGACGTACGGCCGCGGCGGCGGTTCCTGGGGCACGTGCGGATACGTGGCGACCTGCCCGACCGCGGTCGTCGTGAGAGCGGCGAAGTCGATGGGGTAGGTCGCCGGGTCGACGCCGGGCATCAACAGCTCCGCGCACACGGTCGGGCTGATCCGCGCGGGGTCGGCGGGCCCGGAGTGCATGAGCGCGTCGCGTACGAGCGCATAGCCGACCGGGTCGCTGGATCCCATGGTCAGGTGCTCGGCGACGTGGACGGGGCAGACCCGCTGTACGGAGATGTTGGTGATCCGCCCGTCGCCGGTGTGCAGCGACGAGCTGGCCGCCGGCCCGAGGTTCGGCGTGACGACCTCGTCGGTGGGCGTGTAGATCTGCGTGTAGGAGATGCCGGCAAAGGTCTCCTGGTAGGAGTTCAGCGCCGCCAGGAACCGTGAGCCGGTCTGCTGCTGCCAGAACGCGGGCGCACACCCGGCTGTGCACACCGGATAGGCGTCGAGGGTGCCGTGGTTCGACGGGTCGAGGCCGACGAGATCGTCCACCATGGCCCGGGTGTCCGGCCAGAACCGCAATGCCCAGCGGCCGAGCATGCCGCCCTGACTGAAGCCGACGACCTGGACCTTACGGCCGGTGGCCCGGTGCATGGCGCGGATCGCGTAGACCTCGTACTCACCCGCCACCTGGACGTCCGCCATCGCGTGGCCGGGCAGCCGGACCGTACAGAACGGCCAGTGCGCCGCCGCCAGCACCCGGGCGTAGTTCCAAGAGAAGTTCACCTTCGGGGTCAGCGTCGTGCCCGGGACCAGCAGCACCGGCTCCCGGCTCGCGTCGGCGAGATCGGCGGTGCAGGTCAGGCTCGCGGCCAGGTTCTTCGCCGGAACGGACAGCGGCGGACCCGGCCGGTCGACCGGGGCGTACTCCGCGGCGCTGGCCACCGATCGATCCGGAGCGGCCGCCGGGGCCGCCGCGAGACTCGTCAGCGTCAAACCGGCGGTCAGCGCAAGCGCCGCTCCGCGCAACAGCCGTCGCATCTGTACGCCTCCGCAACAGCGAGCGAAATGTTACCGCTACGTATCGCGACAGCAATGTAACTGTCAAGGATCCGACCCGGATGGGCATAACTGGTTGCGCCTACAACTTGCACGACGATGTGGCACTGCCAAGGTTGTCGTTGTTGGCTTCGTTGTAGACCTCGACGTTCACCTTGTAATCGCCATCACCCGGCGGCTTGATGGAGTCGGCGCTTTGGTCATCAGGGTCTGTGGTGTAAGTCCACATCCAGTAACCGTCGTCCCCGATGGTTTCCAATCTCTTCTCTTTGTGAGCTTCCCACGCGTGATTTTCCCAAGAGATCACTGCGAGCACCCGCAGCGGCCGCTGCAGGTAATCGACACCCCACGCGCGAACGATCAAACCCTTGTGTGCTTTGTCGGCGACGGACTGTCCGCGGAGGTTTAGGACATGGCACGACAACGCCGCGAAAGTTTGCCTGGGGCCAGCGTTGTCGGGCTGAGCAGCGGAGGTAGAAGAAGAGGACGAACCGGAGCTGATGGCGAGATCGCCGCAGCCTGCGCAAACCAGCAAGGCGCAGGCGGCGACAGTAAAGATTGTGGCGGTCTTGACGGCAGCTGGCATTGGTCCCCCGTTGGTACGGCGTGGAGCGTAACGACGGCGAGACCGTCTCCCCGAACCCCGTGGTTCACAGCGGCCGTCGCAGTCATGGTGCGGCCGCACGGGAGGGCATGCCAGACCGCTGTCCGTAATCGGACGACTACTCAACGGCCATATCTGGTCAGAGCCGGCCGGGTTTAGTCGTGGCGCCAGGCGGTGTCGATCGGGGGCGATTCCGTCAGGGTCTGCATCACGACGCAGTAGCGCTCGGCCTTCTCCTTGAGCTGGTCGAGCCGGTCCATGGAGACACCCGGGGCATCCAGGTCGTACATGACCCGGATCGCGCTGAACCCGACCGGGGCCTCGTCGCTCATCCCGAGCGTGCCGCGCAGGTCGAGGTCGCCCTCGACGGTCACCTCGATCCGGTCGAGCTCGATGCCCATGGCGGTGGCGACCATCTGGCAGGTCAGCTGCGCGCACGCGGCGAGCGCGCCGAGGAGCAGATCTCCCGAGCACGCCGCCGTTCCGGCGCCGCCGACCCCGGGGTGCGCCTCCGCGGCGTAGATGGCCCGCCCGAGGTCCACGGAGCAGGCCATTGGGGTGTCCTCCGGCGCGCCCCGCGCGGTCAGCGTGATCCGCGCTGTGCTCGGATCTTCGCGATAGCCCTGCTTGTACGGACGCTGGATGGCCCGCAAGTCCACGACGATCACCGCCCCTCCGCGATCCGCATCCACTCTGACGAACCCGGTGGCGGTCCGGCAAGACGTCGGCACCTGGGCCGACCCGGTAACCTCTGACATTCCCCGGCACGTAAGCTGATGCGCACGATTCGGTGGCGAGCCATGTGACGGGAGGGACGACGCGCATGCCGGAGGGCCGGCCGCTGCAGCCTGGCGACCCCGCGGGTCTGGGTCCGTACAAGATCTTGGGCAGGCTCGGCGAGGGCGGCCAGGGCGTCGTCTTCCTCGGCCGCGCGCCGCACAGCGACTACGTGGCGATCAAACTGCTGCACGCCCGGCTCAGCGAGGACTCGACCGCCCGCGCGCGGTTCGTCCGCGAGCTCGGCGTCGCCAAGCAGGTCGCCAGGTTCTGTACGGCTCAGATCCTCGACGCCGACGTCGCCGGCGACCAGCCGTACATCGTCAGTGAGTACGTCGACGGCCGCTCGCTGCACGCGCTCGTGAAGCGGAACGGCCCGCGCACCGGCGGGGGCCTCGAACGGCTCGCGATCGGCACCCTGACGGCGTTGACCGCGATTCATCAGGCGGGCATCGTCCATCGGGATTTCAAGCCGCACAACGTCATGCTGGGCTCCGACGGCCCCCGGGTGATCGACTTCGGTGTGGCGCGGGCGCTGGGCGCGACCGGCGACACCCAGGACATCGGGACGCCGTCGTACATGGCGCCCGAGCAGCTCACCGCGGGCGGGCTGAGCCCGGCCACCGACATCTTCGCGTGGGGCGCGACCATGGTGTTCGCCGCCACGGGGCGGTCCCCGTTCGGCAACGACGAGGTCGGGGCGGTCATGCACCGCATCCTGCACGGCGAGCCGGAGATCGGGCCGCTGCCGAGCCCGCTCCGCGAGGTGGTGACCGCCTGCCTCGTCAAGGATCCGGCGCTGCGGCCGACGGCCAGGGACGCGCAGCAGCGGCTGCTCGGTGCTGAGGACGCGGAAGCCGCTCCCGTTGCGGACGGCCTGGTGCTACCGGAGGTGACGTTCAGCTCCGCGGTGTCCAGTATGGGCACGCCCCGGCAGCTGAGCGCCGGCGCGCCGCCCACCCCGTCCGCGGACTCCGAGAACCCGCCGCCCGCGGGCCCGGAGACGGCGCCGGCACAGCACGGATTGGCGGGCGGATCGCCTGCGGAGCAGGCGGACGGGCGCCCGGCCGACTCGGGCTCCGGCCCGGCGGCCCCGGCGGCGTCAGCGGCCCCGGCGGCGTCAGCGAGCGCGGGCCGGTCGCAGACTACCCTGCCCGGGCCGGAGCGGGAGCCGAAGAATCGGTCGCGCCGGCTAGCGCCGATGGCGGCCGGGGTGGTGGTCGGCGCGCTGCTCCTCGGCGTGCCGCTGTGGGCGGCGACCAGGAACGACGGCGCCAACGGACCGGCCAGGAAGAGCGACGAGGCCGCCGCGCCCGGCGCCGTGCCGGGCCGTCCGAACGCGCCGGGAGGCACGATCACGACCAGCGCATCCGCCACGCCGACCGGCCAGGCGCAGAGCGGCCCCGCCGCGCCCGGCGAGTCGCCGCGGGCGTCGTCGACCGGGTCCGGCTCGTCCGGCGGCGGCGCGCCGGCGCCTAACCCGCCAAAGCCGACCCGGCACAAGCGCAATCCCTACACGGCGACTCAGGTGTGCAATTCCGGTGGCCACGGCGGCGGCTATTACGTGCAGCGGTCGTCAACCTTCACCGGCGGCGCCACTTACCAGCTCTACAACAGCTCCGGATACAACTGCGTCGTCACCTTGAAAACCGCGAGAGTAGGGCAGAAAACCCGGGTGTGGGCGCTGCTGAAAAGACAGAGCGACGGTAAGTCGGTCAGGGACGACGGGTCGTATTCGTACTACGCGGGCCCGGTCTTTCTATCGGCTCGGGGCACCTGCGTGGCCTATTCGGGCGGCACGAACTCGGGCAGTACGTCGGCGTCTTGGGCGAACTGCGGTTGAGGCGGAGTCGGCGACCAGACCACGCGCCAGGACAGCAGGGTCAGGTCCAGGTCAAGGCCGAGGTCAGCGGCCAATGTCAAGGCCGGTCGCGAGGCTCGGGCAGGCCTCGCCCACAAGATCGGTTGAGCCTCGCGAACGGCGTACGGCCGACCGCCGGAGGGGCGGCCGACACCCACGTGAGAGTCAGTTGATGAGGTTGTCGAAATCCCCATCCTTAGCGCCCATAATGAGCGCCTCGATCTCCGTACGCGTGTAGATCAGTGCAGGGCCTTCAGGAAAGCGAGAGTTCCTTACCGCGATCCATCCGTCCGGAAGCTCCGCCAGCTCGACACAATTTCCTTGGGAATTACTACGGTCGGCTTTCTGCCAGGTGACATCACACAGCTCTGCGGCAGAAATTCCATTATAGGATTGGTACATCTATATCTCTCTGAGAAATCCACCGATCATCTCGAGCGTGCCGTCCGGAGTCGCACTGTCGACACACAGCCGTTCCATGGCCTGCATATAGGTGTCGACGTCTTCGCGTTTGTCCAGATAAAGCGCACCAGTGAGATTCTCGACGTACACCACATCCGGCAGGTCCGGCTCGGGGAACCGCAGGATGCTGAACGCACCGCCCTCGGCGGCATGGCCGCCAAACTGGAACGGCATCACTTGGAGCGTGACATTGGCCATCTTGGACACATTGATCAGATGCTCGAGCTGACCTTGCATCACTTCTGGCCCGCCGATCGGGCGTCGTAGCGCAGCCTCATCGAGAACCGCCCACAGCCGAGGAGCATCCGGACCCTTCAGCCGCTGCTGCCGATGCATGCGCAACTCGACCCGCTGCTCGATCTCGGCTTCGGACGAGTCCGCGTTTCCCAGGCGGTAGACGGCTCGAGCGTAGTCCTCGGTCTGCAACAACCCAGGGACGAACTGCAGCTCGTACGTACGAATCAGCCCAGCGGCCTCCTCCAGACCCACGAAGGTCTGGAACCAGCTGGGCAGTACCTCGCTGTACCGATGCCACCATCCCGGAGTGTTGGCCTCCCGGGCCAGCTGCAACAACGCCTCCCGTTCCCGCTCGTCGGTCACTCCGTACAGCGTGAGCAGGTCGGCGACGTCTCGTTCCTTGAAGCTGACCCGGCCCAACTCCAGTCGGCTGATCTTCGACTCTGAAGCCCGGATCACGTAGCCGGCGTCCTGCCGGCTGACCCCTCGCTCCTCGCGGAGCCGGCGGAGTTGTGAGCCCAGCAGGATACGCCGCACCGTCGAGCCGGTACCCGGCGGTTCCAGAGCCACGTCCCCTCCCAGAGCGATGGGCGGTCAGCGCACAGTGTGCCACTCCCCCTACTACTTGCGTCTACCTCCATTCGCCGTGTTCTTCCAGCCCTTTTTCAACCCTCGTATCGCACTGGCGGTGTGTCCGTACCCCAGCGGGCAGGGCACACCCCGCACGGGCGAGGGTCGTGCACGGTTCAAATGCACGTGCATCGGGCCTTGCATTCGCACGCTACGATGCGCAGGATAACGCACGAGACCTTTGGGCCACGGCAACACAACCGAGATCTTGAGCGGGAGTGGGCATGACATCACGCCGTGCAAGCGACGACACGTTGGACAGCACCGTGTCCCACGTGTCGTGCGCCGACGGCGAGCCGGTGAGCCCGTACCTTGAGTCCGCACTGAATCGGCTGGCGGCGCCCGACGGACCGGCCGCGACCTTCACTGTCGAGCCCGATCCCGAGTCGGTGACGGCGGCCCGCCACTTCGCGACGGCAACACTCAAGGCATGGGGCATGGCCGCGCTCTGCGACGACGTGGGCCTCGTCGTGTCGGAGCTCGTGACCAACGCGCTGCGGCATTCCCTGCCGCCCTGCCCCGGTGAGACCGCGACGGCCACCATCCGGCTGCGCCTGCTGCGCGCCGAGCCATACCTGCTCTGTGGAGTCATCGACGCGGGCGCCGCCGTCCCACGCCGCCGTGAGCCCGACTACATCGCCGAAACCGGGCGCGGCCTGCACGTCGTCGAATCCTTCAGCACGCGGTGGGGCTGGACCCGCCTCGCCCCCTCCCGAAAGATCGTCTGGGCCGTCTTCCAGGTCCCGCACTGACTCTCGGCAGGCCCCGCCACACGCTCCCACGGCCCGCACAGGCGGGGCATTTCTGAAAACGCCGACCTAATCCCCAGCACGCGAGCGAAATTCGCGAGATGGCCGAATGTGGCAATCTGCGCGACTGACGCGTTGACAGCCGAATGGTGCGAGGAAACGCTGGCCCGACCCCTCGCTGTTCCCTCGCCTGGAGGCGCGATGAAGCGCGTATCCGTGTCCATCTTCGCCGCGGCGGCGCTCCTGATCGGAATGCTCGCCGCCGTTCCCGCACAAGCGAGTCCGGCGCCGCCGGGCCCCGCGAAGGGTCTCCCTGACGTGTACGTCGGAGATCTTACCGCCGACCAGCTGAAACTACTCAACGGAGCCGGCCTGGACCAAGAGGAGGACGTCGCGACCGGCCAGACCAAGAACGGCCGTACGCACGTCGAGATCGTCATGAGCGGCACGCAGGCCGCCACGCTCGCCGCCCGCGGCGTCCCGCTGAACCTCAAGAAGGTCGGCGGCCAGACGGCGGCACAGCTCGCGGCGCAGGCCACGCCCACGGTCTACCGGCCCTACAGCGGCCCCGGGAACATCCGGGAGGAGCTGCTCCAGGCCGCCGCCGATCACTCGGCCATCGCCAAGGCCGTCGACTTCGGCACCACCGTCCAGGGCAAGCCGATGACGGGCGTCCGCGTGAGCAAAGGCGTCGGCAGCCTGCCCGAGGGCAAGCGCCCGGTGGTCATCTATCAGGGGACCCAGCACGCGCGTGAGTGGATCACGCCCGAGACGGTCCGCCGGCTGCTCCACTACTTCCTCGACAACTACGGCAAGAACGCCGACATCACCAAGCTGGTCGACACCACCGAGTTCTGGTTCATCCCCGTCATCAACGTGGACGGGTACGACCTGACCTTCCAGGACGGCTTCCGGCTGTGGCGCAAGAACGCCCGCGACAACAACGGCGACGGCCAGATCACCGGTCAGGACGGCGTCGACCCGAACCGGAACTTCCCGTACAAGTGGGGCTACGACAACGAGGGTTCCTCGGACATCCTCAGCAGCGAGACCTACCGGGGAACCGCTCCGGCGTCCGAGCCGGAGACCAGGGCGCAGCTGGCGCTCTACAAGAAGCTCCGGCCGAAGTTCCTGATCAACTACCACTCGGCGGCGCAGCTGCTGCTGCACGGCGTCGGCTGGCAGACGCTCACCCGCAGCCCGGACGACGTCATCCACGACGCGCTCGTCGGCGACGCCGACCACCCGGCCGTTCCCGGCTCCACCCCGGAACTGGGCGCGCAGCTGTACACCACCAACGGCGAGACCGACGGGCAGACCGACAACACCTACGGCACCCTGACCATCACGCCCGAGATGGCGACGTGCACGACCGCCGCCAACTACGACCCGAACGACGACGTCGAGCCCGGCGACTGCGGCAGCATCTTCGAGTTCCCCGACAACGAGGCGCTGATCCAGCGCGAGTTCACCCAGAACCTGCCGTTCGCGCTGTCCGTCGCCCAGTCGGCCCACACCCCGGACAACCCCGTGTCGTCGCTCGGCCGTACCACCGCCGACTTCGAGACCGACGCGTTCACGACGTCGTTCGGCGGCAGCCAGAAGGTGGCGTCGGTGATCCGCCGGTCGGTCAAGGACAGGAAGCTGAACTACAAGATCAACGGTGGCCGTACCCACACCGCCGGCGTGTCCGAGTGGAAGGGCGGCGAGCGGTACGGCGACGAGAACGACACCTACTACGCCGAATACCGCGGCACCATCAAGAACCAGCGACCCGGCGACAAGGTGGAGGCCTGGTTCAGCGGCAAGAAGGGACACGCCTCCGTCAACGGCCCGCACTTCACCTACACGGTGCGGAGCACCAACGACGCCAAGGTGCTGGTCGTCGCCGACGAGGACTACAAGGGCGTCAACCCGACCTACCCGGCCGGGACCAACGCGCCCAAGTACGCCCAGCAGTACGTCGACGCGCTCAAGGCCAGTGGCGTCAAGTCGCTGGTCTGGGACATCGACAAGGACGGCGCCCCGCACGACCTCGGAGTGCTCGACCACTTCAAGGGCGTCGTGTGGTACCTCGGCGACAACCGGCTCACCCAGGACGCCGCGGACGAACCGACCCGGGTCGGCAGCGGCACGGTGCCGGACTCGCAAGTGGCCGACCGGGAGAAGGACCTCGTCCTGAACATCCGGGCATACCTCAACGAGGGCGGCAAGCTGCTCTACACCGGCGAGACCGCCGACTACTTCGGGCCGCTCTACCGGGCCAACGGCGGCGGCATCTACTACGGCCTCAAGGGGCATCCCGAGCGGCCGTGTGCGATCACGACCAGCTTCCGGGACGACTGCGAGCTCCTCTCGGACGACTTCAACCAGTACTGGCTGGGCGCGTACGACCGAACCTCGATCAACACGCCGACCGGGTTCACCGGCGAGGGGCCGTTCGCGGGCCAGAACGCCGGCCTGACCGGTACACCGAGCAACCCGCTCAACGAGGCCGGTGGCCTGCAGGTCACCAGCACGGTCCTGCCGCCGGCCCAGTTCCCGCAGTTCACAAGCACGAAGGCGGGTGACTACGCCGGCGCGACCTCGGCGTTCGAACCCGTCGAGGGCTCGTTCTACGTCGCGGGCGCGCACCAGGACGCCCTGTACCGGCGGCTGGCCCGGACGATCGATCTCTCCGGGGTGACCGCGGGGCAGGCGCCGAAACTGCAGGCGCAGCTGTCGTACAGCACGGAGACCGGGTTCGACCACGTGATCCTCGAGGCGCACACCGCCGGCGCCGAAGACTGGACCACGCTGCCGGACGCGGGCGGGCGGACCAGCAACGCGGTGCCGACCGAGTGCGAGGCCGGGTACCTGCTGGCCATGCACCCGTTCCTGCTGCACTACCTGACCGCCGGCAACCCGTGCGGCAACACCGGCTCGAGCGGGGCGTGGAACTCGCTCACCGGTACGTCCAATGGGTGGGTCCCGGTGACGTACGACCTGTCCGCGTACGCGGGCAAGCAGGTCGAGGTGTCCTTCGCGTACGTCAGCGACCCGGCCACCGGCGGCACCGGGCTGTTCATCGATGACACGAAGGTCACCACGACCGGCGGCACGCTCGACGCCGAAGGGTTCGAGTCCGGTCTGGGGCCGTGGTCGATACAGGGCGCCCCCGCGGGTAGCCCCGGCAACCCGAGCGAGTTCGTCCGCTCGGAGGCGCTGATCGACTCGGTCTCGGCCGTCGCGACGAAGGACTCGCTGATCTTCGGGTTCGGTTTCGAACAGGTCGGTTCGGTCGCCGAGCGCAATGCCCTGATGAAGAAGGCGATGAAGCACCTGCTCGGCTGACGATTCCGGCAGGAAAATTGAAGATCGGTATCGATGTTCTCCGGCCCGGGGTCTCGCCCTGGGCCGGGGCCATCGATACCACTAGTGTTGGACCCGTGACAGAGGAGAACCCCCGAGCCTCGATTTTCGGACCAACAACTACTCTCCCGCGTGGCCCGCACACTCTCAGTCGCGAAGAGGTCGCGGCATCGCAGCGGGTCCGGATCATGGAAGGCCTCGTCAGCGCGGTGGCCGAGCGCGGCTACCAGGACGTCGGTATCGGTGAGATCGTGCGGCGCGCGGGGGTATCGCGCCGGACGTTCTACGAGCACTTCTCGAGCAAGGAGGAATGCTTCCTCGCCTCGTACGAAGTGGCGGCCCGCGAGCTGCGCAGGCGGATGGAAGACGCCGTCGACCCGACCGCCGACTGGCATTCGCTGGTCGGCTCCGTGCTGCACGCCTATCTGTCCGCGCTCACCGAGGACCCGGTCGCCGGCCGGGCGTTCCTCGTCGAGATCGAAGCAGTGGGCCGACGGGCCAGAAAGCGTCGCCGCGAGAGCCTGCACGGCTTCGCCGACTTCCTCAAACGCACCCATTGCCGGGTCCGCGGTGTGGACCCGGAGCGGAGCACTGTGCCGCATCGGGTCTACCTGGGATTGGCGCACGCGGTAAGCGAGCTGGCCCGCGAACAGCTCGACACCGCGCCGGACGAGCCGCTGACCAAGATCAAGGACGACGTCCTGCTGCTGTTCACGACGGCCACCCAGGCCGCCGTGACCCGTACGGCGACCCCTGTGGCCAGCTGAGCTCGGTCTTCCGTACGGGGCCGCGACCCCGGCGTGGCGGCCTGACACGTGCCGCCAGGCTGTGCCAGGCAGCCACGCCATCGCGCCGCCGTGCCCATCGCGCCGCCGTGCCCATCGCGCCGCCGTGCCAGGCCGCCGGTCATGGCGCCGGGCGGGCGCTCGTGGGGGGCATCTGGCCCGATATGCGCACCGTGGGCCATATCACAGGAAGGTGGGCAACCTTCCCAGGCACCCCAGACGTCTAACCTTCCGAGACACCATCGAATGAGCGTCATAGCGCCCGCTCGTGTGTCCGGCCAGGGGCCGACCCCCGCCAGTGAGGTCCCCGCCCGCACGTACGGCCTGTCCCTGACCTGGCTCACAGGCAGGACAACCCCCGCTCATAGACCGGGAAATTCCTCGTGCATGGCACAACCCGCCATGCGTCGCGTCACGGACCGGGCCACCAGCCCGTCTTATCGGTGGTGCCACAGACCGAAGGTGGAGAACCCGCCGACGAACCGGGAGCGGACCATGCGTCCGCACCCACGGGGATGTCTCAGGAGCGATCATGAGCCATGTTGCAACGCCTGCACGCGCGGAGGCCGTCGAGCGCTACGAGCGCGATGTCCTGCCGTACGCCGATCCGCTCTACGTCAGTGCCGTACGGATGACGCGCAACACCGCCGACGCCGAGGATCTTGTGCAGGAGACCCTCACCAAGGCCTACGTGAACTTCCACCAGTTCAAGGAAGGCACGAACCTCAAGGCGTGGCTGCATCGCATCCTGACCAACAACTTCATCAACACCTACCGCAAGAAGCAGCGCGAGCCACAGCGGGCCGGCGTCGAGGAGCTCGAGGAGTGGCAGCTCGCCCAGACCGAGTCGCGCACCGAAGGGCTGCGCTCGGCCGAGGCCGAGGCGTTGAACCGCATTCCCGACTCCGGTGTGGTGAGCGCGCTGCGGTCGCTGCCGGAAGACTTCCGCCAGGCCGTCTACCTGGCCGATGTCGAGGGCTATGCGTACAAGGAAATCGCGGACATGATGGGCACCCCCATCGGCACGGTCATGTCACGCCTGCACCGCGGCCGCCGCCAGCTGCGCGATCTGCTCGCCGACTACGTCCAGGCGGCCTGACCCTCGGCCCGAACCCCCCCGATCACGCCGGGGACGGACGGAGCTGGCTCATCAGCTGCCGGTAGCGCTGCCAGCCGTCCTGTGACCGGCCGTCGCCCAGGTCGTACCACAGCGTCGGCGACTGCATGTCGCCGATCTGCTGGCCGGGGATACCCGCGGCCGACCGGCGGCCCGCCTCACCGCCGACGGCCATGCCGATCGGCGCCGGCGAGCCCACCCACCGAGGCTCGGTGGTGAGATCGGGGCGGCCCGGCGTGAGCTGAGCGAACAGCGACATCAGCCGTTGCTCTACGGCGAGCACGCCGATCAGCGTCGGGAGGGCCGCCACCGGCGGCCGATCGTCCGGCGGATAGCCGACCACCAACGTCACGGTCTCCTCGACGGCGGCCTGCGCCGGGGTGAGCAGCATCGTGCCCAGGGCGGACCGGCGTCCGCCGCCGACAACGGTCAACCACGTGGCCCGAGGGGCGCGCCGCTGGTACAGACCGGCCACGTCGTCGCGGCGCCACAGGTTCGCGGCGGGCTCGGCGGTGCCCCAGCCTGCGGGCTCCTGGCCGGTCAGCGACATACACAGTTGCTCGACCGCTGCCCCGAGCGCCTCGACCTGGTCCTGCCGTACCTGGAAGGTCAAAGTCAGCTGCGCGCCGATGAGGTCGGTCGGCCGGGTCGTGTAGGCCGGGGCGTAGTCGCGGGCGTCCGGCACCGGTACGAAGGCCGCGCCGTCCCAGTACAACGGCACCCCGGTCAGGCCGTCGTAGTAGCCATCCGCGTTGTCGTCGCGGACCACCCAGCGCGAGTTGGGCCCGGTAAGCACCAGCCGCAACGGCATCGAGAGCCGGGAGTGCAGCGGCGTGACGATCTGCAGCCCGCGCCCGGTCTCGGTACACACCCGCAGCGCGTCGGCGAGCCACTGGCTGAACGGGACGACGACACGATCTTGGATCACGACCATGGCCTTGGTCGTGACCGCGTCGACGGCGGGATGGGTGCTTCCGCGCGGCTGCGGCTCGCTCATCGGCCGCCCTCCCGCGTCAGAGACGGCGCGCTCATGACCGGACCCCTCCACCGGCCGGGGGCGATGGGGGCTGGGGCGGGGCCTGCGGCGGCGCTACGGCTCCGGTCCACACGACCCCACCCTGCCAATGGACCAGGTCATCGGCGAATTTTCTCGCGATGCGCGCCGCGTCGGGCAGGCCGGCGGCGGCCCGGATGTCGACCCACCACAGGGGCGGTTCGGCGCGCGTCTCCTGGTCGGAGCCGAGCAGCCGGCCCACCTCGCCGGTGACCTTGACCAGCACCGGTACCTCGATCGACACGAGTAGCCGCCCGGACGAGTCGTACAGCTGGGTGACGCCGCCCGCGACGTCGCGCTGTTCGAGCTGCTCGCCGAAGGCGACCATGCCCTCGATCACGGTGCGGACGTCGGGCTGGTTGCGCACGAGGGCGACGATGTCGCACGTCATCCGTTCCACCTCCCGTGATCTCGGCGGCCGCAGTCTATTGGTCCCGGAGACGCCCGCTCAGTCAAACCGACGCGGCCCGGCTGAAGATCTCGGCCGCGATCCGCGTGGCCGCGTTCTGGGCGGCCTCGCCGGTCAGCGGCAGCTCGATGGGCGTGCCGCCGGCGAGGTGCCGGTCGTACGGCACGTGCACCACCGTCATGCCGCCGGCGCTGAGCAGATGTTTGGCCCGCTCCAAGTCGGCGTCCTCGTGCGGGGTGTGGGTCACGAGCGTGACGATCGTACGCGGCAGCAGCGCGCCATAGCCGTTGCCGGCCATCCAGTCGAGGGCACCGCGCGCGCTCAGCGCCCCGTCGACGGTGGCAGGGGTGACCAGGATCTGCGCGTGCGCCTCGGTGAGGATGCCGCGCTGCAGCTCGGGCAGCAGCCCGGCGCCGCAATCGATGACCATGGCCGAGAAGTAGCGGCTCATCTCGCCCGTCGCCGACCGGAACGTGTCGATCTCCAGCTCGGCGCCGATGCGGCCACGGGTGGTGTTGGACAGCACCCACAGCCCGTCGGCGCTCTGCGCCAGGAACCTGGTGGCCTCCTCCCACGACCGCGGGTGCGCCCGCGCCAGGTCTTGCAGGGATAGCTCGGTCTGTACGCCCATGCGCAGCGGCAGCGAGCCGAGGCCCGAGTCGGCGTCGGTGGCGAGCACCCGGTCTTGGCGGACCTGGGTGATCACGGTCGCGGTGAGCCCGGCCACCGTGGTCTTGCCCGCGCCGCCGCGGATGCTGGTCACCGCGATGCGACGGCAGGTCGGCACGGGTTGCCGGATGCGGCTCGCGAGGTCGGCCTGCTCTCGCGCGTCGTGTGCCGCGGTCGCCCCGACCGCCTTGCCGATGCCCCGGCCCACCCGGCGCATGAGCGGGTCGCCGTGGCGCTTGTTGCGCAGCAGCTCGTCGGCGAATGCTCCGGGGCCGGCCGCCGGCGCGGCACCGTGCTCGGGCAGTGCCGCCACCGGCGGCGCGGCGGACGCCTGGGGTGTCTGGTTGCCCCACTGCTGCCCCGGACCCGGCCGGCCCTGGGGATCCGCCGTCCACTGCTGCGGCTGCTGGGCGCCGGCCTGGCCCCACGCGTCTTGGAAGCTCGGGTCGGGTTGGACGTCGAGTTGCGGGGGCGCCGGGGACAGCCCGAGGCTCGGATGGGCCAGGTTGGAAAAGTCCAGGTCCGGGTGGGCCAGGTCGGGGTACTCAGGTTGGCCGGCCGCACCGCCCGGCCCGTTGTCGCCCGGCCCGGCCCCAGGCTGCGGGGTCCACGGTTGCTGCGGGCTCTGCGCCGGGTGCCGTCCGTTCTCGTACGTCACCACCGGCGGTGTCTCCACCGGGGGCGCCGAGAGCGGTGGTGCGCCCACCGCGGGCTCGGCGGGCGGCGGGACCGGCGGCGCGGTCGGGACCGGCGGCGCCTGCGGCGATGGCGGTGGCGGCGGCGGCACCTGCTGCGCGGGCGCCAGCACCGGGACGGCCTCCGGCGAGTACGGCTGTGGCCGCGGTGACTGCGCCGGCGGCGAGGACTGCGCGGGGAAGACCTGCGCCGGCGGGCCTTGCTCCGGGGACCCCTCCGCCGCCTGCGGCGCCTGAGCCGGCACCGCCTGAGGCGGGTCCGGCTGCGGCAGGCGGGCCGGCTGCGAGTACATGGGCGGGCCCGCCGCTAGAGGGGGCCCTGCCGGGTTGGCCGGTGTCACCAGGCCGGCACGCGGAACGCCAAGCTCTTGGAGTACGGCGTTCTGCCACTCCTGGTCGGACACCGATCTCCCTTCTGCACACTCGGGGGGCCGTGGGATCGAGCCGATGGGTCCTGCCACCCGATCTTATCGGCGGAAACGTAGTCCCGTACCGCTCGCGCCGAGGATCCTCGGGGCCGCCTTCCCATAACCGGACGGCCTCGCACGGAACACGCTTTTCAAGCGCTTGGTCAAGACTGAGCGGTCCGGGCGCAGCGACAAAACCGTGGCCGGAATCCGAATAGGTGCCGTCGGCCAGGGTAAGCGGCCTCTGAGTTGAACGGGAGTTCGTTGAGCGGGAGGAGCACGTGGCTCAGCGGGTGAGCGAGGTCATGACCAAGAACCCAGTGGCGATTCCGTTGGAGGCGATGCTGACCGAGGCTGCCCGGATCATGCGGGAGCGCGGGATTGGCAATGTGCTCGTGACCTCCAACGGACACCTGTGCGGGATGCTGACCGATCGGGACATCGTGGTGCGTGCCGTGGCGGACGAACGCGATCTGCGCCAAACCCCGGTGAGCGAAGTCTGCTCCGCCGAGATCGTCACCGTTGGTCCTGACGCCGACACGGCCGCCGCGGTCGAGTTGATGCGCTCGCGGGCCGTACGGCGCGTCCCTGTCGTCGAGCGCGGCCGCCCGGTCGGCATCGTCACCATGGGCGACCTGGCGACTCATGATGACACCTCACCGCTCTCCGCCATCAGCAAGGCGCCGCCGAACGTATGAGCGGCGCGAAGGAGCTCAGCGTGCATTCGCCGTCTGCCAAAGAACCGTTGACGCGGAGTACCGTTGACGACGTGCCGACGCTCGACGCTCGCGACTCGCGCGCGACCATCACCAACGAACTGGCGATCGAGATCGCCAAGCTCGGCATGGTTCGCGACTCCTCCGAGATGGGCGCCCTGGGGCGGCTCACCGACCTGGCGGCGCGTGCGGTGACCGGCTGTGCCGGCGCCACGACCATCCGGTGGAGCCTGACCGATCCGCCCGAGGCCGTGGCGGCCGCGGCCAGCCATCCCGACCTGGCCGAGCTGATCGAGGTACAGCGGGTACGGCGGGAGGGGCCGAGCTTCTCCGCCGTCACCACGCGCGAGCCGGTGATGTGCGAGGACACCCTCGTGGAGACGCGGTGGCCCGAGTACGTGGGGGCGGCACTGCGGCGCGGGGTACGCTGCTTCGCCACGACGCTGTACGCGAACGATCGGGTGCTGCTGACCCTTGGGCTGTACGGTGTGCTGCCCGGGTCGCTGGATCCACGGCAACTGGCGGTCGCGGAGCTGCTCGTCGCGCAGAGCGGGGCCGCCGTCACCAACTCGCGTGAGTACGACGACGTGCACCGGACCGCCGAACAGCTGCGGCAGGCCGTCGAGGCGCGGGCGGTGGTCGACCAGGCCAAGGGAATCCTCATGCACGCCCTCGGCTGCGACGCCGAAACGGCCTTCGCGGAGCTGCGACGCATCTCACAGACCCGCCACGTGAAGCTCACCGCGGTCGCGCGCCGTATCGTGGCGGGAGAACGGGTCGCCTGAGCGATCACCACATGCGATCACCACATGCGATCATCGCGTGACGCAGCGATCGTACCGATAGTCAGGACATAAAACCGTGTTCGCCGCCCTCTTGATCCGGCGATAAGGCATGCTCCGCCAAGCTTGCCTGAGCCGCCGCCGGAACCTCGCTCGGCCGCACCCCGAAAGCGCGGATCGCGCCTGGGTCGCCGCTGCCCACGAGGCGGGCGTAGCATGCCGACACAGCGGTGGGCACTCGTGCAAACCGCACCCGTGTAGGGCGTGAGGTGCATGGCCGACGAGCTTGACTTGAGCGACTTCAGAAGAGAGATCGGCGCGCTCGAGTCCCGTCTTGGCGAGCTGCAACAGGCCGCCGCACTGCCCCAGTCCGACCTGCGCGCCACGCTCGATGCGGCACTCGTCGAGCTGGAGCTCGCGGTCACCGCCCTGAACGCCTTCGGCTCCATCCAGACCGCGGAAGACGGCCGGTCGACGGCGGCCGAGACGGAGCGGCGGGTGCTGCGCACTGTCTTTCAGGACGCACCGGTGCCGCTGTTCCTGCTCGACAGGGACGGCACGATCCGCCGGGTGAACCGGCAGGCGGCGACCATGCTCGAGACCTCGCCGGGCTACGTGGGCGGCAAGCCGTTCACCACGTTCTGCGACCTGCCGACCCGGGCCGCGTTGCGCTCGCAGCTGGCCGGTGTGGTCCGTAACGGCCGGCGCCGCCGCGCCAACGTGCGCTTTCTCGGCAAGCAGTCCCCGATCGACGCGACAGTCTTGCTGGCCCGCGTGTGGATCAAGGGTGAGCCCGATCCGCTGGTGGTCGCCGTGGCCGCCCAGCACGGCGGTCCGGCTTCCGACGTTCAGCCCATGGAGGAGCCGCGCGAGGCCGACGACGCCGTCGCGCGGGCCGTGCACCGCATGGACGTCCTGTCGACCGCCACCGAGCTGCTGCTGGACGAGCCCGCGTTCAGCGAGGCCGTGGCCGCGCGGCGGTGCGCCAGGCTGCTGGCGACGGAGCTGGCCGAGTGGGCCGTCATCGACCTCGCCGGCGACGAGGGTGTCCTGCGCCGGCACGTCGTACTCGGCCCGGACGACGAACGCAGCCGCGAGATCGCCCGCGCGGTCGAAGAGATCGATCCAGGCCCCGGCACCCTGCCGGGGATCGTCCACAGTAGCCGGCAGACGGCCCTGCACGCGCACGTCGACGATCTCGAGCTGCTGGGCGCCACGCCCGACGGCATGACGGTCTGCGGGCTGCTCGGCGCCACGTCGATCGTGAGCGTGCCGATCGACGACGGCGAGCGCAGCTTCGGCACCCTCACCCTGACCGGCACGGGCGAGCATGGCCCGTTCGACCTCATGGACCTCGGGGTAGTTCAGCGGCTCGCGCGCTACCTCGGCCTGGTCATCCGGTCGGCCCGCGTCTACCAGCGGCGGGCCGCGGTGGCCGACACGCTGCAGGCCAGCCTGCTTCCCCGCGAGCTGCCGAGTATCCCCGGCGTGGCCCTCGACGCCCGCTATCTGGCTGCGACACGGGGAGTGGAGGTCGGCGGCGACTTCTACGACGTCTTCGAGAACCCGAGCGGCTGGGGCCTCGTGCTCGGCGATGTCTGCGGCAAGGGAGAGGAGGCCGCCGCGGTCACCGCCACGGCCCGCCACGGTATCCGGCTGCTGTCCCGCTGGGACGCCAAGCCCGCCGAAGTGCTCGGGAAAGTCAACGAGGCGCTGCTCGACGAGGACCGCTTCGTCACGGCGGTGCTGGCCTGCATAGAGACCCGCGACAGCGGGCTGACGGTCACCCTGGGCACCGCCGGCCATCCGCCCGCCATCCTGATCCGGCACGACGGGGTCATCAGATCCGCCAGCGGCGGCGGCGTGCCGCTCGGCCTGTTCGACGACTTCGAGCCGGGCGTCGAGTCGCTCGACCTCGACGAAGGCGACACCCTGATCATGCACTCCGACGGCGTGATCGACACCTTCGACCTGACCCGGGAGCGGTACGGCCACGAGCGGCTGATCGAGGTGCTTGCGCGGCACAGCTCGCGCCCGCTGCACGACATCCTGACCGCGGTCGAGCAGTCCCTCATGGACTTCTGCGACGGCGACGTCCGAGACGACATCTCGATCCTCGCCCTGCGCGTGCTGCCGCAGACGCTCAACTGACTCATCACGCCGTCCCAGGTCACGGATCTTTTTTGGGACCAAGTGTTTGGACATCCGATTAACCGGAAAGACCTTCTCCTTGAGTGCCTAAGACGCAGGCACAACTTCGATTCGACAGGGCTCGACCTGTCCGGACCGCTCGGAGTTGTGTGTGCGCACCAAGGACTCGACAGTTAGCCGCAGGCGATACATCGTTCGCCGCGGCTCTTCTTGGTTCGCACGCCACCCCCTCGAAATGAGCCACGGGGGCCCGCGACCGATTGGTTCCCGCTTTCCCCACGCCCACGGCGCGGGCCCCCGTTTCTTGACACCGGCCGGGCGCGGATGCGCCTCGCGGCTTCCCCGCGCCACGGCCGGATTCCACCTCGGCACGCCCCGTATCCACAGGAGCCCCCGATGAAGATAGCCATGGTGTCGGCCAATGCCAGCCCCCTCGCCGCCCAGTCGGGTGAGAACGACGGCCAGGACGTACATGTCGCCGAGCTCGCCCGCGAGCTGGGTGCACAGGGTCACCAGGTGACGGTGTACACGCACAAGAGCGACCCGGGGCTGCGCGACCGCATGCGCTTCGCCCATGGAGTCGCTCTTGAACACCTGGAGGCCGGTCCCACCCGGCCGCTGACCGAGCAGGAGCTGGCCGCGCACATGCCCGAGTTCGGGCGGCGGCTGGCCGACCGGCTGGTGAAGGACCACCCGGACGTGATCCACGCGCACTCATGGCTCAGCGGCCTCGCCACGATCGCCGCCAACCAGACGGCGGAGGCCGACGGCGACGCTACCCCGGTCGTGCAGAGCTTCTACGGCCTCGCCCGCCGCTCCGGTCCGCGCCGCCGCCTCGAGACGGCGCTCGCGCGTACGGCCGCGGCGGTACTGGCGGGCGGTACCTCCGAGGCCGACGCGCTCATCGGCACCGGCGTGCTACGCAAGGCCGTCCGCGTCATCCCCGATGGCGTGGACGTGGACAAGTTCACCCCCGAAGGCCCCGCCTACGCGCGAAGCGAGGCGCCGCGGCTGCTCGCCCCCAACTTCTCGGCTCAGACGGTGGCCACGGCCACCGCGGCACTGGCCTGGATCCCCGCCGCCGAGCTCGTGGTGGCCGGCGGCCCGCCGCGCGAGGAGCTGGAGGACGACCCTGAGGTGCACCGGATGCGCGACCTGGCGAAGCGGGCCGGGGTCACCGACCGGATCACGTTCCTCGGCCGGGTCGTGCGCAAGGACCTGCCCAAGCTGCTGCGCTCGGCCGACCTCGTGGTGTGCGCGCCGCCCGACGGGCCCAGCGACCGGGCACCGCTGGAGGCCATGGCCTGCGGCGTCCCCGTCATCACCACCCCCGCGGGGGGACCGGCCGAGATGGTCATCGACCGGGTGACCGGCGTGCACGTGCCCGCCGGCCGGCCATCCGACATGGCCCGCCAGATCCGGGACCTGCTGGCCGACTCGACGACCCGCACGGCGTACGGCATCGCCGCCGCCGACCGGGCGCGCTCGCGCTACTCGTGGGACCGCATCGGCCGCGAGACGCTGAGGGTGTACGAGCAGGTGACCGATCGCCAGCCCGCAGAGCAGCCGCAGGACACGGAAGACGACCTCGAGGCCGTCCTCATCGCTTCGTAAACCGTCGCTCGGCAGCAGCTCAGTACGACCGGCCGAAGATCAGCCGTTTACCGTAGGCGCTCGGCCGGTCGCATCTGATGCAAGCGCCGGTCTCCTCCGGGCCGTCCAGCGGAATGCACCGGGGCGTGGCCGCGGTGTCGGCCTTGATGTCGTCCTCGCACTCGCCCCGGCCGCAGTGGAAGGCGCGTGCCCACCCCACGGCGACCTGGGCGACGAAGTCGTCCCAGGTGTCGACGGTACGGGTGCGCTCGTCGCGGAAGGCCTCCGCGCGGGCGTACAGGAAGGCCTGGAAGTCCTCGAGGATGCCGGGCAGCAGCTCGGCGGCGCGGTCGAGCGGGATCGGCTCCTTGCCTTGACCCTCGACCGTTGGCAGCCGCCTGGCCAGCGTGACGACCCCGCCGGTGAGATCGCGCGGGCCCAGCTCCAGCCGGATCGGGACGCCCCGCATCTCCCAGTCGTTGAACTTGAACCCGGGCGACAGCTGCGGCCGGTTGTCGTCGACGTGCACGCGGATGCCCGCCGCCTTCAGCGCGGCGCCCAGCTCCCGGGCGGCGGCAACGGTTTGCTCGCCCTGCTCGCCGCGCCCGATCGGGACGATCACGACCTGGTACGGCGCGATGCGCGGCGGCAGCACCAGACCCTTGTCGTCGCCATGGGTCATGATCACGCCGCCGATCATGCGGGTGCTCATGCCCCAGGATGTCGTGTGGGCGAGCGTGAGCTGCCCGGCGTCGTCCTGGTACTGGATCTCGAAGGCCTTGGCGAAGTTGGTGCCGAGGTAGTGGGACGTGCCGGCCTGCAGGGCCCGGCCGTCGCGCATCATGGCCTCGATGGTGTACGTGCGGACGGCCCCCGCGAACCGCTCGCCGGGCGTCTTCTCGCCCTCGATGACAGGCATCGCGGCCAGCTCGCGGGCGAGCCCCGCGTACGCGCCGAGCGCCCACATCGTCTCGCGCATCGCGTCGTCCTCGTCGATGTGCGCGGTGTGGCCCTCCTGCCAGAGGAACTCGGTCGTGCGCAGGAACATGCGCGGCCGCATCTCCCAGCGGACCACGTTGGCCCACTGGTTGAGCAGCAGCGGCAGGTCGCGGTGCGAGTCGATCCACTTGGCCATGTACTCGCCGATGACGGTCTCGGAGGTGGGCCGCACGATCAGCGGTTCCTCGAGCTCCTTGCCGCCGGCGACCGTCACCACGGCCAGCTCGGGTGAGAAGCCCTCGACATGCTCGGCCTCGCGCCTGAGGTATGACTCCGGGATGAACATCGGGAAGCAGGCGTTGTCGTGGCCCGCCTCCTTGATGCGCCCGTCCAGGTCGGCCTGGAGGAGCTCCCACATCCGGTAGCCGTACGGCCGGATGACCATCGTGCCCCGCACCGGCCCTCGGTCGACGAGCTCCGCCTTGATGACGAGCTCGTTGTACCAGGCGGAGAAATCTTCGCTCTGCGGCGTTACACCTTCGCGACTCACGCACGCGAGGGTACCTGGTCACCGTGCGCCATCGCGCGGGATACATGACGCGGATAAATAACTTGGCCGGTCAGGTGGCGCTGCCGGAGACTGGGCGTCCGTGGGGCATGTCGAGGTGGGTCATCTGAGTCACACCCTGCCGAACGGCCGGGTGCTGCTCGACGATGTCTCGTTCCGCGTCGGCGACGGGACCACGGCCGCGCTGGTGGGGCCCAACGGCGCCGGCAAGACGACGCTGCTGCGGCTGATCGCGGGCGATCTGACGCCGCAGGACGGCAGCGTCTCGCGCAGCGGCGGTCTCGGCGTGATGCGGCAGTTCGTCGGGTCCATCAGGGACGAGTCGCGCCACTTCCAGTCCCCTGACGGGGGCCCACCCCCGACCTCCGTTCACGACCTCCTACTGTCGGTCATGCCGCCGGGCGTGCGCGCGGCGGCCGCCGCGCTCGACGCCGCCGAGCTGGTCATGATGGAGCGCGACGACGAGCCGGCCCAGCTGCGGTACGCCAAGGCCCTCGCCGACTGGGGCGACGCGGGCGGCTACGGCGCCGAGGTGCTCTGGGACGCCTGCTGCGTGGCCGCGCTCAGACAGCCGTACGAGTCGTGCAAGTGGCGCGCGGTGACGACGCTGTCCGGCGGCGAGCAGAAGCGGCTGGTGCTCGAAGCGTTGCTGCGCGGCCCCGACGAGGTGCTGCTGCTCGACGAGCCGGACAACTACCTCGACGTGCCGGGCAAGCGCTGGCTGGAGGACCGGCTGCGCGAGACGGCCAAGACCGTGCTGCTGGTCTCGCACGACCGTGAGCTGCTCGACCGGGTCGCCAAGCGCATCGTCACCGTCGAAGCGGGTGTGGTCTGGGTGCACGGCGGCGGGTTCGCGACGTACGCGCAGGCGCGGCGCGACCGGATCGAGCGGCTGGAGGAGCTGCGCCGCCGCTGGGACGAAGAGCACGCCAAGCTCAAGGCGCTGGTCGCCATGTACCGGCAGAAGGCGTCCTACAACGACTCGATGGCCTCGCGACTGCAGGCGGCGGAGACCCGGCTGCGCAGGTTCCTGGAGGCGGGTCCGCCGGAGATCCCACCGCGCGACCAGAACGTGAAGATGCGCCTGCGCGGCGGCCGTACCGGCAAGCGGGCGGTGATCTGCGAGGCGCTCGAGCTGACCGGCCTGATGAAGCCGTTCGACGCCGAGGTCTGGTACAGCGAGCGGGTCGCGGTGCTGGGGTCGAACGGTTCCGGCAAGTCGCACTTCCTGCGGCTGCTGGCCGGCGAGGACATCGCCCACACCGGCGTGGCCCGGCTGGGGGCGCGCGTCGAGCCCGGACACTTCGCCCAGACGCACGCTCGCCCCGACCTCGCGGAGCGCACCCCGTGCGAGATCGTGATGACCGAGCACGCACGGCTGCGCAACGAGGCGATGGCCGCGCTGGCCCGCTACGAGCTGCAGTTCTGCGCCGACCAGCCGTTCGAGACGCTGTCCGGCGGGCAGCAGGCGCGGTTGCAGATCCTGCTGCTGGAGCTCGGCGGCGCGACGTTGCTGCTGCTCGACGAGCCGACCGACAACCTCGACCTCGCCAGCGCCGAGGCGCTGCAGGCAGGCCTGGAGGCGTACGAGGGCACGGTCGTCGCCGTCACCCACGACCGGTGGTTCGCGAAGTCCTTCGACCGGTTTCTGGTCTTCGGCGCGGACGGCTCGGTCAGCGAGTCTGATCAGGCGGTCTTCACCTGAGCATGAGGTCGAAGGCGATCTCGACCTCGTCGGCGAGCTTGAGGGCGCCGAAGAAGGCCGAGTACGGCTTGATCCCGAACTGCGACTGCACGACCGTGGCGCCGCCGCGGACCCGATCGCCCTCGGCCGTGCCGCGGACGGTTACCGGGCGGGTCACGCCCATGATCGTCAGGTCGCCGTCGATGGTGAACGACTCGCTCGTGCCCGCCACCCGCGTCGACTGGAAGGTGATCGTCGGGTGCTGGGCCGTGTGCAGGATCTGCCGCTGGATCGTCTTTTTGATCTCGGCGCGGTCGCCGTCGGTCAGCGGTTTCACGCCGCCCGCGCCCTCGCGTACCGCGAAGGAATCGGTGTCGATCGACACCGATACCGCCGAGCCGGCCGGCGCGGCCGGGTCGGCATCGACGGTCGCCTCCCATCCGGTGACCTCGATGGTCAGGTCGTGTCCGGCCCGCCGCCCGAGGCCGGTTCGACTCGTCTTGATGAGCAGGGCCCCGCTCGGCGGGCCCAGACTGTACGTTCCGGCACGCATGGCCTCAGCCTAGGCCCCTTGATTGCACGCGGGCTGCGAGACCGGCCAGGATGGCGTGATGGATGTGACGCCGCGGGTACTCGGCGCGCAGGCCGACCTGTGGCGGGCCCGGCTGGAGCAGCAGTTCGGCGCGGAGGCCGATGTTTGGCGCGCCGTCGACCTCGTGCTGCCGACCGTGGCGTACGTCGGGATCTATCTGCTGTTCGGGCTGCGGCCGGCGCTGGCGACGGCGAGCGTGGCCGCCGTGGCGCTCTTCGTACGGCGGCTGGTCAGGCGCGACAAGATACGCTCGGCGATCTTCGGCATTCTCGGCTTCGTGGTCGCCGCGACGCTGACGCTGGCCACGGGGCGGGCGCAGGACTTCTTCCTGGTCGACATCGCGGGCAGCGCGGTCTTCGCCGCGGCCTGCGGGTTCTCCGTGCCGCTGCGGCGGCCGCTGGTCGGCGTGGCGCTGGCCTGGGTCTTCGGCGACCCCACGCTGTGGCGCCGGACCCCCGACCACCAGGCCGCCTACGCGCTGGCGACCCTGCTGTTCTGCGCGCTGTTCTCGCTGCGGCTCGTCGTGTGGGGTGCGCTCTGGCTGGCCGGCCAGGTCGTCTGGCTCGGCGTGGCCCGGCTCACCCTCGGGCCGCCGCTGATGCTGACGGTCATGGCGGTGTCCTGGATCCTCATCCGGCGGCGCACTAAAGAGGTCCCCGACCAGCAAATATGATCTTCGTCTCGAGGTCGGTATTGCGCGTCTCACCCAGTAGGAACGCGGTAGGAACGCGGTAGGAACCCCGTAGGAACAGCGCCCGATGACCTCGATAGCCTGGAGATGGCCCGGGTTTGGCGGGCATCGCCGGCTGTGGCTCCTGAGAAGATCGAGTAAGGCGAGGCACATGTGGCGGAACGTCCCTGACACACCGTCGTCTGCAATAGGCTTTCTGACATGAGTCACCCGGAACGACTCAGTGCGACGGGTGGCGGGTCGGCCAGCACGGTCTCCGAGCCCCCGGGCATCAACGGGAACGGCCAGTCGTTGGCCGATTTCGCCATGCGGAACGGGCTGAGTCAGAGCGCGGCACGCCCTCCGCTCCGCCAGTACATCAAGGAGCTGTGGCAGCGACGCCATTTCGTGTGGACGTTCGCGTCGTCCAAGAGCATCTCGATGTACACGACGGCCCGGCTGGGGCAGGTCTGGCAGGTCCTGACGCCCCTGCTCAACGCGGCCGTCTACTACCTGATCTTCGGCGTGCTCCTGAAGACCAGCCGCGGCATCCCCGACTTCATCCCGTTCCTCGTGACGGGTGTGTTCGTCTTCACCTTCACCCAGCGCTCGGTCAACACGGGGTCAAAGTCGGTCGGCGACAACCTCTCGCTGATCCGCGCGCTGCACTTCCCGCGCGCCTCGCTGCCCTTCGCGTATGTGGTGCTGGAGCTGCAGCAGCTGTTCATGTCGCTGGCGGTGCTGTTCGTCATCGTGCTGGCGATGGGCGAACCGCTGACCCTGCACTGGTTCCTGCTCATTCCGGTGATCTTGATGCAGCTCGCGTTCAACATCGGGATCAGCCTCGTGGTGGCGCGGCTGGGCGCCTTCACCCGCGACCTCACGCAGCTGCTGCCGTTCCTGCTGCGCACCTGGCTCTACTTCTCCGGAGTCATCTTCAGCGTCGCCAAGATGCAGGAGCGCTTCCAAGACCATCCCTGGGTGGTCAAGCTGCTCGAGATCAACCCCGGGCACGTCTACGTCGAGCTGAGCCGGTTCGCGATACTCGACAAGTACCGCAGTTACGTGCACGACTCGCTGCACCACCAGACCACTCAGCTGTGGTGGTACGCGATCTTCTGGGCTGTGGTGATGTTCATCGGGGGGTTCCTGTTCTTCTACCGGGCAGAGGAAAGGTACGGCCGTGGTTGACGTCAAGGAGAAGGCCGTCAAGGAGAAGGCCAAGCCCGTGCCCGCCGAGGTGAGTCCCGAAGTCGTCATCGACCCCACCAGGGAGCCGATCGTCGTCGTCGACGGCCTGCACATCGTCTACCGGGTGTTCGGCGGTGGCGGCGACAAGGGGTCGGCGGCCACCGCGCTGCTTCGGATGGTGCGCCGGCAGAACCGGCCGCAGATGAAGGAAGTGCACGCGATCAAGGGCATCTCCTTCGTCGTGTACCGCGGCGAGGCCGTCGGCATCATCGGCAGCAACGGGTCCGGCAAGTCGACGTTGCTGCGCGCGATCGCCGGGCTGCTGCCTCCGGAGCGGGGCGGCGTCTACACCGACGGCCAGCCCTCGCTGCTCGGCGTCAACGCCGCCCTGATGCGCGACCTCACCGGTGAGCGCAACATCGTCCTCGGCTGCCTGGCGATGGGGCTGTCGCTGGAGGAGACCAAGGAGAAGTATCAGGAGATCGTCGACTTCTCCGGGGTCAAGCAGGACTTCATCCAGCTGCCCATGCGCACGTACTCCTCCGGCATGGGCGCCCGGTTGCGGTTCGCCATCGCCGCGGCCAAGACGCACGACGTGCTGCTCATCGACGAGGCGCTGGCCACCGGCGACGCCAAGTTCAAGCGCAAGAGCAAGGCCAAGATCCAAGAGCTGCGCAAGGACGCGGGCGCGGTGTTCCTCGTCGCGCACAACCTCGACGTCATCGAGGAGACCTGCAACAGGGTCATCTGGATCGAGGAAGGCCAGCTGCGCATGGACGGCGACCCGGCGACGGTCCTCGAGGCCTACACCGAGGCCAACGAGAAGTAAGCCCCCACCCGAGTGTCCGAGAATGAACGCTCGGTAACTCCATGCGTGACTGCGATTACTTTCCGTCGCAATATTGCCACTAGATGAAGTCTCTCTGGCGATCTACTTTCTAAGGAAGAACCTTTCGTCACGAGGGAGGTTTCGTCCCGTGACCACCCGTCACCCCACCCCGACGACCGAAACCGGCCTCAGATCCGCAGCCAGGTCCCCCTTCACCCGGCGCGAGTTCATCGCAGCGAGCGGAATCAGCGCGCTCGCCGCCGCGTGCGCCAGTGAGAACAGCGGCCCGGCGGCGAAGAACACCGGTGGCGGTCCGAAGGAGGTCTTCACCCCGCCGTCCAAGAAGCTCTCCGGCAACCTCACGATCCTGCTGTGGAGCCACTTCGTCCCACGTCACGACAAATGGTTCGACGCCTTCGTCCAGCGCTGGGGCAAGCAGGTCGGCGTCAGCGTGCGCGTCGACCACATCAACACCGTCGACGTGCCGCGCCGGATCGCCTCGGAGATCCAGGCCGGCCAGGGACACGACCTCCTCCAGCACATCGCGCCGCTCTCGCAGTACGAGCCCAGCGTCCTCGACATGGCCGACCTGGTGCAGGAGGCGAGCAAGCGCTGGGGCCAGCAGCTGGAGCTGTGCCGCAAGTCGAGCTACAACCCCAACACCAAGAAGTTCTACGCGTACTGCCCGGGCTGGGCGCCCGACCCCGGCGACTACCGCAAGTCGCTGTGGACGGGGGTCGGCATGCCCAACGGCCCGTCCAGCTACGACCAGCTGCTCCAGGGCGCCACGGAGATCAAGAAGTCCAAGGGCGTCAACCTCGGCATCGGGCTTTCCCAAGAGACCGACTCGAACATGGCCGCCCGGGCGCTGCTGTGGTCGTACGGGGCTTCCGAGCAGGACCAGAACGAGCAGGTCGTGATCAACTCCCCGGAGACCGTCGCGGCCGTCGAGTACATGAGCAAGTTGTTCAAACAGGCCCAGACCAACGAGGTCTTCTCCTGGGTGCCGGCCTCCAACAACCAGGCCCTGATCGCCGGCAAGGCCTCCTACATCCTCAACTCGATCTCGGCATGGCGTACCGCGCAGGGGGCCAACCCGCAGGTCGCCGACGACATCTTCTTCGTCCCGGCGCTGCGCGGGCCGAAGACGGCGCTGGCCGCCCAGCACGTCATCTACCAGTGGATCGTGCCGAAGTACGCGGCCAACGCGGACGCCGCCAAGGAGTTCCTGCTGCACTACACGGCCAACATGGCCGCCGTGACGTACAACTCCGAGATGTACGACTTCCCCGGCTGGCCGTCGATCGTGCCGCAGCTGCCCGGCTGGCTCGACAACGACCCGTTCGGGGCGAAGCCGAAGAACAAGCTCAGCCTGCTCAAGAGCGCGATCAACTGGAGCGCCAACATCGGCTACCCGGGTCCGTCCAGCCCGGCGATCGGCGAGGTTTTCAACACATTCGTCCTGCCCAACATGTTCGCGCGCGCCGCTCGCGGGCAGGCAAATCCCAAGCAGGCCGTGGCCGACGCCGAGAAGCAGATCAACGCGATCTTCAAGAACTGGCGGTCCAGAGGCCTCGTTGGCGGGTAGGCGTATGGAAACGGTCGAGGTACGAGAGATCGTCAAGACCTTCGACGGCGGTGGCCGCCGCGCCGAGCACGTCCGGGCGCTCGACGGTGTCAGCATCACCGCGGAGCAGGGTGAGTACCTCGTCCTGCTCGGCCCGTCCGGCTGCGGCAAGACGACCCTGCTACGCACCATCGCCGGTCTGGAGCAGCCCACCGAAGGCGAGGTGCTCATCGGCGGCCACCTGGTCAACGGGCTGCCGCCGCGGGTCCGGCAGATCGCGATGGTGTTCCAGTCGTACGCGCTGTATCCGCACAAGACCGTGCTGGACAACATCGTGTTTCCGCTGAAGGCCGAGCAGATGCCGAAGAACATGCGGGAGCGCAAGGCGAAATGGGCGGCCGAGCTGCTGGACATCTCCCCGCTGCTGGGGCGCAAGCCCCGGCAGCTGTCCGGCGGCGAGCGGCAACGGGTCGCCCTTGCCCGCGCGCTCGTCCGCGATCCGGCGGTGTTCCTGCTCGACGAACCGCTGTCCAACCTGGACGCCAAGATGCGCGCCACCGCCCGCGACGAGCTCAAGCGCTTCCAGCAGCAGGTGGGCACCACAACGATCTACGTGACCCATGACCAGGCCGAGGCGATGGGCCTGGGCGACCGGATCGCGGTGCTCGACAAGGGGCGGCTGCGGCAGGTCGGCACGCCGCGGGAGGTGTACGACGACCCGTCCGACACCTTCGTCGCCACCTTCATCGGCGCGCCGCCGATGAACCTGGTGCAGCGCGCCGACCGGCTGGTCGGGTTCCGGCCCGAGCACCTGCTGCCGGTGGAGAGCGTACGGCAGGACTCGCGCGTGACCATGCCGCTGAAGATCGAACGGATGGAGTACCTGTCCGGCGACCGGCACGTGTACGGAACGGTGTCGGGGATCGGCACGGACACCCGGGTGATCGCGCGGCTGCCGGCCACCGTTGCCACGCCGCTGGCGGCGGGCGAGACCCACGAGTTCGCCGTCCCCACCGACCGCATCCGGTTCTTCGACGCCGAGAGCGGCACCCGGGCCGCGCCGGTCAGTCTCGGGAGTGGGTCCTGATGACGCACGCGCGCGGGCGCGGGGACCCCTGGAAGACCGAGGAACGGCCGGTTCAAGACACGCCGGAGAAGTCGGCGGAACCGCCCCCCATAGGCGGCCGGGTCGCGCTGTCCGACCGTGAGGGGTTCCTGGCCTGGGCCTTCCTGCTGCCGTCCGTGGTCTACATCGTCGCGCTCGTCGGGGTACCGTTCCTGCTGGCGATCGCGTTCGCGTTCTCCGACGTCACCACGGGCGACCCGTCGTACAACTTCGTCGGGTTCAAGAACTTCACGGCGATCTTCCATGACGACGTGTTCTGGCGCTCGCTACTGAACACGGTGATCTTCACCGTGATCTCCATGGCGCTGATCGTGCTCTTCGGCAAGATCCTCGCGAACGTCCTGGTGGCCGACTTCCGCGGCAAGTGGTTCGTCCGCATGCTGGTGCTGCTGCCGTGGACGACGCCGGTGGCGTTGTCGTCGATCTCGTGGCTGTGGATGCTCGACTCGATCTACTCGCCCATCGACTGGGTGCTCCGCCAGCTCGGCCTGCTCAACACGAACATGTACTGGCTTGGGCACTCGAAGCTGGCGATGGCCTCGGTCATCGCGGTGCACGTCTGGCGGCTGACGCCGCTCGCCGCGGTCATCGTCATGGCCGGCCTCGTCGCCATCCCCAAGGACATCGACGAGGCGGCGCGCATCGACGGCGCCGGGTTCTGGCGGCGGATGTTCGAGGTGACCATCCCGCTCACCATGCCGGTCATCGCAGTGGCCGCCCTGTTCGGGGCGATCGTGACGTTCACCGACATGACGGTGGTGTACATCCTGACCCGGGGCGGTCCGACCGACTCGACTCAGGTCCTCGCGTCCTGGGCGTACTTCCGCGGCATCGAGGGCGGTGACGTGGGGCAGGGCGCGGCGATCGCGCTGTTCCTGTTCCCGCTCCTGCTGGCCGGCGCCATTTTGATCCTCCGTGCCGTACGCCGCCTGGAGGTCCTCTCATGAGCACGACCGGCGTGGCCACGAGGCAGGGCACGCGAGAGATGGCGCGGCTGCGGCGGCAGTACACCACGCGGCACGTCCTCGCGCGGGTGGCGGTCTACGTGATCGCGATCGTGGTGGCGCTCATCTGCGCGCTGCCGTTCCTGTGGAGCCTGATCACCTCGTTCAAGCTGGACCGCGACCTGTACAACCCGAACAACAACCCCTTCATATTCAACTCCCCGGCGACGGCCGACCACTGGATCTTCCTGTTCCAGGAGACGCCGTTCCTCACGTTCGTGGTGAACACGCTGATCGTCGGCGCGCTGGTGGTGGCGATCACGCTGGTGCTGTCGATACCCGCCGCCTACTCGCTGGCCCGGCTGAACCGGCCGTGGGGCACCCCGATGGGCATCGGGATCTTCCTCGTGTACCTGGTGCCGCCCTCCCTGCTGTTCCTGTCGCTGACCCGGGTCGTGGTCGGTCTGGGACTCGAGGACACACTGTGGTCGATGATCGTGGTCTACCCGACGATGACGGTGCCGGTGTCGGTGTGGCTGCTCATCGGGTTCCTGCGGGCCGTGCCCAAGGATGTCGAGGAACAGGCGATGGTCGACGGGTACAGCCGGCTGGGCGCGTTCATCCGGGCCGTCGTGCCGCTGGTGTTCCCCGGCATCGTGGCGGTCGTGGTGTTCACCTTCACCTTGACGACGAGCGATTTCGTGTACGCCCTGGCGTTCGTCTCGGCCAGCCCGGAGATGGTCGTCAGCACCGGTGTGCCCACCCAGCTGGTCCGCGGCGACGTGTTCTTCTGGCAGTCCCTGCAGGCGGCGACGGTGTTCATGGCGCTGCCGATCGCGTTCGTCTTCAACCTCTTCCTCGACCGCTTCATCACCGGCTTCACCATGGGAGCGGTGAAGACCTGATACCCGTGAAGCCCCAGTGGTGGTGCGACTGGTAGGTATGGGGAAAGACCCGTATCCATGAGGAGGTAGCCATGGCCGGTCGGCCACCGCTTCCGTACGAATTTCTGCCCGAGGTGCCGTCGTTCACCGTCACGAGCACCGACGTGACCGACGGCCGGCAGATGAGCCAGGCGCAGGTCTTCAACGACTGGGGGTTCTCCGGGCAGAACCTCTCACCGCAGCTGAGCTGGTCGGGCTTCCCGGAGGGGACGCAGAGCTTCGCCGTGACCTGCTACGACCCGGACGCGCCGACCGGCAGCGGGTTCTGGCACTGGGTGCTGTTCGACGTCCCCGCGTCGGTGACCGAGCTGGCGACCGGCGCCGGCACCGCGGACAGCACGGCCGGCACGCACGCCCGCAACGACTACGGCGTCAAGGCGTTCGGCGGGGCCGCACCGCCGCCCGGCACTCCGCACCGGTACGCGTTCGCCGTCCACGCGCTCGACACCGAGAAGCTGGGCGTGGACTCCGACACGAGCCCGGCCGTCGTCGGCTTCAACGTGACCGCCCACACGCTGGCCAGGGCGCTGATCGTGCCGGAGTACGGTCACTAGCAGGGAAACAAGCGAAACATGCGACCGGGGCCGCGCCCCTCGACGCGGCCCCGGACTGGCCCCGCAGCGCACCCTACGGGGACACAGTGACGTATGGTTGGCGGCCTCGGCCCGTTGGTTCCCCGTTCCCCCGGGGCCGCCAACCGTTTCGCCACGCTGCACTCGGCCCCCGAGCATCGCAGCCACACTGGTCCCCCGGACCCGAGTGCTTCCACTATGCGGGGGTTCGCTATTGATTCGCTATTGGTCCGCTCCCGGCCCATTGGGCCTCTTCAGACGACATGATCACGCGTCGCGGTCCAGACCCCGACGCGTGATCACGCGGTCGTCCCAGCCGGGTGGGATCGATGGTCGCGGCGGATGACCGCCACGCCGCAGGCCCCCGTTACACGGCCGGCCCGCTGGCCATCAGGTCGTGCACCGACGGCTCGCTCGGAATCATCCCATCGAAGGGGAACCGGTCGGCGAAGGCGGGCCGCAGGTCGGTCAGCCACTTCGCGTCCGGGTCGAACTTGGCGAAGAACGGACGGTTGACGAGCTCCGGGTCACGACACTGGATGAAGTGCAGCACGAACACCTTCTCGCCGTACAGCTCGGCGATTCCGTCGACGCACACCTTGCCCGGCGTCGCCGACATGGACGGCCCTCGTACGGTGCGGGACAGCCCGGAGACGTTCTTGTAGGCCCCGCGGAAGATCTCGTACGCCTGCGCCAGCGGCACCGCGAAGTAGTCCTGCGGACCGGTGTCGCGCTCCACGAACATGTAGTACGGGATCATGCCGAGCCGCTGCTGCTCCCGCCACATCCGGTTCCACACCTCGGACGTGTCGTTGATGGACCGGATCAGCGGCGCCTGGGTGCGGATGACCGCGCCGGTGTCTCTGATGCGCCCGACGGCCTCGCGCACCACTATCGGCTCCAGCTCCCGGGGGTGGGTGAAGTGCGCCATGAAGGCGAGGTTCTTGCCCGCCCCGTCGACCTCGGCGAACAGCCGGAGCATGTCGTCGGCATCGGGGTCGGTCACGAACTTCTGCGGCCAGTAGGCCAGTGACTTGGTGCCGATCCGGATGGATTCGATCTGATCGAGCTCGAGGAGGGGCTCGATGTACCTCCGCATGACCGGCTCACCCATGATCATGGGGTCGCCGCCGGTGAACAGGACGCTGGTCACCTCGGGGTGTTCCAGCAGGTAGGTGCGCAGCCGCTCGATGTCGCTGGCGGCCATCTTCAGGTCGGGTTCCCCGACGAACTGCGCCCAGCGGAAGCAGTACGTGCAGTAGGCGTGGCAGGTCTGCCCCTGCTTGGGGAAGAAGAGGACAGTCTCGTGGTACTTGTGCTGAACCCCCGGCATCTGCTCGCTGTGCAGGCGTGGCACGTTGAGCTGGAGCTGGCCGGCGGGATGAGGGTTGAGTTTCATGCGCACCTCGTGCGCAAGGGCGTCGATCTCGGCTTTCGGCGCCTCCCGGCGCAGGAGGTCGACGATGCGTGACACGTCTTCCGGCGGGAGCATGTCCTCCTGGGGGAAGACCAGCCGGTAGATCGGATCATCGGGGGCGGCGGACCAGTCGATCAGCTCGTTCACGACGTAGCTGTTGGTCCGGAACGGCAAGACGGTCGCCACCGCCCTAATCGCGAGTCGCTGGTCAGGTGAGAGCCCGGCGCGAGCGGTGAGCTCGTCGAGGTGCTTCACCGTGAAGGCGCGGAACTTGCGGCCGGCGGATTGCCCGGGGGCCGGCGCCGCGTCGTTGACCAAAGTCACGTGGTTCTACTCCTTGAGATCGTGGGGAAAATGTGCGCTTGGCTCCCGGCGTCGATACCTCCTCACCACGGACTGGCTTCGGCGGGTTGTGTCGCCAAAGCGATCTCACGCTCCCCAACCCCATGCATCTGTTTGACCACTGTTCTCCCGGAATGACATACCCGCTGCGGTATGCCGCGATACAGACCACCCTGCTCTCGATCGTCGCACGACACTCGCTATGTCTCGTACAACGATGGAATCGGCAGCCGCGTGCCGGTCACAGCCCGCGAATCCACGACACACGCGATGTCATCGCAAAGATCCCTTGCCCTCCGTCTGCCCTACGGCATACTTTGCGCCGGACGCGCCACTCTAGGGCACTGACGTCACTTTGGAACCGTTAGCACCACCGAATCGATCGACCATGCCATACGCCGGGGAGGTGTCGTGGGCAAGCACCGGAAGCGAGACTCCGGCCTGTACGTGGTTCCGAACGGGTCTCGCCGGTCCCGGCGGAAGCTGGCCGTACTGTCGGCGGCCGGGCTGGTCGCGCCGCTGCTCGGCGGCGCCGCGGTGTACGCCGCGACCTCGAACGCCACGTCGTCCTGCGGGGCGGCGGCCTGTCCGGCCGGCGGCGTGGCCGAACAGCGCGGGCCCGTCCCGGCCCACCGGAAGCCGCCGCCGGGCGCGCCGGGCGCGGCGAAGGGGTCTGTCAGGGCCGCCACCGCGACCGCGGCCCCGGCCGCACCCCGTCGCGCGGTCGCGTTCATCCCGTACGCAGACCTCCTCACCTGGCCGCCGTTCGACCTGGTCAAGACGTCGCGGCAGCAGCAGATACGCCGGTTCGGCCTGGGCTTCGTCACCGCCGGCACCGGATGCACGGCCGTGTGGGGCGGCAGCACAGTACTGAGCGACCGTGTCATCCACCGCCAGCTCACCGATCTGCGCGGCCATGACGGCTCGATCGTGCTGTCCCTCACCGGGCCGGCGGGCACCGACCTCGCGCGGCAGTGCGAGTCGGTCGACGCCCTGGTCGCGCAGTATCGGGCGATGCTGGACGATGTCGGCGCCGTCAGCGGCGTCGACCTCTTCCTGCCCGACGACGAGCTCGTCGGCGGCGTCGTGGCCGATCGGCGGGCCGCCGCCCTCGCCCGCCTGCAGCGCGAGCGGAAACTCGACGTCTCCGTCACCGTGCCGGTCGGCCCGGACGGACTGTCCGCGGGCGCGCTGGGCATGCTGCGGTCGGCCCGGGCGCACGGGCTCGACGTGGCGGTGCTCAACCTGTTCGGCGGCCGGCTGCCCGACCTCCCCGGCGAGGAGGGCGGCGGGCGCGCGCTGATCCGGGCGGCGACGGCGGCGCACGGTCAGTTGGCTCAGATCTATCCTGGTGACTCCGCATCGGCCCGGTGGGCGCGCATCGGCGTGACCCCGGTCATCGGCGTCTACGACGCCGGCACGTTCGGCCTGGACGACGCCCGCCGCGTCCGCGACTGGGCGCAGGCGCAGCGGATCGGGCGGCTGTCGATGTGGTCGCTGGCCCGCGACGACGCGTGCGGCAGCGGCGACGATCGCGCGGCCGACGAATGCAGCGGCGTCGACCAGCGGCCGGGCCGGTTCATGGAGATCCTCCGGGGCGCAGATTAGCGACCCGCGACCCGGCTCCGGAATACGACTACATATTCTTTTCATTGTTTGAACAGGGGGCGTGGTCGGCCGCGCAGCCGGGAGGAACCGTTGAAGGCACGCCAAGACAGCCGCGGACCGGGCGCGGTACCCGTGCTCATCGGCGTGCTGGGCGTCGCCGCGGCGGTCAGCTACTCCTCGTGGGTTCTCGAGGCGTTCCTCAACCCGCGTATCGACGTGTTCGACGGCTACGTCAGCGAGCTGTCCGCGCGCGACCAGCCGTATCACGTGGTCTTCAGCGCCGGTGACTTCATCACCGGGGTACTGACGATCATCGTCGCCGGCACGGCGCTGATACTTCTGCGCCGCCGCCCGCTGGCCGTGACGGGCTGGATCTTCCTGCTGCTGTTCGGCATCTGGGCGATCGGCGACGCGGTCTTCTCGATGGACTGCGCGCCCAGCATGGACACCACCTGCGCACTGCGCGAGCGGGCCGAGAAGGTGTCGTTCTCGCACCAGTTCCACGACGTGACCAGCAGCATGGTCATTTTCTGCGGGATCGCCGCCATCTTGCTGCTGTCGATCGCGGCCCGCCGCTACGGCTGGTGGCCGACGCTGGCGCGCTGGGGCTGGATGCTGGCCACAGTGGAGGCCGGGTTCGCGATCGGAACTCTCGTGCTGATGCTGATCGGCGAATGGCTGGGACTCGCCCAGCGAATCCAGATCACCATCTTGTGCCTGGCGTTGTTCGTCATCGCGTGGGCGCTGCTGGCCGAGCGAGGGAACGGCTGTGAGGAGGTGCCCGCGGCCACAGACGCCGGCCGGCCGCACGCTCTCGCCGGCCGCCGTGAGTGAGCGACAAGCCGCCAGGTGAGGAGGGAGCCGCGTGAGCGGGGTGACGCTGCCCGGCGAAGTCATCGACGTGGCCGGGGAGCGGCTCCATGTCGTCGTGGACGGCCCGGACAGCGGCCCGCCGCTGCTGCTCAGCAGCGGGCTCGGCGGCGCCTGGTTCGACTGGCAGCCGACTGTCGATCTGCTCCGGGACCGGTACCGCATCGTCAACTTCGACCGTCCCGGCCTCGGCGGCAGCCCGCAGCAGTGGGCCGCGCCGACCTTGCCGGCCGAGACGGCCCGGCTGGCCGCGCTGGCCGGCCGGATGGGGGCCCCGGTCCTCCTCGCGGCCCACTCGTACGCCGCCTTCCACGCCGAGGCGCTGGCCAGGACGCACCCGGAGCTGGTGTCCGGGCTGGTGCTCGTCGACCCGAGCTGCGAGCCGGGCGCGCGGTCGAGGGTGCGGCTCTCCCCCGTGCTCACGCCGCTGGTGCGCGCCGTCGGCGTGCTGGCCGGCACAAGCGGTGCCGCCCGCCTGCTCGGCCCATGGGCCAGGGGCCTGTTCATGCGCAAGATCAGTCATCGTGACGCCGCGCCGCCGGCCGTCGTCCGCGAGGTGTACGGACGGGGGGCCGTCGTCGGCACGTCGCTCGCCGAGAACATCGCCTACGGCGAGATGGCCGCCGACCTCGTCGCGCTGCGAAAGGCCCGGCCACTGCCCGAGATCCCGCTGACCGTGCTGACCGCGCTCGGGGACGTGCGCTCGGCCGCGGGGCGGCGCGCCTGGATCGAACGCCACCGCAGGCTCGCAGCGATGTCTCCGTACGGCCGTCAGATCGTCCTGGACGGCGCACGGCATCTGTTGCAGACCGATCGGCCGGATGCCGTCGCCGACGCCGTCATCGAGATAGGGTCGCGCGCATGACCCGGCCACCGTCCGTAATCATCGTGTCACTCATCCTGCTCGCCATCGGGCTGCTGATCACCAGCTGCCAGAACCCCTCGCGCCAGGTCTCGGAGGGGTCGCTGCGCACCGCCACGGCGAACGGCGCCGCGACCGAGCTGGCCGGGCTCGGCTATCGCCTCAAGAACCGGCTCAACTGCCAGATCCCCGCGGGCACCACCATGAAGGTCGTCCGCGTGTGGTGCCTGGGCCAGACCACCGCGGGGCAGCAGGTACGGGTCGACGGGGTGGCCTACGACGCCGACACGCGGCACCCGCGACAGGAGTTCGTGATCGACGTGGCCGGTCGTGAGGTACTGCGCAAACCCTGCCTTGGCGAGGGCTGCAGCGACATGGGCTGAGCAGGCGGCATGATCTTGCCCGAGGAGTGATCAATTCCTCGGCAAACCGTCGCCGCGGGAGGCTTCCGTCCGGCGTTCGGCGGTGACGCTACGCACGTGAAGCCTTCATCCGCGTAGGCATTCCTTGTCTCGTCGTCGTCGCGCTGGGGGTCGGCGTGGGCTACTACCTGCTGTTCGGGCCGCACAAGGAGCTCCGGTACGGCACCCAGGCGGCGCTGCTGCGGGCGGTCCAGGTCTTCGCGGCCGCCGAGGACAAGACCAAGGACCAGTACTTCACCATCCTCGTGAACGGGCGGCCCGTCGTGCAGAACGCCGGCTGCCTCGGCGCGGACTGCCGCAAGAAGGACTGACCACCCGGCTGATCGGCGCGGACTCGGCGGGCCTACGATGCGTAGTGAGGCATGGCCCTCGTCCATCCCGTTCGGTCTAGGAGCGCCACCATGCCCGACATCTCGCCCGGGCTGGTGGCCGTGGACACGATGGGCGGCGATCACGGCCCGGCCGAGGTGGTGGCCGGGGCGCTTGCCGCGGTCCGAGCGGACGGCGTCCAGCTGGTGCTGGTC
>DATBKU010000115.1:0-135316 GCA_036555725.1 Streptosporangiaceae bacterium | reverse complement strand
GGAGCCCCGCTCGAGACGGCCGCGCTGCACCGAGTCGACCCCGACGGCACCGTGACCGAGATCGCCACCGACCTCTGGTTCCCCAACGGAAGCGTGATCACGAGAGACGGGGTACTCCTCGTCAACGAGACCTTCGGGAACCGTGTCACGGCCTTTGACCTCACCCAGGACGGACAGCTCGCCAACCGCCGTACATGGGCGGAGTTCGGCCCGCTGCCCACCCAGCGGGACATCGCGAAAATCTTGCCGCAGATCTCGGTCGCGCCCGACGGCTCCTGCCTCGACGCGGAAGGTGCGCTGTGGGTCGCCGACGGCGCCGGCGGGCGCCTCGTCCGCGTCACCGAAGGAGGCAAGATCGTCGAGGAGGTGCGTCCCGGAACCCCCGTCTTCGCGTGTGCCCTCGGCGGATCCAACGGAAGGACTCTCTTCGTCTGCGCCGCACCCGACTTCGACGAAGGTGCCCGGAGGGCCGCCCGCGAGGCCAGTCTGATCGCCGTCCAGGTCACTGTTCCCGTTGCCTGACGCCCCAAGAAATCGCACTCCCAAGCCGTAAACGCGCTCTCAGTGCCTCATGACGCCGGCGCGCTCGAAGCCTTGCTCATGCCGACCACGGCACAAGTACCCGCTCGTCGTAACTGCCTTCGAGCAGGTCACCGCCGTACGCCTCGACCGCCGCGCTTTGGTCACCGTCGGCCAGCGACTCCTCGAAGGCCACCACATCGACCCAGCAATCGGCCGCCCCCCGCCACCGCAGCGCCCGCGACGTCACCTCGAGGAAACGATCCGCATCCGGCAACGCCTGCCGCAGCCGGTGCAGCAACTGCCGCAGGTTCGTCCGCTCCTGCTGCTCGCTCGACTCCGGCCACAGCAAGTCCGCCAGCCGCTGCCGCGGAACCGCCGCCCGCCGATGGACGACCAGATACGCCAGCAACGACTCGGCCCGTACGGACCCCAGCTCCGGCAGCCGGTCCCCGGCGAAGCTCAGCTCCACCTCGCCGAACAGCCGAATCCGCAGCCCGCCCATCCCGGTCCGCGCCCAGCGGCGGGGGTAGGCGGAGGTCCGCTCAGTCGCCGGCCTCTTCCGCTCGGCCTCGGTCGTGTCGACCGCGACCGACGGACTACGTTGCGAGGGTGGGCGCTACGTTGTCTACCCCGTTCCGAGTGGCGATTCTTTGCTGGTTGGCGTGGGAAGTGGGCCTTTTCGTTCGCGATCTTGTACGACGGAAGGGCCGTTTGCGTCGGGACCGGGGGACACGCATGATCGTTTCCCTTTCCCTCGGCGGCTCGATCTGGGTCGGCCTGCTAATGCCGAAATGGGCGCCGGCTCTGGATGTCCCGGCGCCGGACGTCGTCGCTATCGCGGGCACCATCGTGATCTGGATAGGCCTGACCCTCCGTATCTGGTCGGTGATCATGCTCGGCGGCTCCTTCAGCACGTTCATCGAAGTCGCCGACGACCAGGCCGTCGTCACCCGCGGTCCGTACCGATGGGTGCGGCATCCCTCCTACACCGGCCTGTTGCTGATGACCCTGGCCTTCGGCATCGCCGCAGGTAACTGGCTGTCCCTGGTGGTCTGCGTCGTCGTTCCGGTGTTGGCGCTGCGGCGGCGCATCACGGTCGAAGAGTCAGAGCTGACCCGAGTGCTCGGCGAGCGGTACCGCAGCTACCAGAAGACGACAGATCGCCTCGTGCCGGGACTGTGGTAGCCGGCCCGCCACGCCCCTCAACCCGCAGCCGAGATCGCGATGAGCTGCCAGACGCGACGGCCTCGGCGCGGCCGCGCGTGGATTTGTGCGGCCGGATATTCGTTTGGCCGTCTGAGGCGGGGGCGGCGAGACTGAGCCTGTCGCGTTGAAGGGACCTTGCGACTGGGGCCGGCATGCGTGATCATCCTTCCGTTCGGTTGGCGGATGGGTCGGGCGGGTTCGGCCGGCCGAGGCGGCTTAGCGTGCGGTCTGTCACGGTCACCGCGAGGAACAGTACGGCGGTGGCGAGCATGAACCAGGCGAGGTGGTGCAGCCCGGCGGTGTCGGCGCGATGGGAGAGGAAGGCGCCGTTGGCGGCGGAGGCGACGATGGCGCCGAGGTAGCCGAACGTACGCAGCAGCCCGGAGGAGGATCCCATGCGTTCCGCCGTGGCCTGGTAGTAGACGGAGTTCTGCAGACCCAGGTTGTTGAGGCCCTGGGGGATGCCGAACAGGATCGCGACCACCACGAGCAGCCAGATCGGGCTGCCCGAGTGCAGCAGCACGAGCACCGCGCAGGCGACGACCTGACCTGCGGCGCCGATGAGCAGCTTGCCGCGGACCTCCCGGCGGCGCCCGGCGGTGGTCGACACCACGATCCCGGTCGCGAACAGCGGCAGCAGCGCGAGCCCGGCCTGGGAGGCGGTCAGCCCGCGTCCCTCCTCCAACCATTGCGTGTAGCCGTACAGGAAGGCGTACGCCACGATGTACGCCAGCAGCGCCCGGGCGTACGTCGCCACGAGGGGGAGGTTGCCGAACAGCACCCGCAGGTCGATGAACGGCGTGGCGACGCGCAGCTCCCGCAGCGCGAAGCCGCCGCCCGCGGCCGCCGTGATCAGGAGCAGGTACGAGTGATCGACCGCGGGCTCCATTAGGAACAGCAGCAGCGAGATCAGCATCGCGGCGAACAGTGCCATGCCCGGCAGGTCCAGGACGGTGAGCGCACGCTCGTGCTCGGCCTGCTTCCGCGGCGGTGTCTTCGGCAGGCGCAGCAGGCCGAGCATTACGCCGGCGGCCGCGAGCGGGATGTTGACAGCGAGGGTGGACCGCCATCCGCCCAGGCCGATCAGCAGCCCGCCCAGGCTGGGACCGATGACCGCGATGGTCTGGGTGGCCACCGCGAGTGCCGTCAGCACCCCGGCCGGGCTGTCGAGGCCGGTGCGCCTGGCCTCGCTGCGGATCAAGTACATCGCGGCCGGATAGCCGGCGCACGTGCCGAACCCGAGGAGCACCCGGGCCGCGATCAGCACGCCGAGACTCGGTGCCAGGGCACCGACGACCCCGGCCACGCCGGTCAGCGACGTAGCGACCAGGAAGAGGCGACGCGGGCCGTACAGGTCGATCAGCCGCCCCACGACCGGCTGGCCGATCGCGGTGGCCAGGTACAGCGCGGAGATCAGCCATGCCGTCTGGGCCGGCGGCGCGCCGAACGCGGCGCCGATCGGCACGAGCGACACGGAGATGATCGAGGAGTTGATCGGGTTCAGTATCGAACCCAAGATCATCGGGGCGAGCAACCTGCGGTCGAAGGCGCCCCGTGAACCCCGCCCCGAGATCCGGTCGGCCTTGGCGGCGGCCCTGGAGATCACGGGTGGGTCAGTCTTTCCAGCAGCGCCAACGCCTCGATCACCAGCTGCCGCTCCCGCTCGGTGTAGCGGGTCTGCAACGCACGAGCCAGCCACTCCTCGCCGGCTCGCCGCTTGTCGGCCAGGAACGTCTGACCGGCCTCGCTCAACGAGACGAGCTGTCGCCGGCCGTCATCGGGATCCGGCCGACGCTCGATCAGGCCGCGCTCGTCAAGCACGGCGAGCGTGGCCGCCATCGACTGGTGCCGCACCCGCTCGGCGGCGGCGAGATCACTGGTCGAGCCCGGGCCGTCCTTGCTGAGGCGGCTGAGCACGGACGTCTGCGACGGAGTGAGCCCCTCCGTGTCGTACGTCTCCTTCAGTCGCCGCCGCAGGCGACTGAACAGGGTCCGCACCTCGCGAGCCGCCTGTACGGCGGACTCCGACACCGTCTCGGCGATCTCTGCCATGATCCTCAGCCCAAAACCTCCAGCCCGATCTGTCCAGGCTAACCTGCGCAGCTTCACCTGTACAAATCTCAACCGTGGGGAGGTTGCCGGCCGTCCCTTTCCGCGATGGCTTCACGCGGGTTCACGATGGCTTCACGCGGGCGTGTCTCCGCACGGCGTGAGATCGGCCAGGAGGCGACGGAGGATCTTGCCGGATGGGGTTCGGGGGATTTTGTCGACTCGATGTACCGCGCGAATGCGTTTGTGCGGAGCGACCCGCTCCGCGACCCAGGCGAGGAGTTCCGCGGAGTCGAGCGAACCGTTGGCGACGACAAGGGCCACGGGGGCCTGGCCGGTGTCGGGGTCTGCGCGGGGAATGACGGCGGCGTCGGCGATCTGCGGGTGGGTGGTGAGCAGCCCCTCGAGTTCGGCGGGGGCGACCTGGTAGGCGTTGACCTTGATGAGTTCCTTGAGCCGGTCGACGATGAAAACGTCCCCGTCGACGTCGATACGGCCCATGTCACCCGTACGCAGCCAGCCGTCTGGGTCGATCAGCTGCGCGGTGGCGTCGGGCCGGTGCAGGTAACCGGCCATGATCTGGGGCCCGCGCGCCCACAGCTCTCCCGGCTCACCGGAGGGCAGGTCGCGGCCGGTTTCCGGGTCCACCACGCGCAGTTCGGTGTCGGGCGCGAGCCGCCCGACCGAGCCGGGCGGACGGCCCTCTCGGTCGGGCACCGGAATCACCGCGGTGGTCTCGCTCAGGCCGTACCCCTGGCCGACCACAGCGTTCGGGAAGCGGGCGGCCAAAGCCTGCTGCAGTTCCACGCTCAACGGAGCGCCACCGGAGACGATCAGCTCCACATGGGAAAGGTCGTGGTCGGCGACCGCTGGGTGCCGGGCCAGGGCGGCCGCGACGGGCGGCGGGACCGGCAGCACGGTGACGCGATGCCGCTCGATCGCGGCCAGGAGGGCGTCGAAGTCGAAGCGCGGCAGCGTGACCACCGCGGCGCCGGCGGCCAGCGGGGCGGACAGGCAGACGACGAATCCCATCACATGGCCGAACGGGGCGAGCGCGAGGACGGTGTCTCGCGCGGTGAGCCGCAGTCCGGCGTTGAGCTGACGTGCCGCCGCGGTCAGGTTGGCGTGCGTCAGCATCACACCTTTGGGCAACCCGGTTGTGCCGCTCGAGTACGGCAGCAGCGCCGCCCGCCCGGGATCGAGCGCGAGGTTCGGTGTGGGCGCGTCGCACGACAGCAATTCGACGATGGGCGTCGCCTCCGACGTCTCCCCGATCACCACTACGTCGCGTACGCCGTCGCACTCGGCGGCCGCCTTGCGCGCTTGCTCCATGAGGGCCGGGACGGTGACGAGCACCGAGGCCCCCGCGTCGCGCAGCTGGGCGGTGATCTCGCGTTGGGTGACGAGCGGATTGATGCCGGTCACCACGCCACCTGCCGCCATCGCCGCCAGGGCCACCCCGGCCCATGGCGCCATGTTCGGCGCGTGGATGGCGAGCACGTCGCCCGGCCGGAATCCCCGTACGGCAAGGCCCGCCGCCACCCGGTCCAGCCGGGCCGCCAGCGTCGCCCGCGAGACCACCGTGCCGCTTTCCCCATCCACCAGCGCCGCATGTTCTGGTGCGCGTGCCGCGGCGTCGCGAACCAGTTGCGGCAGGGACACGTACGACCCCGTCAACGGCTCGTACGGGCTGGTCCAGATCGTCTGTGACGAATCGCCGGTTTGATCCTTTGTCACGTGTCTAACATTTGACATGTGTCCAAACGTAGGGCGACTCCTTGACACGCGTCAAGCTTTGTCACGTGTCAAGATGTGGTCGTGGTAGCTACCGAATTGTCCGCCGAGACCCGAACGCGAATCCTCGACAGCGCGTGGCAGGTGGTGCATGACCGCGGCACAAGCGCCGTGTCTGTCAAGGAGGTCGCGGCGGCCGCCCAGGTGTCCAGGCAGCTCGTCTACTTCCACTACCGCAACCGGGCCGGACTGCTGCTCGCCATGGCCAGGCACCAAGACCACCGCAGCGGCTTTCGTCGCCGCGTCGCCGCGACCCGCCGGCTCCCCCCGGTCGAGGGGCTCGAGGCCCTCATCCGCGAATGGTGCGCCTACCTTCCCGAACTGCTGCCTGTCGCGCGTGCCCTGGAGGCCGCCATGATCACAGGCGACGACGAGGGTGGTGCCCTGCAAGACCGGCTGGACGACCTGCGCGAGGCCTTCCGAATCGCGCTCGACCGAATCGGCAAAGACGACCGTCTCGCCCCCGGCTGGACCGTCGACACGGCCGCGGACTGGGCCTCAGCACGCGTGCATCCGAGCGACTGGGCGCACCTGGTCGGCATCCGCGGCTGGAGCCCGGCCGACTACACCGAACGCACGGTCCGATCCCTGCTCACCGAACTCGTCGCCTCAACCCCGCAACGTGCCGACGCCGACCCTGAGCGCCCCTAACCCAGGTCATCCAGGCTTCGTAGAACCGTCCGGCGATGGAACGGAGGTCCGAGTGGACCACGAACCTTCCGTTCGGGCCGCGGCGACGGCCGCCCCACCAATGCCGGATCCGGGGCCTGCGCCAACTCGTCGCCCTCGTCGAGTCCGCCGGTCATGATGGACAGATGTCAGTGGAGGTAAGACCCGAGATCGTGGTGCGCCGCAAGCGCACGGATGTGGCCGCGTACATGTTCGATCCGGCGCACGACATGGAGTGGACCGGCGGTATCACATCCAGCCGCCCGGCACAGCCCGGCCCGCTGCGCGAGGGCGCGACAGTAGAACGGACCGCCAAGTTCCTCGGACGTCGCTTCACCTACGGCTATATCGTCACGGCGCACGAGCCCGACCGAATGGTCGAGCTAAAGGTGAACCGGCCGTTCCCGATGACCATCCGCTACGAACTGGCCGAACACTCGGACGGCACCCTCGTCGCCATCCACGCCGTCGGCGAGCCCGGCCGGTTCTTCGGCTGGGCGACGCCCTTGATGGCCCGCCAGGTCCGCTCGAGCATCGCCGCCGACCTGGAACGACTTCGCGACCGGCTGGAACGTACCGGGTCCTAGCAGCAGCTGGTTGACCCGTATGAACGGATCGAGGCCGGGAAAGACGGTGATCTGGTCGCGGCGGCGGTGAGCACCGTGATGCGGTAGCCACGGCAGGAGAGGAGGTCAGGTTGTCATCGCAACATAGCCAGATCCGCAGGTGCTACGCAGCCTTCAACGCACGGGACCTCGATGCGGCCCTCGAGGGCGTCCACCCCGATGCCGACTGGCCCAACGCAATCGCCGGCGGACGGGTGCATGGTCACGAAGAGATCCGGGCGTACTGGAGACGGCAGTTCGAGACCATCGACCCTCATGTCGAGCCGCAGGCGTTCTCCGAGGACGAGCAGGGCCGGATCGTCGTTGACGTGCATCAGGTCGTCCGCGACCTGGCCGGCAGCGTGATCGCCGACCAGCAGGTCCAGCACGTCTATACGATCAGCGCCGGACTGATCGCACGAATGGACATCCGGTAGCAGCCGGACCCGCACATACAACCGGCCACACCAGGCCGTCCGGGAACACCGCAAAAGATGGGACGGAAACCCGGAGTGAGCCGAGTGGTTGTGCTCAACGACGGGACATCGGACACGTAATGCTGGGGTTCGGGCGCACTGAAAACGCTCGGATGTACGTCGCATCGGAGACATTGCATTGGGAGAATTCGACGCTGCTCACGGGCGATGTCGCCCATTTTGAGATATGAAGTCAGAATGAAGCAGTTCTGCAGCCGGTGAGTGGTTGCCTGCGTTGCATGAAAACCACGATGAGGAAGGCGGCAGCGGTCACCGCCTGTGGAATCGCGCTGTTCGGTACGACCGCACTGTCCGGCCCGGCTTCGGCGGACAGGACGAGAACCGTCGGCGAACGGGGCGCCAGAGCGCCGGCGGCGCAGCAGCTCTTTTGGGTCTACGTCTGGGCGACCAACGTGAACGTACGCGACAACACGAGCGGCCCCAACTGCAACGCCTATCCGTCGGTCGACAACTGCCCCGGCATCGTCCGGAAAGTGTCGCGGCAGGAGATCGGCGTCTACTGCCAGAAACGTGGGCAGCCTGTCTCCGACTCCGGTTACCACAGCGAATGGTGGAGTTACACGTACAACGGCCCGCACCATGCGAGTGGCTGGACCAGCAACGTCTACATCCGCGGCAAGGCCCACCTCGACGGGGTACCCGACTGCACGTTCTAGGCGGCGTTTGCGGAGAAGGTCGCCGAATACAGTCTCGCGCCGCCGCCACGGGAATGGTCGCCTTCCGCACGCTTGGCATTGCCGCTGCCGGCCCATTCCGTACGTCGTAGTCGGGGTCGTGCGTTCGGCGGGCCGGGCTTGGCGAGCGGCCCGTCAGGATCGGCGTCATCGACGAGCACGTCGCCTACGCCGCGCCGACCTCCCGTGGCGGGTTCTGCCTGTACTTCGGGCAGCCGGAGATCTCCGTGGCCGCCCTCGACGGGCAAGGTCACATCGTGGCCCACGGGGTCGCCGTACCGGACCCCAGCGGCCCGAGCCCGACCACCAGCCCGGGATACTAGCGGCGCCGTGGATGTGCTCTGCGACAACGCCGGCGTCGGCGGGCCCGGCGCGGTACGCGCGCTTCGGGTCCTCGGCGCGCAACCGGCCCGCCGGTCGTGGAAAAGGAACTCTCTTGGCGTCGTACAGGGAAGGAAACCACGGCGTGTCCAGGGAACTCACGCACGGGACCGCGGAGTTGTTTAGTGCACTATGGCGAGTAAGGATCGCTCCAGCCTGGCCTACAAGATCCGATATGCCGTCCGCCGGCCGCAGCGCGTCGTGCCGTACCTGCGGCGGCTGGCGCGTGACAGCCGGCTGCGTGTAAAGACTCACGACCACGTGGAGTACTACCGCGAGGTCATGAAATCGGACACGGCACGGAACCCGGAGTCGGCCGTCGGCAGCCCCAGTCACGACCGTTGGCTCGCCCTCGGCCGGCTGCAGTTCGACTACCTGATCGGTCATGGGCTCAAGCCCACCGACCGCATGCTCGAAATCGGCTGCGGAAACCTCCGGGCCGGCTGGCGGTTCATCGACTACCTCGACGTGGGGAACTACTACGGCATCGACATCTCGCCGGACATCCTGATCGCGGCCCAGCACACACTCCGCGATCGCGGCCTGCAGGCCAAGCTGCCGCACCTGAACCTCGTGCGGGACCTGACGTTCGATTTCCTCCCTGACGAGGCGTTCACGGTCGTGCACGCGCACAGCGTCTTCTCGCACTCTCCGATCGAGATCATCGACGAGTGCCTGGCCCGCGTCGGTCGGGTCCTGGAACCGGACGGCTTCTTCGACTTCACCTTCGACCGCACCGAGGGCGCCGAGCATCACGTGCTCCGCGAGGACTTCTACTACCGGACGGAAACACTCGTCGCACTCGCGGAGAAGTACGGGCTGGCGGCGCGCTTCATGGACGACTGGGAGCAGCTACCGCACGGCCAGTCCAAGATCCGCGTCACCCACGCATAGCGCCCGTCGCACACGTCGCGCGCAAGCGCAGCACCGGCACGTGTAGCCATCGGCCGTCGACGATGCCGTTGGCGGTGCCGCCCGCGCATTGCCGCTAGCCGGGCCTCCGGGCGGTGACGAGGAGACCTGCGATCGGTACGGGGGCGCCGTTGGCGGTCTGGTAGTGCGCGAGCACTTTCCGGGAATCGTCGAGTATCCGGTGGTAGACGTCGTCGCTGATCCGATCGACGAGCGGGGTGCTTTCCACCTCGGTCCGCACCATGGCGTCGATCGACTCCCAGCGGGCCGTGCCGAGCCTGGTCCGTACCGTGATGCCGGTCAGGCCCGCCGCCTCGAACCGGCCACGGAGGACGTCGGGATCGCCGTGCACCCAGTAGGTGCTGAGCAGGCTGATCGCCTCCGGCCCGGCATACCGTGCCACCATCTCGATCCAAGGTCCATACGCCGGCTGTGCGTCCAGACTGCTGTACACCTGGACGCCCACCGTTCCGCCGGGCCGGCACACCCGGGCCATCTCGCGCAGCGCCCGGGTGGCGTCGGGGAAGAACATCAGCGCCGACTGGCACAGGACTGCGTCGAACGAGCCGTCCGGGAAGGGCAGGTCGGCCGAGTCGCCCTGCCGCCAATCGATGTCGTCGCGAAGCCGGCGGGCCACGGTCAGCATGCCCTCGCTGAGGTCGAGGCCGGTCACCGCTCCAGTGGGGCCCACCCTGTCGGCGGCGGTACGGGCGAGGATGCCGGTACCGCAGGCGACGTCCAGCACAGCCTGGCCGGGCTCGAGTCCGGCAGCGTCGGCCAGCGGGCCGGACCACTCCGCGAAGATCGCGGGAACGAAGATCGATTCGTACATCTCCGCCTGCTCGGCGGAGATCTGGAACGTCTCTGTCGAGTTGCTCATCGCCCGAGTCTGGGCCGGACGTGGCGCCCAGCGCATGGGGCAGCTGCCCTAGTCGTCGGCTGGTTTGGCGGGATAATCACCGGCATGGGGGTGGAGGACGCGGTCGCGGCCGGCCAGGCCGCACTCGCGCGCGGCCGGTGGGACGACGCCCGGGCGGCCTTCGCGGCGGCGCTCGCGGACGGCGACGTGCCCGAGGCCCTCGACGGGCTCGCCGAGGTCTGCTATTGGCAGGGTGACTACGGCGGCTCGATCCAGCTCAGGGAGCGGGCATACGCGGGCTTTCGGGCCCGCGGCGAGACCCGATATCCCGCGGTGCTCGCGGCCTACCACCTGGCCTTCAACTACGTGGCCGTGCACGGCAATGGCGCCGCGGCGAGTGGGTGGCTGGAGCGTGGGAAACGGCTCGCCGAGGTGTCCGGCGACTGCGCCGAACGCGGCTGGGTGGCGCTCGCCTGCGCGCTCAGTGCGGGCGACGCCGAGGAGAAGCAGCGGCACGTCGCGACCGCCATGGAGATCGCCAAGCGCTTCGCCGACGCCGACCTGGAGTTCGACGCGCTCGCCTACACCGGGGTGTGCCAGGTGGAGCGCGGCCAGATCGCGGCAGGGATGCGCCGGCTGGACGAGGCCGCCGCCGCGGTCCGCGGCGGCGAGGTGAAGAGCTTCACCGTCGCCGGCGAGATCTACTGCAAGATGCTGGTGGCCTGCGAGATGGTGCTCGACGTGCGCCGCGCGGAGGAGTGGGCCGCGATCGCGAATGCGCTCGGCGGGGAGTCCGACACGGCGTGGGTGTCGGCGATCTGCCGGATGTACCGCGGCGGCATCCTCACCGCGGGCGGCCGGTGGGCCGATGCCGAGGCGGAGCTGGAGACGTCGATACGCATCTACGACAAGTCCTATCGGGCGCTGCGCGCCGGGGCCGTCGTGCGCCTCGCCGACCTGCGGGTGCGCCAGGGACGGCTGGAGGAGGCCGCGCAACTCCTGGCCGGCAACGACCACGACCTCTACGCCGTACGACCGCTGGCTCGGCTGCACCTGGCCCGGGACGAGGTCGAGCTCGCCGCGACGCTGCTGCGCCGCCACCTAAGGCAGTACGGCGCCGTCGTGCTCCAGGTCCCGGAGCTGGCACTGCTCGCCGAGGTGGAGGCCGCCGCCGGACGGGTCGACGCGGTCCGCGCCGTCTGCGCGCAGCTAACCGCGATCGCCGACCGGACCCAGGTGCCGTTCCTGTACGCGTTCGCGGAGTTCGCCGCCGGACTGGCCGATCGACATTCGGATGCGGCGGCCGCCATCGCCCACCTCGAGGCGGCGCTGGCGGCCTTCCGCGCGTCCGGACTGCCGTACGAAGAGGCGCGCACCAGGCTTCTGCTCGCGACGCTGCTGTCGCCTGCTGCACCGGACGTCGCGATCGCCGAGGCCACAACGGCGCTGGCCGTCTTCGACCGGCTCGGCGCGGGGCCGGACGCGAATGCGGCGGCCGCGCTGTTGCGCTCGCTCGGCGCGCGGGCCAGAACCGCCCCGAAGGGCGGCGATCTCCTCTCGAAACGCGAGCAGGAAGTGCTCCACCTGCTCGGCCTCGGGCTGTCCAACCCGGAGATCGCCACCCGCCTGTTCATCAGCAGGAAGACGGCCGCTCACCACGTCAGCAACGTGCTCACCAAGCTCGGCCTTCGCAACCGCGCCGAAGCCGCCGCGTACGCCTCGGTGCACCACGTCGGCCAATCCGGCCCGCCGGCGCAGGCGGGTAAGCGTCATCCGGCTCACCGCGGCAACGACACGTCCGGCTAGTGCCGGTGGTGGTCGGTCAGTTCCAATGGCCCGCGGCGGCGGCCTCGGCGACGTAGTCTTCGAAGGGCCGGGGCGGCCGGCCGAGGGCTCGTTCCACGCCGTCGGACAGAGCGGCGCCCCGGCCATCGCGAATGGACGTGAAGAGGCCGGCGACCATGCGCGCGGCGTCGGGTGGGACGCCCTCGGCAATCTGCCGCTCGATGTAGATCTCGGCGGCGATGTCGACGTACCGGATCGTGCGCCCGGTGGCCGTGCCGATGAGGTCGGCCACCTCGCCAAAGCCGACCGCCCGCGGGCCGGTCAGCGCGTAGACCTCGCCGCTGTGGCGGTCATCGGTCAGCGCCGAGGCGGCGACCTCGGCGATGTCCTCGGCGTCGATGAACGCCGTGCCCCCGTCACCGGCGGGCAGGGCCAGGGTCCCGTCGAGGATCCCGGGCAGCCAGAAGTCCTCGCTGAAGTTCTGCGCGAACCAGCCCGGCCGCAGGATGGTCCACTCGGCACCGGCACGGCGCACGGCCTGCTCGACGGGTTTGAGGGGATGACCGTCGTAGTCGGCGCCGGGGGACGACAACAGCACCAGCCGCCGTACGCCCGCGGCGACCGCCTTGGTCACGAAGGCGGGGATCCGCGCCTGCCGGTCCACGTTCGGATCGAGGCTGCTCGGCTCCAGAAGGTAGGCGGCGGTGACGCCGTCGAGCGCGAGTGCCCAGGTCGCCGGGTCGCCTAGGTCGAATCGGATGTCGCCGCCGGTACGGGACGCCGTACGTACCGGCCGGCCGGCGGCCCGCAGGCGCCGGGCGATGCGGCGACCGGTCTTGCCGGTACCGCCGAGGACGAGGATGTTTTTCATGCCGTCCAGGCAACTCCACCGGCTCGAAGACGATCCATGGGTCAGCGTCGAAGATACCTTTGTGATCGTCTACCTTGAGTTGCGTGGACGTTCTGAGCGATCTGCTGCGCCGGGCTCGTGCCAGCCGTGCGTTCGTTCGGCAGCTGATCACGGGGCCGCCGTGGTCGGTGACGTACGAGGACGCGCCGTCGCTCACGCTCGTGACCACGCTCGGCGGCCACGTGTCGGTCCGGCTTGACGACAATGACGACGCCGGCGCCGTGCCGGTGCGCATCGCCGCGGGAGACATCGCCCTCATCAGCCAGACGGACCGGTACACGATCGCCGACCACCCGTCCACGCCGCCCCAGTACGTGATCCGCGGCGGAAAGAAGTACATCGTCGGCGGAGACGACGACGCGGAGACGGCGGTCGCGGCCGACCGGACTTCGGCGCCCCGTACGTACGGCGACGGTCTGCCCGGAGCCACGATCATGGTCCGCGGCGCGTACGAGCTCCGCGGCGACGTCGGCGACCGCCTGCTGGACCTGCTCCCGCCGCTGGCGGTCATACCCGCCGGGCCGCGGACCCGGGCGACGCTGGACCTGTTCGCCACCGAGATCGCCCGCGACGAGCCCGGTCAGGACGCCGTACTCGACCGGCTGCTGGATCTCATACTCGTACTTGCGTTGCGGGCATGGTGCGCACAGCCGGAGGCGGTGCTGCCCGCCTGGTACCGGGCGCTGGCCGATCCTGCCATCGGCGACGCGCTCCGCCTCATCCACGAGGAGCCCGCCCACCGCTGGACCGTCGCCACCCTGGCCGCCAAGGTCGGCATGTCCCGCGCCGCATTCGCGGCACGCTTCACCAGCCTGGTCGGCGAGCCCCCACTCACCTACCTCACCGGCTGGCGGATGACCTTGGCGGCGGAAATGCTCTGTAACACCGAGGTGTCCGTCGCCGCCGTGGCCCGCGATGTGGGCTACGAAGACCCGTTCGCGTTCAGCACGGCGTTCAAACGCGGCCGCGGCATCAGCCCATCAAGCTGGCGCCGCCGGCTGAGCTGACCTGCCGCGCACACGCCCGCCGCGGCCGGCCGCCACCCGGTCAGGGGGCCGCCCTCGAGACATCTGTCTCGAGTTCTGGCTCGGCGGCGGCCCATGCGTCCCAAAGTTCCGGGTAGAACCGATGGTCGACCCGGGCCCGCAGGTAGGCGACACCCGCGCTGCCGCCCGTTCCCGGCCGGCCGCCGATCTGCCGTTCGGCGACCAGCGCGTGCCGGGATCGCCACAGCGACCAGGCCTGGTCGTGCTCCACGAGTGCGTGCGCCAGTTCCCACAGGGCCGCGTGTTCTTCGGGGTTGGCCTCGATCTTGTCGTACGCGGCGTACCGGCACGACCGGTCCGACACGTCGAAGCCGGAGGCCGCGAGGACGGCGAGGAACCCGTCCCAGAGGGTGGGTTCGGCGAGCCGGCGCCGAAGGCGGACCCGGTCGGCCGCGGACAGCCCACGCATCCGCGCGGGCCAGTGGGGGTCCTTGAGGCCGGAAATGAACTCGATTTCCCTGAACTGTACGGACTGGAATCCGCTGGCCCCGCCCAGCGCCCCGCGGAAGTCCTGAAACGCCCGCGGTGTCATGGTGTCGAGCACGTTCATCTGGTCATGGAGCACGCGCTGGATCGCCAGGCACCGGCGCAGGCGTACCCGGGGCAAATAGGTCTCGCCCTCGAGCATCCGGTCGCGGGCGTCGGTCAGCTCGTACAGCAACACCTTGAACCACAGCTCGCACACCTGGTGGATGGTGATGAACGACAATTCGTCGTGGGCCGGCTCGGCGCCAACGGGCCGTTGCTGGTCGAGCAGGCTGGACAGCCGCAGATAAGCGTCGTATTTGAGGATCTTGTCGATTCGCATCAGTAATCAGCGCCCGTCAGCGGGCGGTCTCCAATTCGGGGGAAATCTCGGGGGAGATTTCCGGTGAGATTTCGGATGAAATTCCGTGGGCGATGAACTCTTCGCTGGCGCCGGGAACGTCGAGGACCCCGGTGGTCTCGCACAGCCGTACGGTCGCGCGCGCGATGTCGCGGATTCGCCGGGAGCCCGCGTCTCCGCCGTAGCTGTCGGCGATCACCGTGCCGGCCGCGTCCTCGGTGAGGCCGGCGAGCAGGAGGGATGAGCGGACCGGCTCGAGATCCCAGGTGAGGCAGTCGTGAATGAATCGCGGCATGGACCGTGCCACCGGGCCGCGCAGTGACGGCGGGAGCTGCGCCCACAGCTCGCGGAAGAGTCCGGCGAAGAAGCGGTGATGACGGCCCTCGTCGTGCGCGTGGTCCCGGGTGATGTCGCGTACCGCGGTGACGACGTCGGGGTTGTTCGGGACCTCGTTGAGCACGGCGGTGATGAGCGTCTCGAACACGATCACCTGGAGCAAGTGCGCCAGCATCGGCTGACCGGGAAGCAACCGGCGGCCCGACTCTTCCAGCCGGTCGACGAATCCGCCGTAGTCCCAGGCGGGGACGCCGATGCCGGTGGCGTCCGCGATCTGGCCGGCGAGATCGAGGCTGTAGAGGGAGTGGTAGCCCTCGTCGCAGTAGATCTTGAAGGCGTCGAGACGGCCGGACATCGGCAGTTCCAGGCCCGCACGGTTGTTGGCGATCCGTTCCGCGCCGCGATTGACCACCCGCGTCTCCAGGTGGGCCGTCGACAGCAGGAATTGATACAGGTGCCGTACGGTCAGCTCCCGCAGCCGATCGGGGGGCAGGTCGCGGACCGCCTCGTGTGCGAGGTAGGGCACAAGATCGGCGGGAAAGAAGACCTTGCCCTGCTCGGTCTCGTCCCGGAACAGGCGGCGGGCGCCGTTGCGCACCCCGGCCATCTCGTACCAAGAGTCGAACGGCCCGCGTGCCGGCGGCGACAGCTGGAGTTGGGTGTCCATGGTTTAGTCCTTCGGTGCCGGCGGGCCCAGAACCCGGCCGAGCCTGGCGATGCCCGCCGACACGAGGTGCGGCTCGGTGGTGTGGCAGATGCGGAACCAGCCCGGCTGCGGGCAGCCGAACATCTCGCCGGGCAGGATGTTGACCCGGGCGCCGTCGAAGATGTGTTTCCACAGCGCTCGTTCGGCGTCGAAGGTCGGCGCGGTCAGCCAGCGGCGCAGGTCGGTCCAGATCGAAAAGCCCGCGCTCGCGGGCGCGTACGGGATGTCCAGCTCGTCGAGCAAACGCGTACAGCGGGCGTACGAGGCGCCGAGGCGGCGGCGGCTTTCGGCGCGGAAGCAGTCGACCCAATCGGGGTCGGCGAGCAGGGCGGTCAGCAGCGCCTGGGTGTCGGTGGAGGTGGGAGCGAAGTAGGCGAGCGCCCGCACCGCCTCGCGGACCGCGGGATCCGGGCTGTAGGCGACGCCGACCTTGAGGCCGGGCAGGCCGAAGTCCTTGGCAAAGCCCCACACCAGGTGGCTGCGGTGCCGGTGGCCGCGATTCACGCTGGGGTCCAGCAGGCTCACGAACGACGTGTCCTGGCCGAAGACCGAGCCGGCGTAGATCTCGTCGGCGATGACGGCGACGTCGTGGCACGCGGCTACGTCGGCGATCTCCCGCAGCGTCGCTGCGGAGTGAACGTGGCCGACCGGGTTGGACGGCGACGTCAACGCGAGGACGCGCGCGGGCCGGCCGTGGCGGCGCGCCAGGCCGAGGACGCGGTCGATGGGTCCGGCCGCCAGCCGGAAGCCGTCGCCGTCGGGCATCGGTACCGGGACCAACCGAGCTCGGGATCGGCCGCACATGTCGAGGTCGAATGCGCCGTAATAAGGCGCGGGCACCACGATCAGCTCATCCGGGTCGCACAGGGCGGTCGCGAGAACGTCGAGCGCGGCGGTGGCTCCGCTGACGACGACCAACTCCTCGGCGCTCACCGCCGTACGGCACTGGGCGGACAGCAGATCCGCCAGTACCTCGCGGAGCGCCGGCGTGCCATAAAGCGGCGCGTACCGGGTGTCCGCCGCGGCCGGTGATCGGCGGGCGGCCAGCCGGGGCGCGAGCAGGTCCCAGACCAGCCGGTTTTCGGCGGTTCCGAGATTGACATAGCCGTCCGGGCAACGCACGGGATGGTACGGCGCGGCCTCGGCACGGAAATGAGCCGTTGCGATAGCGGGAGTCCGGGCGGCGAGCCCGGCCGCTTGCCGGGACACCATCAGCGGACTCCCGCCGCGGCCTCGTGCCGGCTGTGCTGTGCGCCCTGCCCCCCGGTGAGTAGTCCCGGGTGCACGCCCAGGCCCATGGAAGCGTCGATGACCGCGCCGTGCAACGCGCGGGCGTCGTCGCCGCACAGCCACCACACGAGATTGGCGATCTCTTCGGGCTGCAGCAGCCGCCCCTTCGGCAGCCTGTCTTCGAGTGCGTACCGCTCGCCCGGGGTGAGCGCGGCCAGCGTGCTGGCCTCCAGCATGGCGGTTTCGACGGCGCCCGGACACAGCGCGAACACCTCGACGGGGGCGTGCGCCAGCTCGGCCGCCAGGTGCCGGGTGAGATAGGCAAGGGCGGCCTTGCTCATGCCGTCCGCGACGTGAAACGCGGGGAACTGCGCCACGCCACCGCCCACGCTGGCGATATTGATGATCTTTCCGTAGCCGCGGTCGATCATTCCGGGCACGAGCTGCCGCACCAGCCACAATGGACCGACGCTGTTGACCTGGAAGAACGCCTCGTCGTGCCGATGTCCGGCCTCCCGCGAGTAGCGTTCGACCGTCTTCGAGCCGACGGCGGCGTTGTTGACCAGCACATCGACGGGACCGGGCAGCCCGGCCAGCAGCCGCTGATGGCTTTGCCAATCCCCCTGGTTGAACTCGAAGGCCGCCACCTGCCGATGGCCGTCGCGGCAAAGCTCGGACACGACGATCTCCGCCCGGGCGCGGCCGAGGCGATAGGTGAACCACACACGATCCCCGGCTCTGGCGAACCGATCGACCGTCGCGCGGCCGATCCCGCTGGAACCACCGGTTACGAGCACGTTCCGAGGCTCGATTGACGTGGACATGACTTCCCCCGCAGTTGTCCAAGCACCCTTTGTACGGCGCGAACCCCACCGAGCGGTATCAGGGGAATCCCGTAACTTAAAGGAGCGTTCTCCCTTACCCGACGCCCCTGCGTCGCTCTACGACCGAGTCGCCGACCAGGCACAACAGATGGTCGGGTGGCGTCGTGGCGTGGGCCGGTGGGAGCTTGTAGTCCTGTCGCCGCGGGGGGCGGGGGGTGGCCGGCGATGGTCGACGATCATGGTTTTGCGGCGGCGGATGTCGTCGTCGTCGTAGGCGCCGGGTCCGCGGGATGCGTCCCGGCGGCCGCGCTCAGCCGCGATTCGGCGTGCGAGCTTGTGCTGGTCGAGGAGCCGCCGGGCGTCGAGGATAGAAAGCAGTTCCGGCTGCGGTCGCATCCGATACTGTGAGCAATTGGCAATGCGGCGCGGGCCGCGCACATCGAAGGACGCGGCGTGGCACAAGAGATCAAGACGAGCGATCTTAAGACACACATTCCGCATCCGGCGCGTGTCTACGACTACTGGTTGGGCGGCAAGGACAACTTCGCCGCAGACCGGGAGGTCGCCGAGAAGACCCTCGCGGTGGCGCCGGAGACACCGCGCAGCGCCCGATCCAACCGGGCGTTCCTGCGCCGGGCGGTACGGCTGGCGGCCCAGGCGGGGGTCGGCCAGTTTCTCGATATCGGCTCCGGGCTGCCCACCATGGAGAACACCCACGAGGTCGCCCAGGCAACGGCGCCCGCCGCTCATGTGGTCTACGTGGACAACGACCCGATCGTCTCTGCGCATGGCCGGGCGTTGCTGGCCGAGACCGGATCGACCACCGTGGTTCAGGCGGACCTGCGTGACCCCGACTCGATCTTGCGTCATCGCGATGTGCGCCGGCTGATCGACTTCGACCGGCCAATCGCCCTGCTGTTGCTTGGGGTCGTGCACTTCCTGTCCGATGAGGAAGATCCGTACGGGATCGTCACGCGGCTGCGCGAGGCGATGGCCGCGGGCAGTTATTTGATCTTCTCTCATATGACCGGCGACGCGGATCCGATCAAGGCCGAGGAGGCCTTGGATGTGTGGCGGCAGTCACCCGGCAGGCCGCCGACTTTGCGTAATCGAGACGACGTGGAACGGTTCTTCGACGGTTTCGACATCCTGGAACCCGGCATCGTGCCGCCTGATCGGTGGCGACCCGGGCCGGGCACCGAAGCCCCCGAGCGGTTCTGGCTCTGGGCGGGAGTCGGCATCAAGAAATAGCGGTTCTACGACAGCCCACGAGCGCCCGGGCCGGCCGGAAAGCCGGGGGACGTGGCTGATCGGGCGGCCGCCGCGCAGCGGGCTCCGCCCGCGGAAACGAGGTCATCGCATTTGGGCCGGTGACTGCCTCCGCGACCTGGCCCATTATGGGGAGGTGCCTCGGTCGCGACGATAGAGGAGCCGCCCCATGGTTCAGATACCCTCCAACGATCAGCTGGCCGGCGCCGCGGAGCACTACGGGCTCGGGCTTACCGCCAAGGACCTCGATGAGTTCGCGGAGCACGTGAGCGGCCTGCTGAGCTCATGGGACGCCGTTGAGCGGCTCTACAGTCAATCCGCGCCGCAGCCGCGCTCCGATCGGAAGTGGCACCGGCCGGACGAGGCGGACAACCCGCTGGGCGCGTGGTACGTGCGTACCGAGATCCGGGAGAGCGACGACGGCCCGCTCGCCGGGCGCACCGTTGCGATCAAGGACAACACGATGGTCGCGGGCGTGCCGATGATGAACGGCTCACGGACGCTGGAGGGCTTCGTACCCACCCGTGACGCGACCGTGGTCAGCCGCCTGCTCGCGGCCGGCGCCACGATCACCGGCAAGGCCGTGTGCGAGGACCTGTGCTTCTCCGGCGGAAGCCACACCTCACGGTCCGGCCCGGTGCGCAACCCGTGGAACCTGAGCCGCTCGGCGGGCGGTTCGTCCAGCGGCAGCGCGGCACTGGTGGCCGCCGGCGACGTCGATATGGCGACCGGCGGCGACCAAGGCGGCTCCGTACGCATCCCGAGCGCATACAGCGGGACGGTCGGCCACAAGCCCACCCACGGGCTCGTCCCCTACACCGGCGGCTTCCCGATCGAGCAGACCATCGATCACATCGGGCCGATCACGCGTACGGTCGCCGACGCCGCGCTGATGCTGAACGTGATGGCCGGCCGCGACGGCCTGGACCCGCGCCAGCCCACGGACCTGTTCCCCGGCGACTATCAGGCGGCGCTCGGCCAGGACACCCGCGGCCTGCGGATCGGTGTCGTCGGGGAGGGATTCGGCATCCCGGAGCTGTCTCAGCCGGGCGTCGACGACGCGGTACGGGCGGCCGTCGACGTGCTGCGCAAGGCCGGGCTGGCCGCCGAGGACGTGTCCGTGCCCTGGCACAACGACGCCATGCACATCTGGAATGTGATCGCCACCGAGGGCGCGGTCGCCCAGATGGTGGACGCCAACGCGTACGGCATGAACTGGCAGGGCGCCTACGACCCGGAGCTGATCGCGTTCTACGGCAAGCAGTGGCGGGAGCGTCCCGCCGAGTTCTCCGAGACCGTGAAGCTCGTGCTGCTCGCCGCGCGGCACACGATCGACACCGAGTACGGCCGGCACTACGCGATGGCCCGCAACCTGGCGGGCGAGCTGCGGAAGGGCTACGACGACGTACTCGCAACGTATGACGTGCTGGTCATGCCCACGCTGCCGATCACCGCCACCGAAATCCCGGCGCCCGGCTCCGCCCGCGCCGAGTTGCTCGCCCGGAGCCTGGAAATGATCGCCAACACGGCGCCTTTCGACGTGACCGGCCACCCGGCCACCTCGGTGCCCTGCGGCCCGGTCGACGGTCTTCCGGCCGGCATGATGATCGTCGGCAGGCACTTCGACGACGCCACCTGCCTCCGGGTCGCGCACACCTTCGAGCAGGCCGTTGGAGGCTTCCCCGCACCGCCGCGTCCCTAGCCCTCATCCGGCGGGGCTCCGATCAGCGGTAGGCCCCGTACGGTCGGTTCTTCCGGTCACTCCGCGGACCGGTGAGCCTGGTTCATCTCGCGGGCGACCGCCCAGGCGTCGGCCACCGGGCCCATGTGCTGGAGCTTGTCCGGGTTGCTCACCGAGCGGATCGTTTGGATCCGGCCCTCGAGGATGTCGAGCGTCCAGGTGGTGAGCACCTTGTCGTCACGATCGCGGAAGATCGCGCCCGGCTGGCCGTTCATCTCGTGTGGCTCCAGCTCCACTCCGATCCGGACGAGCGAGGGGAAGACCGAGGCGAGCAGCCGGGCCACCTTCTGGGCGCCAATGACGGTCCTGGCCAGCTGCGGGGCCTTGCCGCCGCCGTCCCCGACCATCTGCGCGTCAGCGGCGAGCAGCTCCCGCAGACCCTCGACGTCGCCTTCCCGGAGCGCGTCGAAGAAGCGCGCCGCCAGCTCGTCGCGCTCCCGGCGGTCCGCTTCGAACCGAGGGCGCCCGGCGTCCATGTGGCGCCGCGCCCGTACGGCGAGCTGGCGGCAGGCCGCCTCCGAACGTCCCACGGCCGACGCGATCTCGGGGAAGCCGAAATCGAACACCTCCCGCAGTACGAAGACCGCCCGCTCGAGCGGGCTGAGCCGCTCGAGCAGCAACAGGGCCGCCGTCGACGCCGAATCGGCCAGCTGGGCCGACCGCGCCGGGTCTTCATAGGGGTCGGTGAGCAGCGGCTCGGGGAGCCACTGCCCGACATACTCCTCCCGCCGGACGCGAGCCGAGCGCAGCACATCGATCGAGATCCGCGTGACCACGGCCGAGAGGAATGCCTTGGTCGACGTGGGTTGTGTCGGGGAGGCCTCGTAGCGCAGCCAGGTCTCCTGGACCGCGTCCTCGGCCTCGCTCACGCTGCCGAGTATCCGGTAGGCGATCGAGAACAGCAGCGGTCGCAGCTGCTCGAACTCCTCGACCCGGGTCACGCCAGCTCTTCCTTGAAGCCCTGCCGCCACGAGGGGTAGCGCAGCCGCCAGCCGAGCTCCCGCTTGGCCTTGGCATTGGAGAAGCCGCGCCCCTCGGTCATCATCACCACCGGCAGGTCCCCGGCCAGCAGCCGGGCCAGCCACTTGGGGATCCGCATCGGCCGCTTCGCCCCGGCGCACGCCGCCAGGTAGGGCAGCCACTCACTCGCCGGGGCCGGTTCATCGTCGACGATGTTGAACACGCCCTCCGCCTGCTGCTCCACGGCCAGGACGGTCGCGCTCGCCGCGTCGTCCAGGTGAACCCACGAGCTGTAGCCGGTGCCGCGCCCGACCAGCGGGAACTGCCGCCTGCGCACGAGCTCGAACTGATCGTCGGTAGCGCCCGGCCCGTAAAGCGCGCCGTAGCGCAGAGCTGCGCCACGCGCCTTCACGACCACGTCCTCGAGGTGGAGTACCGACCCCACCATCGGTTCCAGTACTGTCCCCGTCATCGGGTCCAGCGGGTCCTCCTCGGTCTTCACCCATCCGCCCCTGCGGATACCGTTGAAGCTGCCGAAGCTCTGCGCGACGAAGGTGGACACGCCGGTCGCCTCGGCGGCGGCCAGCAGGTGATCGGTCCCCTCGGCGCGCAGCCGGCAGGTGAGAGCGGCGAAGCGGTCGAAGTGCTTCATATCGGGCTTGCCGGTGCCGAGCCCGGTCATCTCATGCACGATCGCGTCCGGCCGGGCCTTGGCCACCGCCTCACCGACCGACATCGCATCCAGCCCGTCCATCACGACGGCCTCGGCGCCCATCTGCTCCACCAGGCCCAGCTTGCCCGCGCTCGTCGTCGTAGCCGTCACCTCGTGGCCCCTGGCCAAGAGCTGCGGCACCAGCCGCCGCCCCACGACCCCGGTCCCACCTGCCACGAACACTCGCATGACTCTCACCTTCTCGATTTCCAGAATCTGCCTCTGAGACCCGAGACGAGACAGCCCGGCCGGCAGTGACATGGGAGGGAAGAGCGCTCAAGGCCCAAGGGCAGGGTGATGCCCGGTGCCCGGAACTTCAGCGGCGCCTCAAGGAAGGAGATCGCGGTCAACATTCCGAACCAGGTGAAGATCACGGCGGTGGCGAGCTCGGCCATTCAGCCCACCTCCGGTTCACCGGGGAGATCGCCGAAGCTGACGGCGCACAGATCGGGACGTACGAACGGTTCGAGAACGGGCACGGGCGCGGCGGGGTCCAGGCGGGCCAGCAGACCGGCGAGCAGGCCTTCATGAGCCGCGCACACCACTTCCGGATGTGCGCGGGCGGTGTCCCTGAACGGGCAGCCGTGCAGCAGCAGCCGACCGTCGGAGGCCGGTTCTGGATCGAAGCCAATTTCGGTGAAAAGGGCGGCGACCACCTGCCGTGCCTCGGCCGGTGACCGGCTCGGCGCCGATCTGGCATCCGGTGTCGCATCCAGCCGTTGGGCCGCCCAGGTATGCCCGGCCTGCCGCGCGCGCCGGGATCGTCCGGCCGGCGTGTCGCCGAAGTGCGCGGCCAGCAGGTCGATCAAGTCCCGGTACGGGTCGCCCCCCCGGCTCTGGCGGTAGGCGGGCGCGTACAGGGTTCGTGGCCGTCCCCGCCCTTTGGGGGGCTGCCGTTGTGACACCACGAGCCCGGCCTCGATGAGCGCGTCCAGGTGGGCACGTGCGCTCGTCACGTGCAGGCCGGTGGCGGCCGCCACCGCGTGCGCGTCCATGGGCTCGGCGGACGCCCGCAGGTGGTCCAGAACATTCAGGCGGGCCGGCGCGGCCAGCACCCCATGCGCCCGTGCGCGCTCCTGGGTGCTCACACACCCTCCGGAATGCCGGCCACCAGCGGCGTGTCGACTCCCAGCCGGCCGATCTTGGCCGCCCCGCCAGGCGTGTCCAGCGGCTCGGTACGTCCCGGCAGCGGCTCGGCGAAGAAGGCGGCGTTGTCGCCGGTGAACGCCGACCAACGTTGGGGAACGTCGTCTTCGTAGTAGATGGCCTCCACCGGGCATACCGGCTCACATGCCCCGCAGTCCACACACTCATCGGGGTGGATGTACAGGGCCCGTGCTCCCTCGTAGATGCAATCGACCGGGCATTCCTCCACGCAGGCGCGGTCCAGCACGTCCACACATGGCTCCGCGATCACATAGGTCACCGCCGGCCCCCTCCCCGATTTTAAATGGTTATTATCCTCTAAAATACGGTAGCAGGCGCCGGATCCAGCCTGGAGGGCGACACTGTGATCGAGGAGGTTCCCATGGCAACCGCCCACGCGGAGGTACGGCTGCGCCGCGTCTACGACGATCCGGCACCTACGGACGGCGCCCGGGTGCTGGTGGACCGGGTGTGGCCCCGCGGGCTCAGTAAGGACCGGGCCCACATTGACCTGTGGTGCAAGCAGGTCGCTCCGTCGACAGAGCTCCGCAAGTGGTACGCCCACGACCCCGAGCGGTTCGCCGAATTCACTCGCCGGTACCGGTCCGAACTTCAAGAACCCGAACGCGCCGAAGCGCTGACAGAGCTGCGCAGGCTGGCCGGCGATCAAACGGTGACGCTGCTCACCGCCACCAAGGACATCCACATCAGCCAGGCGGCGGTGCTGGCAGAGCTGATCCAAGAATGATCCGGCCCTGACCACCGCCTCGCGCCGGGCCTTTCTCCCGGCCACCGCATCGATTACCGCATTATGCAACATTTAGAAAATGCGGTCTGACCTGCATCGACGACCTGCACAACCGTGATCGATGCATGAGAAGCCCGGTCGCGGGTAGTCGGACGACCACAGCTGACCAGCACCGAGGTAAAGAAGGACGATGATGCTGTCCGGTCATCTGCAGCGACGGATTCTGGCCGACGTCGAGAACCACCTGCAGCGCGAGGATCCCGAGCTCGCCGCCCGGTTCGCCCTCTTCGAGCGCCTGGCCCGGGACGAGGAGCCGCCGCCGCGCGAGTGCCCGTCGAGCTGACCGGCGCACCGGGCCCCGGTGCCCTGAGTGATCGACTCCGATCCCGCCGGCTTCCGGAGTACGCCGCCCGAATCGCGGGAGACCTGAATCGCGGGTGACCTGAATCGCGGTGAGCCGAAGCACGGGTGCACCGAGGCGCAAACACGAGGAGGCGTGATGGGCGTTGTTGAGTTGCCGGATCCCGTGGCGCGGAAGGACGACCAGGCCGCGCCCGACGTGGCGCGCCTAGAGGCCGCGTTGTGCGAGCGGGTGGACGGAGAGGTCCGTTTCGACGCCGGCAGCCGGGCCGCATACTCGACCGACGCGTCGAACTTCCGGCAGACCCCGATCGGTGTGGTGGTGCCCCGTAAGGTCGACGCCGCGGCCGAGGCCGTTCTGGTGGCCCGCGATCATGGCGCGCCGGTGCTGTCCCGGGGCGGCGGAACCAGCCTGGCCGGGCAGTGTACGAACACGGCCGTGGTGATCGACTGGTCGAAGTACTGCACACAGATCGAGTCGGTCGACGCCGGCGCCCGCACTTGCGTCGTGCAGCCGGGGATCGTGCTGGACGAGCTCAACAAACAGCTCGCCCCGACCGGGTTGCGCTTCGGTCCCGAGCCCGCCACGCACATGAACTGCACGATCGGCGGAATGATCGGCAACAACTCCTGCGGCGCGACCGCGCAGCGCACCGGCAAGGTCGTCGACAACATAGCGCGGCTGGAGGTGCAGCTGTACGACGGGACCCGGTTCTGGTGCGGGGAGACCAACGACGAGGAGTACGTCGCGATCGAGCGGCGCGCCGACCCGCGGGCAGCGGTGTACCGGCAGCTGCGCCGGCTGCGGGAGGAGTACGGCGAGGAGATTCGGCGCCGGTACCCCGACATCCCGCGCCGCGTGTCCGGCTACAACCTCGACTCGCTGCTGCCCGAGCACGGGTTCGACGTGGCCGGGCTACTGGTCGGGAGCGAATCAACGCTGGTCACCGTGCTGCGCGCCGAGCTAAAGCTGGTGCCGGTGATCAAGGAGCGGACCCTGGTCGTGCTGGGCTTTCCGAGCATCGACAAGGCCGGCGACGCGATCCCGGCGATCCTGCCGTACGAGCCGATCGCGCTGGAGGGCGTGGACCACCGGCTGATCCGCGACGAGCGGATCAAGCACCTCAACGAGGAGGCGCTGGCTGAGATGCCCGAGGGCCACGCGTTCTTGATGGTGCAGTTCGGCGGCAACGACCTCGATGCGGTGGAGGAGCAGGCGCATCGCCTGCTGCAGGGCCTGGACGCGTCCGAGCACGACCCGTCGGTGGCCTTTCTCGACAACCCGGCCCACGAGGACGAGCTGTGGAAGGTCCGCGAGGCCGGCCTGGGCGCGACCGCGCACATTCCCGGCAAGCCGGACACCTTCGAGGGCTGGGAGGACTCCGCGGTGCCTCCCGATCGGCTCGGCGACTACCTGCGCCGGCTGTCCGCGCTGTTCGACGAGTTCGGCTACTCCAGCGACACCGGTCCGAGCCTGTACGGCCACTTCGGCCAGGGCTGCGTCCACACCCGGATCCCCTTCGACCTCTACACGGCCGACGGTGTGTCCACGTACCGGGCCTTCATGGAGCGGGCGGCCGACCTGGTCACCGAGTTCGGCGGGTCGCTGTCCGGCGAGCACGGCGACGGACAGAGTCGCGGGGAGCTGCTGGAGAAGATGTTCGGCCAGGAGCTGGTGACGGCGTTCGGACGGCTCAAAGCGATCTTCGATCCGGACGACAAGATGAACCCCGGCAAGGTCGTCGCCCCGTACCGGCTGGACGAGAACCTGCGTCTGGGTGCCTCCTGGGCCCCGGCTGATCCGCAGGACCTGCACTTCCGCTTTCCGCACGACGGCGGCTCGTTCGCCCAGGCCGCCAACCGCTGTGTCGGCGTTGGCAAGTGCCGGCAGCACAGCACCTCGGGCGGCGTGGTGATGTGCCCGTCGTACCAGGTGACTCGGGAAGAGGAGCATTCCACCCGAGGCCGGGCCCGGCTGCTGTTCGAGATGCTGGACGGCCACGGCGACGGACCGATCCGCGACGGCTGGCGCTCCGCGGTGGTGCACGACGCCCTGGACCTGTGCCTGGCGTGCAAGGGCTGCAAGACCGACTGCCCGGCCGACGTCGACATGGCCACCTACAAGGCCGAGTTCCTGGCCCACCACTACGAGGGCCGCCAGTGGCGCCGGCCGCGCGCGCACCTGTCGATGGGGTGGCTGCCGGCGGTCGCCCAGGCCGTCGGCCGGCTGCGGCTGGCGCCGATCGTCAACGCCCTCACCCATACGCCGCTGCTGTCTCGCGCCGCCACCGCGGCCGCCGGGATCGAGAACCGAGAGCTGCCGCTGTTCGCCGGGGAGACCCTGCAGCGGTGGTACGCCCGCCGGGGACCGCGCGGCTCCGGTTCCCGCGGCACCGTGCTGCTGTGGCCCGACACCTTCACCAACGCCTTCCATCCGCACATCGGCCGTGCCGCCGTTGAGGTGCTGGAGGACGCCGGCTGGCGGGTCGAGCTCCCTGCGCAGCCGGTGTGCTGCGGGCTGACCTGGATTTCCACCGGCCAGCTCGCGACCGCGAAGCGGATCCTCACCCGGACCGTGGCGCAGCTGGCCGACCACATCCGAAGCGGCGGCCTCGTTGTCGGCCTCGAACCCAGCTGCACCGCCGTCTTCCGTGCGGACGCGGCCGAGCTGTTCCCCGGCGACCAGGACGTACGGCGGCTCAGCGAGCAGACCGTCACCCTGGCCGAGCTGCTGTCCCGGCACACCCCGGGTTACCGGCCGCCGACCGTACCGCCCGCCGCCGCCCGCGCGCTGGCGCAGGTGCACTGCCACCAGCACGCCGTCCTCGGCTGGGACGCCGACCAAGACCTACTGCGGCAGGCCGGCGTCGAGGTCGAGCACCTGGACTCCGGATGCTGCGGGCTGGCCGGCAACTTCGGCTTCGAGAAAGGCCATCGTGAGGTCAGCGAGGCGTGCGCCGAGCGGGTCCTGCTGCCCCGTCTCCGCGACGCCGACACCGGCACCGTCGTGCTGGCCGACGGCTTCAGCTGCCGCACCCAGATCCACGAGCTCGACAGCGGCGGCCACGAAGGCGTACATCTGGCCGAGCTGCTGGCCGCCGCCCGGCACAACCGGCACCCGCACGCCGTACGCCCGGCGCCGCCCGGACGGGCCCGGAAGGCCGCCACTGTCGCCGCCGTCACCGGCCTGCTGGCGGGCGGCGCCGCAGCCGTACGAAGACTCCGGCGGTGATCACGACGGTCCGAGATCCTGACGTTTCCGTACCGCACGTCCTGCGGGAGTACTCGGTCACCGCGGACGGCGAGCGCGGCGTGGTGATCGGCCCGCAGGGCGACTACGCCTGGATGTGCTTCCCCTCGTGGGACTCGCCGACAGTGTTCGGCGGCCTCGTCGGAGGCGCCGGCTTCTACACCGTGCAGCCAGAGGAGGAGTGGCGGGTCTGGGGTGGCTACTACGAGGAGCGTGCGCTGATCTGGCGCAGCCGCTGGGTCGTCGGCCAGAGCATCGTCGAGTGCCGCGAGGCGCTGGCGCGTCCGGCACAGCGCGACCGCGCCGTGCTGCTCCGCCGGATCCGCGCGGTCGACGGCCCGGCCCGGCTGCGCCTCCACCTCGATGTCCGCGCCGGCTTCGGGACACACCCGATGACCGATCTGCACGCCGAGCATGGCGTCTGGACCGGCCGCAGCGGCCCGGTCGTGTTCCGGTGGCTCGGCGCCGCCGCCGCGACCGTCGACGCCGGACTGCTGCTGACCGTAGACCTGGCCGCGGGAGAGACCCACGACCTGGTGCTGGAGCTGGCCACTCGGCCCCGCGATGAGCCGCTAGAGCCCGACGAGCTGTGGGCCGCCACCGAGACCGACTGGCGCGCCCGCGTCCCGGCCTGCAACGACACCCTCGCGCCGCGCGACGCGCAGCTCGCGTACGCGGTCCTGACCGGGCTCACCAGCGGCCGCGGCGGCATGGTGGCGGCCGCGACCACGTCACTGCCCGAACGGCTGGGCGCGGACCGGAACTACGACTACCGGTACGTATGGGTCCGCGACCAGTGCTACGCCGGCCTGGCCGTCGCCGTACACGCCGCGCAGCCGGAGCTGCTCGACTCCTCCGTCCGGTTCGTGGCCGACCGGGTTCTCGCCGACGGCGACCACCTCGCGCCGGCGACCACGGTCGCCGGTGACCCCGTCCCCGCCGAAGAGCGCCTGGACCTGCCCGGCTACCCGGGGTCGCGCGTCGTCATCGGCAACGACATCAAGAGCCAGTTCCAGCTCGACACCTACGGCGAGGCGCTGCAGCTGTTCGCCGCGGCCGCCCGCGCGGATCGGTTGCCGGACGAGGCGGCCCGGGCGGCCCGCACCGCCGTCGCCGCCATCGGCGAGCACTGGCACCGGCCCGACACGGGAATCTGGGAGATCGGCCGGGAGCACTGGACGCATTCGCGGCTGGCCTGTGTCGGCGGGCTGCGCGCCGCCGCTGCCGCCATCGCGACCCACCGGGAAGCCGCCCGGTGGCATGCCCTGGCCGACTCGATTCTCGCCGCCACCACCCGCGCCGCCCTGCACCCGTCCGGATACTGGCGGCGGGCCCCCGGCGACGACCGGGTCGACGCGTCCCTGCTCATCCCGCCGGTCCGGGGCGCGCTTCCGGCACACGACCCTCGTACGACCGCCACCCTCGAGGCCGTCCGGAACCAGCTCGTCGAGGATGGATTCGTCTACCGCTACCAGATCGACGAACGCCCCCTCGGCGACGCCGAGGGGGCGTTCATGCTCTGCGGCTTCTTCCTCGCCCTCGCCGAACATTACCAGGGCAATGTCGTCCAGGCCGTCCGTGGCTTCGAGCGCATCCGCTCGGGCTGCAGCACCACCGGCCTGTTCACCGAGGAGTACGACGTCCACCAGCGCCAGCTTCGAGCCAACCTGCCCCAAGCGTTCGTGCACGCCCTGCTCCTGGAGACCGCCACGCGCCTGGCGACCCCGGAGAGTGCGGTCAGCCGCCGGGCGTGACGCTGAGGGTCGACGTTCGTCGAGGCGGCGGCAAGGTGGGTCAGCGCGCGGTCGCGGAGTCGAACCTGGCGACCTCGTGCTTCGGGGCTCGCTCAGCCCACCACATGCACGATCCCGGTCTTCGGATCGGTGACGAAGCTCGCGATGTGGTCGGCCAGCTCGCGCGGGGCCTTGAACGGGATCATGTGCGGCGACCCCGGTACCGTGACCAGCCGGCCATGGGGCAGCAGCCGGGTGACCTCCTCGGCCCAGTCCGCCGGGCCGAGCCGGTCGAGCTCGCCGCGCACGACCAGCGTCGGCACGGTGACCTGGGGCAGCTTGTCCTCGATGCGGTCGCGCATCGACTCGCGGAAGGTGGCGAACACACGCCGCGTCCCGGCGTCCAGGTAGTCGGCGATGTTGAGCCGGGCCATGCGCGCGTCCTCATGGACCGAATTGCGCAGCCAGCGACCGATGAACCGCGGCCAGGACCGGCCCTGCGGGTCGATGGTCGGGCCGGCGAGCACGAGCGCGCTCACCAGCTCGGGCCGGCGCACGGCCAGGTCGGCGGCGATCTGGCCGCCGAACGAGCAACCCACCAGGCACGCCGGCGCGACGTCGGCCACCGTCAGCCAGTCGGCCAGCGCGTCCGCGAGCTCGCGGAGATCGAGCGGGTGGTCGGGCTTGTCGCTGTGCCCGAATCCGGGCAGGTCCACCGTCCACGCGTCGAGCTCACGGCCCAGCTCGGCGACCAGCGGGCGCAGCTCGCGGCTCGAAGCGCCCGCGCCGTGCACGCAGACCACCGACGGCGCGGCCCGACCCGGCGACCGGTGCCAGCTGACCATCCGGCGTCCCTGCACGAGGGTGGAACGCGGGCCGAGCCGGTCGCCCGACGGGCGGGCCTGATCGTCGAAGCGGCCGTGTGCGCCGTGGTCGTGGTCGGTGTCGCAGGGCTCCCAGAGGTTGTACGGCTCGTCAGGGGGTTCGGTCTGTCCGGTCTGCTGAGATTGGTAGCCGGTGCGGGCCAGGTAGCGGTCGAGGAGGCCGGGGACGATTTTTTCGGCGATGACGGTGGCGGCGGTGGAGGCGCCGACCCAGCGTTCGCGTCGTTTGGGGTGGTCGGCCGCGCGAACGATGGCTCGTGCGGCGACTTCAGGCTGGTAAATCGGCGGGACCGGCTGCGGCCGGCGCGGCAGCCGGGAGAGCACCCAGTCGAACTGTGGGGTGTTGAGCGCCGGGAGCTGCACCATGGGTACCTGGACGGCGCTGCCGGAGTGGCGTAGTTCGGTGCGGAGCGATTCGGTGAACCCTTCGATGGCGTGCTTGGCGCCGCAGTAGGCCGATTGCAGCGGGATGCTGCGGTAGGCCAAGGCCGATCCCACCTGGACGATCACGCCGTGGTCGCGGGCGCGCATGCGGGCCAGGGCGGCCCGCGTGCCGTTGACGGTGCCGAGGTAGGTCACCTCGGTGGTGCGGGCGTACTCCTCGGGGGTGACCTGCCAGAAGGGGGCGAAGACGCCGGCGAAGGCGTTGTTGACCCACACGTCGATCGGGCCGAGTTCGGCCTCCACCCGGGCGGCCGCGGCGTCGACCTGGCCCGGGTCGGCCACGTCGGCCGGCAGCACCAGCGGGATGCCGCCCGCCTGGGCAACCTCGGCGGCCGTCGCCTCCAGCCCGGCCCGGCCGCGGGCGATCAGCCCGATCCGCGCGCCGCGGGCGGCGAACGCACGGACGGTGGCGCGGCCGACACCCGCGCTGGCGCCGGTCACGACGACTACTTGCTCACCCATCGGGTCCTCCCCGGCTATCCGGCGGATGTGATCTTGTCGGCGCGTTTCTCAGCGCGCGCCACCCGGGAAGTTCCACAGGAGGTCGCGCTGCCATACGGGCCGCGTCCCCGCGACAGACCGACCCAAACAACCCATCGGATCGCGGCTGCGCGCGGCAAGAGGGGCGCGGCAAGAGGGGCACGGCGGATGAACCGTCCTCCTGAGCGCGACAAAGCCCGGTCGGCACCTCCCACCAGGCGACCGAGGTCAACGGTCGTTTGAGCGACGCCGCACGGGTAGGCGGAAGGACAGAGCCCGACCGATCAGGGGCCGGTTCCGAACAACCTGTCCATATCAACCGTCCATAGATATGTGAGTGAAGAACAGGTGAGTAGCATCGACGAGCCGCGTACCTCCCCATGGGTGGCGCGCGGCTGTCCCGACTGCCGCGGAGAACTCGACGGCGGACCGGTCCGCTACTACTGCCGGCCCTGCGCCCGATCCTGGTATGCGGCCGACCTCAACCATGAGGTCACCCTCGCCGCGGCGTGAGCCTCCGCACGGTCCAGCACAATCTCGGGGTCGTCGCCCCTCAGCAGGCTCCTAGCTACCTGGCGCCGGGTGCGCGTTGAGCCAGGTCGCGGCCCGCCGGGGCGATGCCCGGGAAAGCCAGGCGTCCTGGACTATTTCGGCCAGCTCCTGGTGGGTGAGCTCGCCGATCCGGCTCTCCCGCACCAGTACGGAGGGGTGACCGTCGAAGTGGGGGGTCGTGAAGAACGGCGTTTCCTGATCTTGGATCAACGCCAGCTTGTCCGACTCCGACGGCACCCAGAACATGATCACGTCGGGGTAGCGCTCACCGGTAATCGGGTCGACCGCGTCGGGCCGGGGGGTACGGAAGAACACAAACGACTTGCCCCCGACCTGGTAGATCGCGTTGCCAGGCCGTCCGTGCACCACCGTGACGTGCGGCATGCCCATGGCCAGTTCGTGTACGTCCTCCACCCGAGCCCGTCGCCCTGACGTCATGACAGCACAGTAGGCCGCCCTGCCGACGGGGTCGTCGCTGGTCTCCGTGTTGCCGATGTCAGCGCGCGGGGAGCCGGGCGACGTCGTGGATGATCTTGCCGTCGACGATGGTCAGGATCGAGCTGATCCGCTTGATGTCGTTCTCCGGGACGGAGAAGTAGTCGCGGTCGAGCACGACCAGATCGGCAAGCTTGCCGTTCTCGATCGAGCCGAGATCATCTTCCGCGCGAAGGAACCAGGCGTTCTCTCGGGTGAACGCGCGCAACGCCTCCTGCCGGGTGATCTGTTCACGGTCATTGATCAGCTGACCGAGGGCGTTCACGCCGGTGACCGCGTACTGCATGTGCGGCCACGGGGTCATCGTGGAGATGTGGACGCCGTCGCCCTCGATGCCGGCCTTGATGCCGTGGTCCAGGATCGTCCGGAAGGGCGCCCCGCCCGCGCCCGGCGTCCCGGTGATCCAAGTGAACGCGCGCATGGCCACCCCCGCGCCCAGCGCCTGCAGCCGGTCGAGAAGGTTCTCGGTCACGACCGGGACGTGGTGGACGATGTAGCGGTCCCCGGAGATGCCGAACTCGGCGTTCACCTTCTCCCACGCCTCGACCACCTGGGTGAGCTCGTTCAGGTTGGCGACGGCGTTCTCGTTGCGCCAGCCGGCCTGGGCGACCAGCCGCTGCGCCTCGAACCACACCTCGCCGGCGGAGATCGGCGCCGCCCACTCGCCGATGCCGCCCGTCCGCTGCATGTCGTCGCCGAAGAAAGTGAACTGGTTGTTCAGCCGTTGCCGGAGCTCTGGTAGCTGCGGGTCGCTTTGGTTGTGGAGGAAGTTGAACTCCATCCGGATGGTGGTCTCGCCGTTGCGGTGGAGGTGCAGCAGCGCGTCATACATCCGGTAGTGGTCGAGATTGGACAGCAGCTGGCTGGGGTGCAGCGGCCCCGGCGTCGGGAAGAGCACCTTGTCGCTGTGTGCGGTGAGGCCCACGCTAGCCGAGTACGCCATCATGTCCCGGCTGCTGCGCAGCTTGTCGTCGAACGTCTGCAGGGTGCGCAGCAGGAACAGAGCCGTCGTCGCGGGGGTCACGGCACCGAACGCGCCGGGGGCGATGCGTCCGTCATCCGCCACGTTTATCTTGACCGCGTCCGGGTGCGGGAGCGGCCCGTCGTCAATGTCGTCGAAGAACCGCTTGCCGAGGCTGTTCGTGACGGCCGGACCAGTGAAGTTCTGGTAGAGCAGCACCGGCCGGTCCGGTACGGCGTCGTCGAGCTCGGCGCGGGTCGGCAGCCGGTGTTCGGCCCACTGATTCGGGTGCCAGCCGCCGAGGGCGGTGATCCACTGACCGTCCGGGACGCCCGGCCGGCGGGCGGCCAGCAGCTCCTGGACGTCTGCGATGGATTCCGCCCGCTCGACGCCGGCGACATGGAACCCTGGTCGATTCCCCAGGCTGACCGAATGGATATGGCTCTCGATGACTCCTGGGATCGCCGTGCGACCGCGCAGGTCGATGGTTCTGGTGGGTCCGCCGCCGTCGCCATCCCGTCCTCCGATGACGAATCGGCCGCGCTCGATGACGACCGAGGACACGACGCGATCGCGCGAGTCCATCGTGTGGATCTTGCCGTTGACCAGACGAAGGCGTTCGACCGGCTTGTTACGGTCTCGATCGCCGCCGCCACGGTGCTCGGCCGCGCCGGCCGGCGCGGCGGCCGGCCCGCCGAGCGCCAGGAAGGCCCCCGCCCCCGCTCCCGTCGTGAAGATGCTCCGCCGCGAGATGCCCTCGGTCTGCTTTTGATCGCGACCGTCGCTGGGGCTCACCGATCGACACCGCCTTCCCACGATGGATCCGCTCAGGAATGGGTGTGCCTTAAGTCAAGGGTGTACAGGTACAACGAACATGATGTGCAACATCACTGAACAAATCAACGACTTGGGCGACCCTTTGTGGTGCACCCCCGGCCGCTGGACGCGTACGTGTGAGCCGTCAGTTTTCAAGGACGGCGAGGTCGAGGCGGCCGAGGCGCTCGGGGTCGGCGATCGCGTCGATTTCCACGATCTTGCCGCGCGAGACGGTGAAGCCCATGATCGCGACCGGCTGCTCGCCCGCGGTCACGACCACGCCCGCGGCTCCGTTCACCAGCGCCGGCCGCTTCCGGGCGGAGGCCTGGGCGGTCCGGAGCGTGTGGCGGGCAACGGCGGCCGCGCCGTGCACCACCACAGTGGCATCCGGTCGCGCCGTACCCCCGTCGGACCGCAGCACGACGCCGGGGTCGAGGACCGCGACGAGGGCATCGAAGTCGCCGCGGTGTGCCGCGGCGAAGAAGGCGTCGACCACTTCCCGCTGGCGGGCGACATCGGGGTCGGGGGCCGGGACGTCCGCTCCGCGCACCCGGCGCCGGGCCCGGCTGGCGAGCTGCCTGGCCATGGCCGGGGAACGCCCCACGATGGGGGCGATCTGGTCGAAGGGCAGGTCGAACATGTCGTGCAGGATGAACGCCAGCCGCTCGGCGGGGGTCAGTGTGTCCAGCACCACGTGCAGCGCGAGCCCGACCGCGTCGGCAAGCAGCGCCTGATCCTCGGGGTTCGGCCCGTCCGCGCGGCTGATGAGCGGGTCGGGCACGTGCACACCCATGGGTTCCTCGGGCCGCGCCCTGCGCGAGCGCAGCACGTTCAGGCACACCCGGGCGACGACCGTGGTCAGCCAGGCATCGAGGTTATCGACGTCGCCGGCGTCTGACCGGCTCACGCGCAGCCACGCCTCCTGGACGGCGTCCTCGGCCTCGGCGAGCGAGCCGAGCATCCGGTAGGCCACTGCCCGGAGGCGGACCCGATTCTTCTCGAAGCCCTCGGCCAGCCAGTCGGTCTCGGTCATCGTTCACATTCCTCCGCCGCCGCGTGTCATATAGGTGACACCTCAAATCCGTCCGATGTGACAAGGAGACAGATCATGCAGATACGGATTTCCGGCCCCGGCGCGTTCGGCGCCCTGCAGGCACACATAGCAAACGCGGGCGAGGGAGTAAACCGATGAACGATTTCCAGGCCATCGCCGACCGCGTCGAGATCGAGGCGCTGCGCGCCGAGTTCACCGACGCCGGGATGATGAACGACTATGACCGCTTTGCGGCGCTGTTCACACCGGACGGCGTGTGGCGGGTCCCCGCCGTCAACGCCGAGTTCGCCGGCCGGGAGGAGATCCGCGCCGGTATCGAGCGGTTGAAGGAGAGTCTCTGGGACTACCTCGTGCAGACCACGCACCCGGGCCCGATCGAGCTTGCCGGCGACACCGCGCACGGCCGGGCCTACGTCCTGAGTTTCGGGCAGTTCCGCGACGGCGGCTCGCACCTGAACTACTCCGTTTATTACGACCGCTACCAGCGGACCCCGGATGGCTGGAAGTTTGCCGAACGCGTCGACGAGGTCAAATACGTGGACACCACTCCGCTGACGGGCTCGGCGCCCCAGGCAGCGTCCGAGTCCAAGCGGGCATCATGACCGGCCCGGAACCGGCTGACCAGTAACCCCTTGCGGACGGCGAATAGGTCCGTCGGACAGAAAATCGTTTTAAGTCGAGGGGCGTCATATTGGCGGTGCGCGTCAGTCAAGACACGCGCCGCCATTGGCTTCTCAAGATCACATGGGATGTCGTCGCTCGGCGCACAGGTCGCGCCGATCTGGTTACCGAGCAGGCGGGGGCGGGCCGGTCGACCGACGCGGCACCAGCGCCGGGGTGACGGAGAAGCGCACCGACGCCGTGCGGCCTTCGATGCGCTCCAGCAGAAGCCGGCCGACGGTCTTGCCCATGGTGACGCCGTCCTGATCGACGCTGGTCAGGGACACGTTGGCCAGGCCGGCCATCCGGGTGTTGTCGTACCCGGCGATCGAGACGTCGTCGGGGACGGCCAGCCCTGCCTCGTGCAGCGCGGCGAGGGCGCCGAAGGCGGCCAGGTCGGCGCCGGCGAAGATCGCCGTCGGCTGCGGTGACCGGGCCAGCAACTGCCGCGCACCCTCGTAGCCGCCCTCCTCGGTGTACGACGTGGCCGCGACCGCGATCTCGTCGGCCAGCCCGTGGTCGCGCATCACGCGCCGGTAGGTCTCCGCCCTGATCGTGTAGAGCACAGTGGCGGGCCGGCCGCGGCTGGCGTCCTTCTGGGCGATGTGCGCGATCCGGCGATGCCCGAGCGCGATCAGGTGCTCCACAACGAGCTCGGCGCCGGCATCGTCGTCGTCGAACACCGAGTCGTACACCGCCGACCTTTCGTGCGAGCCGAGCACGACGGTGGGTGTGCCGTCGGCCACCTCTTCGAGTCGCCGCTTCGACGAGAGCGGGGCGACCACGAGCATTCCGTCGATCTGCCGATCGACCAGCGCGTCAACGGCCCGCGTCTCGGCCTTCAGGGTCTCCCCGCCCTGGACGATGATGACCTGGTAATCGGTATCGGCGAGCTGCTCGGTCAACCCGGGTGAGATGACGTCCTTCAACCACTACGCGCTGGGCGCGGTCGCCGACTTCCTGCACCGGACGGTCGCCGGCCTCGCGCCCGCGGCCCCCGGGTACCGGCGACTCCGCATCGCCCCCCGGCCCGGCGGCGGCCTCACGCACGCCTCGGCCGAGCTGGATACACCGTACGGCCGTGCGGCGGTCAGCTGGCGGTGGTCCGACGACGCGCTCACAGTCACCGCGACCGTCCCGCCCGGCACGATCGCCGAGGTCGACCTTCCCGGCTTCCCCGCGACCGAGGTAGGCGCCGGCACGCACACCTTCGACTGCGCTGCCCATCGCTGGGTCTAGCCGATCGGCGTGGATCCGCGCGCTCGCGAGGGGGGCGTTTGTGCGCGTCAGGGTTTGCGCGCTCGTTTGACGGATCTCGGCGTCGTGCCACTGGGTGATGTCGTGCCACTGGGTGATGTCGTAGGCCGGATCGGGGCCGGGGGCCGGACGCTGCCCGCAGGACTTACGCGCCCGACCACCCCAAAACTGGATTCAGCTACTCAGCATCACATCGGACGCCGCCAACCGAGGTCTAGGCGGCGGTGCGCCGCCGGGTGCTCGCCGGGCGACGGCGAGACGAGCCGAACAGCCGGGCGAGCACCCGGAAAGGCAGGGTGATGACGTTCACGATCGTCGCGACAATGGCGCGGAGCGCGGCGCTGATACGACGCATCGGGCTCTCTCCTTCATCGAGTACATTGCCTGAACGTGGTGGCCTACCCGCGCTGCGGCTTCTACACGGGCGGGCACCCCATTACCTGGAAACGACACCGCGCTAGATCGTGGTCACCTCGTGACTACGGACTGCACCCGGACCACCTCAGCATCCGCCGGCCGCGCAGGGCCCGCCCCTTCATCGCATCAGATGCGCAGACGAGGGTAGGCAGTTGGTACGCCACCGACCGAAGGGTGCCTCCGAGATTCATTGGTACGAATGTGCTTATTTGCAGATTCTGGTATTAATGCTGCGTTCCATGACCACGATCGTTGACCACGCGACGCCTACACCGCTCGGCGTCGATCACTCCGCCAGCGGATGTAGTTCTTGGAGGTACCGATGAAGATCACCACCGCCGTGATCCTCCTCTGGCTGATCATCGGCGCCATCGCCGCCGGTCAGCGGCACTACTACAGCGAAGGTCCGAGCAACTGCTCGCAGGCCAGCACGATTATCGTCACGATCCTCGCGGGCCCGCTCAACTACGTCGGCGTGAACCCGAAGATCTCCTGCAAGACGCCCCAACCCAGTAAGTGACCACCGGCCGGACCCGACTTCAGCTCGGGCCGCCCACCGCTTGCCACTCTGTCGCCCCCCGGCCTCGCCACGGCTGCTGGCGCCCGCCGACGTACATCCGGCAGGACGAGGCCGCCGAGGCCGCTCGACCCGCTGCGCGCCCACGCCGCCGTACGCGCCACCTGCGGACCTGCCCGCTCAGACACGCCCAGCCACACCGACCGGCCCGCCGTGGACGCCTGGTCATCGTCCCGGAAGCGGGATGTGTGCCGCGTGCTCGGCCGTGAGCGGGCAGGTCCGCAGGTGACGCGAGGGGCCTCCAACGGCTGGGACGCTCAGTCCCGGTGATCGAGCAACGGAAGCTGCCGTAGTTTGGCACGTTCCAGGTCGGCGATCTCTTGCTTGCGGTGGGCGCCGAGCTTGGTGTTGCGGATCTTGTCGTGCAGTTTGACGATCGCGTCCAGCAGCATTTCCGGACGGGGTGGGCAGCCGGGCAGATAGATGTCGACCGGCACGATGTGATCGACGCCCTGGACGACCGCGTAGTTGTTGAACATGCCGCCGGACGAGGCGCACACGCCCATCGCGATCACCCACTTCGGGCCGGCCATCTGGTCGTACAGTTGCCGCAGCACGGGGCCCATCTTCTGGCTCACCCGGCCGGCCACCACCATCAGATCGGCCTGGCGGGGGGAGCCTGATGGTCGCTCCATCCCGAAGCGGGCGAAGTCATGCCGGGGATCGCCCACCGCCATCAGCTCGATCCCGCAGCAGGCCAAACCGAAGGTCATCGGCCACACCGAACTCGCCCGCGCCATACCGGCGAGCTTTTCGACCGTGGTCAACAGGAACCCGCTAGGCAGGCTTTCCTCGATACCCATCGTGCGCATCCTCGACTTAGACAACGCCGGCGCAGGCCGCCAACGCGACCTGCGGTGGCTCGCATCCGCTGGGCCGGGCGCAGCCGTCCGGCGATACGAGCCGCCACTGAACCGACGAGGGGCCCGCCCCCAATGTGACATCGCCGACCGGCCGCAGAGCAAGGCAGAACCGTAGTGGGATGCGGTGCGTCGGAGAACACGTGGTACTCAATCGCTTGGCCCGGCGGGCGTACGGTCGGCTGCGGCGCTGGGCGGGGCCGGGCTCCGTCGCGCTGGCGCTGGCCGGGTTCGCGCTGATGGTGCCGACGGGATGGACGTACGCGAGCACCGCTCCCTTCCGTACCTCACTCGACCGGGTGCCGGCGACTCCGGTCGCGTTGGTCCTTGGGGCGGGCGTTCACAACAACCAGCCGTCGCCCATGCTGGCCCGTCGTCTCGACCTCGCCGCGGAGTTGTACCGGCGGGGCAAGGTCAGGGCACTCCTCGTGTCGGGCGACAACAGCACCAAGATCTACGACGAGCCGACCGTCATGCGCGACTATCTGATCGCCCACAGTGTTCCGGAGCAGAAAATCGTCCGCGACTACGCCGGATTCGACACGTGGAACTCCTGCGTACGGGCCAAGCGCATCTTTGGCATCGATCGAGCCACCATCGTCACGCAGAGCTTCCACCTGCCGCGGGCGGTCGCGCTATGCCAGGCGGCCGGAGTTGCCGCGTGGGGTGTCGGCGACGACTGCCTCTCCGAGATTCCCGGACCGACTCGCATGGCGTACGCGCGGGAGCCGTTCGCCACGATCAAGGCGATGTACTCGGTGATCGTACGACCCAGGCCGCACTTTCTCGGACCTACCGAAACGAGCATTCAGCGGGCGCTCGCCGACTGAAGTCAATGGATCCGACCACGGAGACATCCTGTGGACGCTCACCGCTCCCGACCTCCCGCTGCGGCTCGTAGACCGGCGTGGCTGGAACGAGCCGGAGAACCCACACTTGGGCTCATTGGATTACGCCCAGGCACCGTCGCAATATCGCTTCGTTGAAGGGTGCGCCGGGCTCCCCTGGCGGTTCCTTTGGATGGACTCCGGTGGAATGGCCAACCTCGTGCAACACCGCCATGATCTGGAACTCTTCCGGAGTGAGGTCGGTGCGCCCGTCCTTGAAAACCGCCCCTGGGTAATAGAACCGATTGGGCTGGGTCCGGTGAAATGCTCCGTAGAATGTTATCTTGCCGCGCGCGCCACGCCCGCGCGAGTCGGCGAGTTGACCCTTCGGCGCGTCGAACGTTGAGTAGTCTTGCATGGCGACGTAGTCCAGAACGTCTCTGGCATCTCCGGCGGGACCGCTGATCGCGTTGTTGCAGTCGTCGTCTTGAAGTGCCTTTCTGGCCCCTTCGATGGCCGCCTGCGTGTCCTTCTGCAGCATGGACCGGTCGAGCGCCGGCGCTCGCTTCTTCACCTGCTGACTGGCACAGGATGAAAACGCGATGAAGATGCTGGCCAGGAGCGCTAGCAGCCCGAGGTATTCGACCATTGCGACGCCGCGGTCGCGGGCGATCCGGACTTGATGAGGAGACATCGACCCAACCTGCCCGTCCGTCGATGGTAATGACGAGTTACCTGTCGCGCTCGTAACAGTACGGATCGCGCGGTACCCATTCCCAGAGTCCGTGGGCCCATTTTCCCAGGCCCAGAACGTACCGCCGGATGGGCCCAGGCTCCGGCGCGACGTAATCCATTACGTGGTAATTGATTACGCATGGCATTAGAGTGAGATCGTGCCCTCGCTGCCGGAAGACCTGTCGCCGCCGATCAGTGAAGACGACCGCGATACGGCTGTGCGGCGCCTGCAGGATGCGTACGCCGAAGGGCACATCTCGCACGAGGAGATGGACGAACGCCTCGATCGGGTGCTCACCGCCAAGACGCACGGCGAACTCGTGTCGGCGCTGGCCTCGCTCCCGGGGGAGAAGGCGGACACCACGTCGACGATCGCCGCCGCCAGCGGGCGGATCCGGCGGCGCGGCGCATGGCGGGTACCTCGGAACCTCAAGGTCGAGTCCGCATTCGGAAAGGTGCATCTGGACCTGTCCCGGGCGGTCATCGAGCATCCGGTAGTCGACATCGAGCTGCAACTCGGCACCGGCCGGGCCAAGATCACGGTGCCCCGCGACGCGATCGTCGACGTCGAGGGTCTGCGCACTGTATGGAAGGACTCGCTCTACAAGACCTCGCGGCGCGCTCGCCCAGGTGGGCCGACGATCCGGATCTCCGGCACCATGGGGTTCGGTCGGTTGAAGATCCGCCACGCGTGGCGTTGAGCCGAGCATCCCTGCACTTCATCCCCGCGCCGGGCTGCCGCCGTCAGTGTAATTGCGCTATACAATTATTGCTTATAGCATGTGTTGGTCGATCGCCTAAGGCGAGCGACCAACTCAGGGAAGGTGCTGCTCGGCCCGTCCGGTTCCGGGAAGACGACCCTGCTGAACCTGATCGGCGGTATCGAACCGCCGACTACCGGGCTTCGTGTTCCAGTTCAACCTCGTGCCCACGCTCACGGCGCTGGAGAACGTGCGGCTGGTCGCCGAGCTCACCGGCCACGGCGACCGGGAGGCCGCGCGCCGCGCCCTGGAGGCGGTTGGGCTGGCCGAACGGGCGAATCACTTTCCCGCCCAGCTGTCCGGTGGGGAACAACAGCGGGTGGCGATCGCCCGGGCCATCGCGAAAGATCCGCCGTTGCTGCTGTGCGACGAGCCCACGGGCGCGTTGGACCTCGACACGGGACGCGAGGTGCTGCAAGTGCTTCAAGACCTCAACCGGCAGGGCCGCACCGTGCTGGCCGTCACCCACAACGCCGCGGTCGCCACCATCGCGCACCGTGTCGTGCGTATGCGCTCCGGCCAGATCGTCGACGTGTCCACCACCACGACCCCCGGGGTTGCCGCGGAGGTGACGTGGTGAGCGTCCTTTCCGTCAAGCTGCGTCGTGACCTGCGCAACCGCCCGGCACAGCTGATCTCCGCCATGGTGTTGGTCATGTTCGGCGTCGCGTTATACGGCGCGGCCTATGACGCGTACCGGAACCTGGACGCCAGCTACCAGTCCATCTTCGACCGCTATCGGTTCGCCGACCTCACCCTGGTCGGCGGCGACAGCACCGCCATCTCCCGCCAGGCGATCGCCACCCCCGGCGTCGCCGCGGCCGAGGTACGTACCGTCGCCGACGTGCCGATCCGGCTGCCCGATGGCAGCAGCCTGGTCGGCCATGTCGTCGGCATGCCCGCCGACCGGCGACCAACGGTCGACCGGGTCAAGGTGCTGACCGGCCACTACCTCGATCCGGTCGCCCCGTCCGGCGTGCTCGCCGAAGACCACCTGGCCCGGCACGCGAAACTCCACCCGGGCTCCCAGGTGCAGGTGTCCAGGCAGCCGAGCCGAGCGCCCAACTCCCGGTCACCCTCGCCGCCGGCCCTCCGTACCTACAGCACCGCGCTCATCGCTCTCCGGCCGGGGACGGTCATGCACACGTTCCTCGGCCCCAACGGCGACTCCCGCCCGCTGCCACCCGACGGCGTGCTCCTCGGCACCGCGCTCCGCGACAAGCTCGGCATCGCCGAAGGCGACCGGATCCCGCTCCGGCTCCCCGGTGCCGGCCAGGCGACCGTCCAGGCAACGGTGGCGGGGTTCGTCGACGAGCCGCTCGGCACCTACGCCTACGCCTCGCTCGATCAGTTCCAGGCCCTCGCGCCCACCGCCCAGCCGACCACTGTGCTGGTGCGGTTCGGTCCCGGCGCGGACCACGCCGCCCTGCAACGCGCGCTGTCCGCCCGGCCCGGCGTCCTCGCCTATACCGACACCCAGGCGCTCCGGCAGACCATGGACAACTACATGAACCTGTTCTATGTCTTCGTCGCCGTCATGCTCGTCTTCGGCGGGCTACTGGCGTTCACCGTGCTGTTCGCCACCATGTCGGTCAACGTCGCCGAACGCGGCGTTGAAATCGCCGCGCTGCGCGCCGCCGGCGTCGCCCGCCGGCGACTGTCTCGCCTCGTCACCACCGAAAATCTGCTCTTGATCGCCGTCGGGATCCTGCCCGGCCTTTTCCTCGGGCGCCTCGCCACCGCCGCGTTCCTTGGCGCGTTCAACAGTGATCTGCTGGCCTTCCACACCGATATCCGCCTCGCCACCTACGCCTGGACCGCCGCCGTCATCACCGCCGTCGCGCTCCTCGCCCAGCTCCCCGGCCTGCGCGCGCTCGCCCACATCGACCTCGGACGGCTCGTACGCGAACGGGCGACCTGACGCCCCGAGTCGGCGAAGTTGATGCACCACCTCACATTCCGCGCGGCTGCGTCGTCGTACTGCTGAGACACCTTCCAGTACGTAGGAAAGGCACGGAGCATGAGTAGCAGCAAGTTCGCAGTGGCTGGAGCAACCGGGCGGGTAGGTCGCCACGTCGTCGACGTCCTCACCGAACGGGGTTACGAGGTCGTACCGATGTCACGGGCCACCGGCGTGGACATCATCACCGGTAAGGGCCTCGCCGAGGCGCTCGTCGGGGTCGACGTCATCATCGATGCCGCGTCGTGGCCGTACAACGACCAGCAGGCGGCGACGGAGTTCTTCCGCACGGCGACCCACAACCTGCACGAGTACGGCCAGAAGGCTGGAGTCGGCCAGATCGTTGTCGTGTCCATCATCGGCATCGAAAACTTCACCGCCGGCTTCCTCGCCTCCAAGCCGGTGCACGAGGAGGCCAACCTGTCCGGCCCCCTCCCCGCCCGCATCCTGCGCGCAGCGCAGTTCCACGAATTCGTCGTTCAACTTCTGGACTGGCAGCAGGGCGACGTCGCCTACGTCCCGGCTTGGCCCAGCCAGCTCGTGGCCGCACGCACCGTGGCCGAGGAGCTGGTCAATCTGGCCACCGACCCCAGCGCACCCGCCCAGCCCGCTCCTGGGACGCCGATCCCCGAGATCGCCGGGCCGCGCGAAGAGAACGTGGCCGAGGCGGCCAAGCTCGTCGCCGCCCGCCGGGGTGTCGAGGTCGTCAGCGTCGACAACCCCGACGACCCCGACGCCAAGGCCTACGCCAGTGGCGGGCTACTGCCCGGTCCGCACGCCAAGCTCGCCGGTCCCACCTTCGAGGAGTGGTTCGACACCCAACGCTGACACACCATGGCCGGTTACCGGCCATGCCCGGCTCGGGCGCACGCACTCGTGACCACGGGCCCTCGACAGGGCCTACGTGCGCCCGCGGGCCGGCCGGTCGCCCGACGGGGAAACGGGATCAGCCGGCGGTTGGGGTGAGGGGGTGGCCGGTCTCTCGTAGCCGCCAGCGCCCGGCGTGGCGAGACAGCCACGTTTGTGACAGCGGGACGGTGTCCAGTCGCCAGAAGCCGGCGGGCGGGGCGCCGAGGACGTGCAGGACGGCGGCACGGATGACGGCGGGGTGGGTGATGGCGGCGATCCGGGCCGGCCCGGCGGGCAGGCCGTCGAGCCAGTTGGCCGCCCGTTCGATGAGGCCGGCCAGCGATTCACCGCCGTGTGGGGCGGCGGCGGGGTCGGTGAGCCAGGCGCGCAGGTCCGCGGGCCGGTCTGCCTCCAGGTCAGTCAGCGTACGGCCGCGCCACGCCCCCACGTCCAGGTCGGCGAGCGGAGGGTCGGCGGTGGTATCGAGGCCGAGCGCGCCGGCCGTCTGCCGGCAGCGGGCTTCCGGACCTCGGTAGGCGGTGTCGACGCGCCGCAACGCTCCATGAGCGGCGGCCGCGGCCGCGGCGCCGGGCGCGTCGAGTGGCTCGTCGGCGGGGAACCGGTACTCGCGAGTGGCGGCGGTGGCCGCGTGCGAGACCAGAACGAGCCGGACGGTCACGGTTGCCTCACCTCCTCGCGGCGTTGACGGTGGTCCGGCCCTGCCCGTACGATCCGGGCGAACCTTGATGGTAGGGGGAAGCCGGTGAGAGTCCGGCACGGTCGCGCCACTGTGTGCCAGCCCGAACTGGGTTGGCGAGTCAGACCCTCCGCCATCTGAGCTCCATCCGTAAGAGGGACGCACGATCCCTAAGGAGGCACTGATGACCACGTCGACGCTCCCCACCGGCCGTACCACCCCGGTGGTGCTCCCCGGCGTTCGGGCCGCTCTGTGGCTTTTCGGCACCGTCGCGTTCTGCCTGGCGTTGTACTACCTCGTCGGCATCGACCAGGGCGCGGTGTCCGTATCGGGCGGCAACATGCTGGTCCATGAGTTCATGCACGACGCGCGGCACTTCCTCGGCTTCCCCTGCCACTAATCGGTTCCGCCGGGCCTGTCATCCGCAGGCCTAGCCGAACCTCATTCTGCCCGGCCATCAGGGACGTCGGTGAGGACGTCGGCGAAGGAGTGCGTCGTGGAACGGCAATTCATCGTGCGTGGGCTGCTGGTCGGAGCGGTGGGCGGGATCGTGGCGTTCATCTTCGCCCGGATCTTCGCCGAGCCGCAGATCCAGGCGGCCATCGACTACGAGTCCGGCCGGGAGGCCGCACAGGCCGCCTTGGATCGGGCGGCGGGTATCGCGGTCGAGACGGCCGGGTCCGACCCGTTCAGCCGCACCGTGCAGGGAAATGTCGGCATCGGCGTCGGCATGATCGCGTTCGGGGTGGCGATGGGCGGCCTGTACGCGGTCGCCTACGCGCTGGCGTGTGGACGCACCGGCAACCTGCGGCCTCGCAGCCTGGCGCTGCTGGTGGCCCTCGGCGGGTTCCTCGCCCTTTACCTGATCCCGTTCATCAAGTACCCGGCCAACCCGCCGGCGATCGGCCACGAGGAGACCATCCGGGACCGCAGCGGCCTGTTTCTGCTGATGGTCGGTGTCTCGGTCGTCTTCTTGGTGCTGGCCGTCTGGCTGGGGCAGCGGCTGGCGCCCCGGTTCGGGAATTGGAACGCGACCCTGCTGGCCGCGCTGGCCTGCATCGCCGCCCTCGGCGTCGTGATGGCACTGCTGCCCTCGCTCGGTCACCTGTCGGCCAACGTCCACACCTACGGCCGGCACGCGACCGAGACGCCGCTGCCGCTGCGCAACAGTCAAGGGCAGATCGCCTACCCGGGCTTCCCGGCCGACGTGCTGTACTCCTTCCGGTTGTACTCGGTGGCCGCGCAAGCGATTCTGTGGGCCGTGATCGGGTTGTGCTTCGCGCCCCTCGCCGAACGGCTCCTGGGCCGGGCGGGCAGCACACGCGACACCACCCAGGCACCCGCCACGGTCCAGTAACACGTGATCGACGCGTGGACTCACCCGGCGTTGCTGATGAGGGCGTTCACGTCGATCGGGTTCTTCAGGTAGCCGTATTGGATCATGAGGTCGGAGACCCGCTTGAGTGAGGCCGGGTCGAGCGCGGTCGGGTAGGTGCCGTAGTTCATGGCCGCGACGATCTCGGGCGAGATCTTCGCGTACTCGGGGATGGTCTTCTCCAGCACCGCCTTGTCGGTCAGCAGCGCCTGGGCCTTGACGATGGCGCGCTGGAAGGCCGCGACCGTCTTGGGGTTCTTCTTGGCGAACTCCTCGGTCGAGACGTATCCGGCGATGGGGAACTTGGCCGTGGGGCCTTCGCTGAGCTCAACGATCTGCTGCGCGCCGATGGCCTTTTGGATCTGGGTGTTGAAGGGCTCGACCGCCTGGACGGCGTCGACGCTGTGGCTTTGCAGTGCCGCCTGCATGTTCGGGAACGGCATCGCGACGAAGTTGGCGTTGTCGTCGAGCTTGACGCCCTGGGGTTGCAGGGTCGCCTGGATCATCAGCGAGCCGAGGTTGTGCTTGACGTTGATGCCGATCTTCTTGTCGGCCAGGTCTTTGGCGGTCTTGATGGGGGAGTCCTTGGGCACCAGGATCACGTGCGTGCCGGGTCCGGAGTCGAAGGCGGGAGCGACGGCGCGCAGCTTGATCGCGCCGGACTCCTGGGCCATGAAGAACGGCACCCAGGCACCGAACGAGATGTCCAGGTTCTTGCTCTTGAGTTTGGGTACCGCCTCGGCGCCGCCCTGCAGGACTTGGGTCTTGATGGTCAGCCCCTCGGCCTTGAAGAAACCGCGGTCCTGGGCCAGTTGCAGCTGGGCGACGTCGGCGACCGGCAGCATTCCGACGTTCAACGTCGTCTTTTCCAGGCCGGTGCCTGATGAGGAGGGTTCGTTGCCGCCTCCGCACCCCGCGGCGGTCAACGCAATCGCGGCGACGGCAGCGGTGATCGCCGCCGACGCTCGGTGAATACCAAGAGACTTCATGGGTCGCTCCTTCGTAAGAGGGCCGGGCTGGAACGCCTTGTGATGGGAGCCCGGACGGCCGACGACCCATGAGTTCTTCCGATCAGCCATATCGCCGGGCGATGCGGCTGCCCACACCGTCGCACGTGCCAGCTGTCCATCCCGGTCCTCCTGCGACGACGCGGAAATGTGCAGCGATGCTAGGGTTCCAGCTGTCGAATAATCAACACAGCATTCTAATATTCGGAACATGCCGAAGCCGACTTCTGATTCGGGCCTTTCGCAATCACTGGAGCGCGGGCTCGCCATCCTCTGCGCGTTCACGCCGGATCGGCCGGCGCTCGGAATCAGTGAGCTGGCCCGCGAGCTCGCCCTCACCCGCAGCACGACCCACCGGTACGTGGCCACGCTCGCCTCGCTCGGCTTCCTCGAACAAGACGACGCCACCCGCAGGTACCGGCTCGGCCCGCGCGTCCTCGACCTCGGCTTCTCCACGCTCGGGTCACTCGGGCTGCGTGAGATCGCCGGCCCCCACCTCCGCCGGCTCACCGACACGACCGGGCATACCTCCAACCTCGCGATCCGCGACGACACCGACGTGATCTTGATCGATCGGGTACGCGGGCGGCCCGGCCGCTACCACCACCTCGAGTTCACCCTCCACGTCGGCTCCCGGATACCCACCTACTGCAGCGCCACCGGCAAGGCCCTGCTCGCCTTCCTGCCCCGCCCCGACCTCGACCGGCTGCTCGACCGCATCGACCTCATCCAGCGCGCCCCGCGAACGCTCACCGACAAACAAGCCCTGCTCGCGGAACTACAGCAGGTACGCCGCACCGGCCTCGCCGTCAACGACGAAGAACTCGAAAGCGCGCTCCGGTCGATCGCCGCACCCATACGCGCCCGGTCCGGCGAGGTCGTCGCCGCCATCAACGTGGCCATCCCCTGGTCACCCGCAGCAATGAGCGATCTCGTCAGCCAACTCGGACCCACCCTCCAAGCGACGGCAAACCAGATCGCCACCCGCGTGATCTGAAGCCGATGCCCCACAAACATTGGCTTGTCGTACCAGTGGGCGGTTTTCATGGCTTTCATCAACCGCCCGGCGGGGCCCAGAAGCTCGCGTTTCCGCTCGGCACACCGGGCTGAGCTGCCTTAATTCGACCAAAGCGCGCTCACTCCTCGGCGGATTCGTGCCGACGCGCCCGGCCACCCGGATATCGCGCTGTGGTCGCCGTGACGGCCTTTGTTGACCGCGATTGATCCGATTATTACCGTCATGAACCATCCTGCGAATGACGTTCGAAATATCGAAACGCCAGGCGCGCCGTCAATGCGCGTAGCGCCGAGAGGACTTGTTATGCGAGGTCACCGCCGAGTCCGAACCGTGGTGTTGACGGCCGCCGTCACGCTGGGCGTGGCCGCGGCCGTCACGCTCGTGCCCGACTTCGCGCGCGCCACCAGCGGTTGTTCCGTGACGTACACCGTCACCTCTCAATGGGCCGGCGGATTCACCGCGAACGTCAACCTGACCAACCTCGGCGACCCCGTCACGAGCTGGACGCTGACCTGGTCGTTCGGCGCGGGACAGCAGGTCACCCAGGCATGGAACGCCACCGTCACACAAAGCGGAACTGCCGTCTCCGCGCGCAATGCCGGCTGGAACGGCACCCTGGCCACCAACGCCGGCACGACCTTCGGGTTCAACGGTTCCTGGAACAACAGCGGTAATCCGGTGCCCTCGAGCTTCGCGCTCAACGGCACCGCCTGCACCGGCGGCACCGGCGGTTCACCGACCCCCACCCCAACGCCTACCACGACGCCGACTGGCGGGACCGGGTCGCTGCCATCGAGCTTCCGGTGGTCGTCCAGCGGTGCGCTGATCTCGCCCAAGTCGGATGCGACGCACAACATCGCCGGGATCAAAGACCCATCGGTGGTCTTCGCCGGCGGCAAATGGCACGTGTTCGCCAGCGTCGCCAACTCCTCCGGCTACAACCTGGTGTACACGAACTTCACGGACTGGTCACAGGCGGGCTCGGCCCCGCAGTTCTACTTGGACCGAAGCGGGATCGGAACGGGGTACCGGGCCGCGCCGGAGGTGTTCTATTTCGCGCCGCAGAACAAGTGGTATCTGGTCTACCAAACCGGCAACGCCTCGTACTCCACCAATAGCGACATCAGCAACCCGAACGGGTGGAGCGCGCCGCAGAACTTCTATCCCTCAATGCCCGATATCATCCGGCAGAACATCGGCAGCGGTTTCTGGGTGGACATGTGGGTGATCTGCGATTCCGTCAACTGCTATCTGTTCTCCTCCGACGACAATGGGCACCTGTACCGATCGCAGACGACCGTGGCCCAGTTCCCGAACGGGTTCACCAACACCGTCATCGCGGCCCAGGACTCGAACAGAAACAACCTGTTCGAAGCGAGCAACGTCTACAAGGTCCAGGGCAGCAACACCTACCTGCTGATCGTCGAGGCGATCGGGTCCGATGGCCGGCGCTACTTCCGGTCCTGGACCTCAACCGGCATCGCCGGCTCGTGGACCCCGCTGGCCGCCACCGAGGCCAACCCGTTCGCCCGAGCCAACAACGTCACCTTCCCCGCCGGCGCCTGGACCCGCGACATCAGTCACGGCGAGATGATCCGCGCCGGTACCGACCAGACGCTGACCATCAGCCCCTGCAACATGCGCTACGTCTACCAGGGCCTGGACCCCGGTGCCGGCGGTGACTACAACAGCCTGCCCTGGCGGCTCGGCCTGCTCACTCAAACCAACTCAGCCTGCTGACCGGCGTGGTGTCGGCGGTGACGGGTCATTTCACGATGTCGTAGAGGAGGTGGGTGGCCTCCTGGGTGTCCACCACGTTGACCACCTTGAGCTGGATGTGGTCATCGCCGATGTCGTCGAAGAGCCGCAGGCCCCCGCCGAACAGCACGGGCACCAGGTGGATCCCGATCTGGTCGACCAACCCCGCGTTGACGTACTGGCGCGCGACGTCCCAGCCGCCCATCACGCAGATGTTCTTGTCGCCGGCGACCTGCCCGGCCTGCCGCAGGGCGCTCTCGATCCCGTCGGTCACGAAGGTGTAGACGCCGCCGTCGGGCACGTCCGCGGGCGCCGGCGCCTGGTGGGTCACGATGAACAGCGGCAGTCGGGCGGAACCCGTCGGTCCGTCGGCCCCCCACCAGGGCAGCGAGTCCTCGTACGTCCGCCGTCCGCCGATGAAGGCCCCCGCCTGCGACACGGCGGCGGCCAAGAGGTCGCGGCCGGCCGGATCCTCGCCCATCCCCCACTCGTGCAGCCGCTCGCCGCCCTTGCCGAGCGGTTCCTCGGGAGTGTTGCCGGTCGCCCGGACGAAACCGTCCAGCGACATGCTCACATCGAAGATCACCTTGCCCATGAGCCCTCCTCGGTGATCACTCTCGTACGGAACTCACGTCCGTACGGGAGGCACGTTCGTATGGAATGAGCGCCAGCTTGGCGGAGGGCGGGTGGCATAGCCGTGTCAGTCCGGTGAAACTCGCCGCCGGCCGGGGACGGGGGACCGGGGGATCGCGGCGCTGCCGCAGATCCGGCGAACTCCGTCTGTCAGGGCCACGGCCGGCTCCTTCCCGATCGCAGCGGCAACTCGATCCGTCGATGGTGCATCCTGGCGACGAGTAACCGAAGCGACGACCCCACTTGAAGTCGGCATATTCGCAGGTTGATGGCAAGTGTTGCCGACGTTGGGCCGGCGGTATCAGAGACATCTTCGGTCTCATTCCTTAACTCTTGCCCCACTACTATTGGTTACTCGTGGTACACATATGACTGCTCCGCGAGATCGCGCTCTCGCTGGCATCCCCTCAGTTCACGATGTCTTGGAGTATTCGTGCGCAATCGGTTCGAGCATGTCCTCGGTGTCCGTACGGCCGTGCTGACGGCCGCGGTCATGTTGGCGGCGGGCTGCGGTGGCGGCGGGCAGCGGACCGGCTCGGCTCAGGAGCGGCCGTCGGCGGCGTTGCAGCAGGCGACGACCTACACGACGCTGCAGGGCCTGCCGCAGGAACAAGCTTCGCCCGCGACCGGTGATGGCACCGTGGTGCACCCCACGGCGCCGCTGCCGGTGTCGGCAACACCTGGCGGGCCGCCGGTGGCGATACTGCCCGACAAACAGTTGGGTAGTCCTACCTGGGTTCCGGTGGTGGAGACCAAACCAGGGTGGCAGCAGGTGCTGCTGCCCAGCCGTCCGAACCGGACAACGGGATGGATCCCCAGCGGTGACGACAAGTTGAAGTCCGCGCGCAGTACGTACGTCATCAAGGTCGACACGTCCGAGCGGCGGCTGGTCATCGTCAACTCCGGCCGGAAGGTCGGGACGTGGACCGTCGCGGTGGGCGCTTCGAATACGCCCACGCCGCCCGGTCGTACGTTCCTGCTCGCCTCGCTGGCGCCGTCCAAGCCGACGTACAGTCCGATCATTCTGCCGGTCGGGGCGCACTCCGAAACGCTCGACACGTTCGGCGGCGGGCCCGGCACGGTCGCGTTCCACGGCTGGCCGCAGAAGTCCGTGTTCGGCCAAGCCGTCACCCACGGCTGTGTACGAGTTCCCGCGGACGCGCTCAAGGCGTTGTCCCGGGTGCCGCTCGGCACGCCCGTTCTCGTTACCGCATAGCCAGCACCCAGCCCCGGGCTGGCCCGTTTCCCCGAAGGAGAGATAACTGTGCGCTTGACGCATGTGGCCAAATACGCCGTCGTCGCCGGAGCGGTGGCGACACCGCTGGCGATCTCAGCGCCGGCCTCGTACGCGAGCACCGATGGGACCGGCTCGGCCTACGCTCTGGCCGCGACCGGTGTAGTGCCCATCGGGCCGATTTCGCCGGTGCACGTCACGACCGGGCAGCAGCCGACCCGCAAGAGCCTCGTCGAGGTGCCGCCCAACCCGATCATCGAGGCGTCGGTCCTCAACGCGGCGGCCGCGCCTGGTTACGCCCGCGCCAGCGTCGCCGACGTCAGGCTGATCAAGGCCAGGCTCGCCGCCAGCCTGGTCACCGCGAAGTGCACGCCTAACGGCGGCAAGTCTTCGCTGGTCAAGGCGTTCCTCAATGGCAAGAAGCTCGACGTGAGCGCTCCGCCGAACACCACCATCGCGGTGGCGCCGGAGAACGTGGCGGCGCCGCACATCGTCAAGGTGGTCATCAACAAGCAGGTCGACAACCCCGACGGCACCCTCACCGTCACCGCGATCGAGGTGACCGTGTCGCTCGGCCCGGCCAAGACCGAGACGATCAGCATCGCCTCCGCCAACTGCGGCTCGAGGCCCAACGAGGCGACGCCGCCGTCGGGTCCGGCAGCGCCACCCAGCGCACCGTCGAACGAGCCGCCCGGGACGGCGCCGCAGCCCACCCCCGTCACCGGCGACCTCCCGGTGACCGGCTGACCGCACAGCACACGCCGCACCACCCCGAAGGGCCCCACACGAATTGTGTGGGGCCCTTCGCTAAGCCTTGGCGGTACGTGGCCGGTGGCGTTTCATCGAACGGGAATGCGCCTCCCGCAGCAGGGACCGGACGCGTTCGCCGGTCGCGTCGCCCGGGTTCAGGATCGAGATCCAGGCCTGGGTGGCGTAGATCGGGTGCGGCAGAATCCGGTCGGTCACCGCGTAGTCGATGCCCGCACGATGGTCCGAATGCGCCGCAGGCGGATGGCCGATCAGCTCCTCGAACCCGACCCGGCCGACCCCGATGTTCAACCGGAAAATCCCAGGCCGGTTGAGCCGGGAGAACGTGTCGAAGCCGTCGTAGTCGTTGATGACGATCGACGCGAACGGGTGCCGGCGGTCGGCCGCATCGTCGTGCGGATCGTAGAAGAAGAACGTGTCGCCCCAGGCGACCTCGGGAGCGCCGTTGTGCTCGCTCGCGGTCACCGCGACGGCCCCGGGCAGCCCGGTGACAAACTCGATGATCTCGTTCTCGGTCACGGGCGCCGGCCCCTTCGGTTTCTCGACCACTTCTTCCTTCAATTTTCTCATTGAATTGCCCGATGAGACTTTCGACCGTTCAGCGGCGAGCACGCTGGACATACGAGTCGCCAACCCTCAACCCTGTGGTGCAGACGTAGTGCGAACTGTCCGCCCGGCGGCGCGTACGGCCGAAGGGTATGGCCGCCGCCGAACAGCACCGGACGTTAGGACGCGGCGGGTGAGTGCATGTCCGCGCAGTATCGCTCGAGGGCCTGCAGGACGGCCTGGACGGTCGGGCGGTCGACGCTGCCTGAGCGCAGCAGCGCGACGACGTCGCGCCCGGCGCCGTGCGCCTCGACGTCCTTGACGATGATGCCGGGCCAGCGTTGCAGCCCGGCGAAGGCGGGGATGAAGGCGACCCCGTGCCCGGCGGCGACCAGGGCGGCGACGACGGCGGAATCGCTGCTGCGGTGCAGAATGTCGGGCACGAATCCGGCCTGGTGGCACAGTGAGTCGGCGAGCTGCCCGAAGTACGTGCCGGGCTCTCCGGCGACCCATCGTTCGGCGGCCAGCGCGGAGACCGGGATGGGCCCGGTGTGTGCGGCCAGCCGGTGACCGGTCGGCACGGCGAGCCGTACGGGGTCGCGGAACAGCACCTCGGCGCGCAGACCGCCGGGCACGTGCAGCGGCGCGGTGTCATAGGACGGCACCACCGCGAGGTCGATCTCGCCGGAGGCGAGGGTGACGAGCGCGGTCTCCGCGACCAGCGTGCGCCCCTCGACGCGCAACAGCGGATGGTCGCCGGCCAGCATGGCGAGCAGTCCGGGCAGGATGTTGATCGCCATCGTCTGCACCATGGCGACCCGCACGGTGCCCGACAGCGAACCGTCGAGCCCCTCCAGTGCGGCGCCCGCGGCCTCGATCGCCTGCAGGACGCGCTCGGCGCGCAGGGCGAGCTCGTGGCCGGCCTCGGTGAGGCGCAGGCCGCGGCCGACCTTTTCGGTCAGTGGGACGCCGGCGGCGCGCTGCGCCATGGCGAGCTGATGGCTGGCCGCGGAGCGGCTGACGTGCAGAGCCTCGGCCGCGGCGGTCAGCGTGCCACGCAACCGCAGCTCGTGCAGCAGCCGCAGCGCGGCGATGTTCAACATTGGTGAATGATATCGAACAGTAACCGATAGAAAGTTGAGCTTGTTCAACGCTTGCCCGGCTGATGTGCTGGAGATCCAGGAAGTCCAGCATCGGAGGGCGGACATGACCGTCACCACCCAGGTGTCGCACAGCGGCGTGCCTTACGCAGCGGGGGCGATCCTCCCCGACACCGAGGCCCACCTGCGCAAGCTGGCCGAGGCCAGGCGGCACATTCGCGATCGGCAGGCGGCCGGCGCGCCGTTGTACAACGTCAGCGGGCTGGAACGCGGGCTGCCGCTGCCCGACGACGTCGATCCGTGGGTCCTCGACGACGAATGGGCCGGCGCCCTGTACGCCGAGGCCGTACGCACCCATGGCCTCGACCATCTGGGCGGGACACCGGACCGGCACGATGTCTTCGTCGCCAACCGGCTGACGGCGGCGCTGTTCGCCGCCATGCAGGTGACGGTACGGCCCGGCTCGACGGTCGTCGGCGTGTCGGCGACGCACAGCCACCCGGCCGTCGTACGGGCCGTACGCGACGCGGGCGGCCGCCTGGTCGAGACGGTCGGCGCGGCCGCGGGCGTGCAGGCCCTGCACGAACACGACGACGTCTCGGTGGTCGCGCTCACCCGCCTCGCGGTCACGTACGACGCGCTCGACGAAGATGACCTGCGCCGGGTGATCGAGGCCGCGCAGGCCCGCCAGGCGGTGGTGGTGATCGACGACGCCGGCGGCGCGCGGGTGGGCCCCGCCGTCCTCGGCCAGCCGCGCACCCTCGAGCTCGGCGCCGACCTTGGCGCCACCGGCCTGGACAAGTACGGCATATCCGGCCCGCGGGTCGGCCTGCTCGGCGGGCGGATCGACCTCGTCGCGCGGGCCCAGGCGCGGAGCTTCGAACTCGGCAGCGAGTGCCGGCCCGCGCTCTACCCGGCCGTCGCGCGCAGCCTGGAGGAGTACCGGCCGCAGCGGGTCCGCGACCTCGTCGCATCGACCAAGCTGGTCGGGCGGGCGCTGCGGGCGCGGCTCGGGGACCGTGTCGTGGAGGAGACCCCGTTCATCTCCCGGCTGCCGGGCGAGGCGATCCGGGCCGAGCTCATCCGCCGGGCCGGGGCCGGCGCGGTCGACCTTGCCCCGATCGAGGCCACCGCCGCCGTCGCGATGATCATGCTCCGCGACCACGGGCTGCTGACCGTGCACTTCGCCGGAATGCCGCCGGGCACGTCCGCGCTGCTGATCAAGTTCCTGCCCGCCGAGACTGTGACCGCCGTCGGCGGCCCCGAGGCGTTCGCCGCCACCGTCGACACCGCCTTCGACGCCGCCGCCGCGTACCTCACCGACCCCGGTGCCGTACGCCGCCTGATCCTCGGCGCGACCGCCTGACCCGATGACAGAACGCGTACGGCCTGTCCGAGATCGGTCAACAAGCGCGACAACGGGACATGGTGGTCTTTCCGGTCGGCTGTCACGATGGCGGAATGGCTACGGGGGGCCTGCTCGAGCGCGCGTCGCAACTGGCGGCGCTCCAGCAGGCGGTCGACGAGGGCAGCGTGGGACAGGGCTCCGTCGTGCTGGTCACCGGGGAGGCCGGTATCGGCAAGACGAGCCTGGTCCGGGCGTTCCTGGCGGAGCTGACGGACCGGTCCGGCGCGGTGCGGGTGCTCACCGGCGCGTGCGACGACCTGCTGGCGCCGCGGGACATGGGGCCGCTGCGCGACGCGGCGTTCGGCACGGGCGGGCCGCTGGAGCGGGCGCTGGCCGGCGACGCCGCCGCCGAGGACGTGTTCGGCGCGATGATCGAGGAGCTGGCCGGCCCGCCGCTGACGGTGCTCGTCGTCGAGGACATGCACTGGGCCGACGACGCCACCATCGACATCGTGCGCTACGCCGCCCGCCGGGTACGGGATCTGGCGGCCGTGCTGGTCTTGACGTTCCGCGACGACGCGGTCTGCCTGACCCATCCGCTGCAGGAGCTGCTCGGCACGCTCAGCGGCGTGCCGCGGCGCCGGATCGCGTTGGCGCCGCTGTCGGCGGCGGCCGTCGGGGAGCTGGCCGCCGGCACCGGCCGGGACGCGGCCGCGCTGTACGCGGTGACCGGCGGGAACCCGTTCTACGTGACGGAGGCGCTGGCGGTGCCGCCGGGCGACGTCCCGGCCACGGTCGCCGACGCGGTGCTGGCCCGGGTCCGGCGGCTGGACGAACGCTGCCGGCGGGCTCTGGAACAGCTGTCCGTGGTGCCCAACCAGGCCGGCTTCGACCTCGTGGAGGCCCTGCTCGGCGGCGGACTGGAGACGCTGGCCGGGGCGGAGGAACGCGGGATCATCGAGGTACGGGCCGACGGGCTGGCCTTCCGGCACGAGCTGGCCCGGCGGGCGATCGAGCAGAGCCTGCCCGCACTCCGGCGCCGGGTGTTCCACCGGGAAGTGCTCGACGTGCTGCGCGCGGCGAGCGATCCCGAGCTGAGCCGGCTGGTGCACCACGCCGTGGCCGCGCAGGACGTCGCGAGCGTGGTCAGGTACGCGCCGGCGGCGGGACGTGCGGCGGCGCGGGCGGGCTCGCACCGGCAGGCGCTGGCGCACTTCGAGGCGGCGCTGCGGTACGCCGATAGGTTCGCGCCGCCCGGGCGGGCCGGCATCGTCGACGACTACGCCTGGGAGCTCTACAACGCCCACCGCTTCACCGAGGCGGTCCGGGCGGGCCGCGCGGCCGTGGCGTTGCGCGAACGGCTCGACGACCCGGTCGCGCTGGGTGAGTCGCTGGTCAGGCTGTCCCGGCACATCTACATGACCGGCCGGACCGACGAGGCGGTCGCGGCCGCCGAACGCGCCGTCCACGTGATCGAGCCGGCCGGCTCGCCGGGCGCCATGGCGTACGCGACCACCTGTCGCGGCGCGCTGCTCGCGCTCGCCGACCGGCCGGCGGAGGCCGTACCGGTGCTGCACCGGGCCCGCCGCGCGGCCGAGGCCGCGGGGCGCGGCGACCTCGTCGCGCTGTGCCTGAACTACCTCGGCGGCTCGGGCGCGGAGCTGTACGGCGAGGCCCAGCTGCGCCATCTGCGGGAGAGCATCGCGGTGGCCAGGGCCGGCGGGCACCACGAGTCCGCCGCCCGCGGCTACACCAACCTCGGCGAGCTGCTCTACCGGTACGGACGGCACGATGAGCTGGCCGAATGCGTCGCGGACGGGCTGGCGTTCACCCGTGAACGCGGGTTCTGGTCGCACGCGTACAACCTCGAGGTGCATCGCTGCCTGCTGCTGCAGCGCAGGGGTGACTGGGCGGCCGCCGAACACGGACTGGAGGCCCTGCTGGACGGGCACGACGACCCCGGGATGCTCTACGTGTACAGCGTCCCGCCGTACGCACGGCTGCTCGCCCGGAAGGGAGATCGGCGGGCGGGTCCGCTGCTGGCCGAGGCCTGGGCGCGAGCCACGCGGCAGCGGTCGCTGCTCGGCGTCGCCTACGCCGGGCTCGCGCTCGTCGAGTGGCACTGGCTGTGCGGGGATCCGGTCGGCGCGGTTCCGGTACGGGACGTACTGCTCCGGCGGACCGAACGGCCGGGTGCGGCGCCGATCCGGGCCGAGCTGATGCGCTACCTTGCCCGCGCCGGCCTCGGCGGCACGGTGTTCGCCGGGTGTCCCAAGCCGTACGCGGCCGGGTTGCGGGGCGACTGGCGAGCCGCCGCCGACGCCTGGCGGTCGATCGGCGACCCGTACGAGCGGGCGCTGGAGCTGGCCGAGTCCGGAGAGGTGGCGCCGACGCTGGAGGCCCTGCACATGCTGGAACGACTGGGCGCCGACGCCGCCGCGACGCTGGTCCGCCGGCGGCTGCGCGAGCTGGGCCTGGCCCGCCGGCCGCGCGGGGCGGCGGTGACGACGCGGGCCAACCCCGCGGGGCTGACCACCCGCCAGGTAGACGTGCTAGCGCTCCTCGCCGAAGGCATGACCAACGCCGAGATCGCCGACCGGCTGGTGCTGTCGGTACGTACCGTCGACCACCACGTCTCGGCGATCCTCGGCAAGCTGGGCGTGCCGACCCGACGCGCGGCGGCGGCCTCGGCCCGATCGCTCGACCTGGTCGCGTCGGCCCGCTGACCCGTCCGCCAGAACGACTCCGGGCCCCGCGGACATGGCGGGGCCCGGAGTCGTACGGCCTGGTCAGCCGAGACCGTCGAGAGGATCGATGCGGGTGAGCGTGCCGTCGTGCAGGTCGCCGACATAGCACACACCGCTCTCCGGCTCGACCGTCACCGCGCCCGGCTGCGCCCCGATAGGGAGGGTGATCTGCCGGGTCCGGTCGACCGCGTCGACCACGGTGAGGCCGGCCTCGCCGACGACGTACGCCACCCCGGTGCCCGGATGGGCCGCGACGGCGCGGGCCGGCCCGGGGATCAGCACGTGCCCCAGCACCGCACAGGTGGCGCGGTCGAGCACCAGCAGCCGCGGCGGGGTCTGGGCGCTGCCCAGCCCGGCGACGTACACGAGCCCGGCCGGGACGTCGACCGCGACGTCGATCGGTTGCACCGCCGGCTCGCCGAGCGGCACGGTGCGCTCCACGATGTGCTGCCCGTCGGGCAGCCGCCGGATCACCGACAGCGCCGTGACGACCGGGCCGTCCGGGCCACCCGACAGGAAGTCACGCGCGACGTAGACGCGCTGGGCGGCGGCGTCCACCGCGATGCCCTGCGGACCGTGGAAGCCGCTCGCCTCCGTCACGACGCCCACCTTGGTCAGGTCGTCGGCCCGGAAGACGTGCACCTTGCCGCCCGTGACCAGCCACTGGGAGACGTACACCAGCCCGGCGCCGGGGTCGATGTCCACATCCGCGAGGCCGAAGCCCAGCGGCTGCGTCGCCAGCGGCTGCAGTGTCGTGGCGTCGAGCATGGTCACGCTCTCGGCGTCGTTGACGACGTACAGCCGGTTGGTCGCCGGGTTGACGGCCACGCTGCGGGTGAGCTTCCCGGCGGGCGCCGTCACCCCGGGCTCCAGGTGCGAGCCGAGCGCGTGCACGTGACCGGACGGCAGCGGCGCGCCCTGGATCTTCGGTGCGCAGGACGCCGCGTACACCACGCCGCCGCCCACCGCGACCCCGCTCACACTGCCCTCGTCGATGAGCGTCGTCGAGGTGATCGCGGGCGCCAGCGCCGGTACGGCCACCGTACGGTTGATCGTCTTGCCGAACGGAATGGTCAGCGACCCGTCGGCCGCGATCCACCGGTCGATCGTCCGGTTGCGGGCCAGGTGCGCGGTCGTCACCACCGGTCCGCGGCGGAAGGCGTACGCGTCGATCGCCGCCAGCTTCCAGTCCGGGCCGATCGCCTGCCCGACGGCGTCCAGGAACTGGCTGCGCGGCTCCCGGGTGTCGTCGCCGTACTTGGAGGCGAAGCCCCGCAGCAGCCGGTCGCGGCCGTCGGTGCCCTCCTCGTCGGACTCCCAGATCTGGATCGGCACGATCAGCCCGCCGTGCCGCGGCACGTCCACCGTGATCGGCTCCATGTCGATGCCGCGGGTCTCGCCCTCGTCCACGTCGTCGAACGGGCTCGTCCGGAACGGCACGACCTGGTCGGCGGCGGGCGAGTTGACCAGCATCAAGATGAACGGCTCGTCGGAGTTGGAGCCCTGGTCCCAGTCGCTCTCCTCGATGCAGTGCAGCTCGGTCAGCCGTACCGAGGCCTGCAGCTCGCCGGACAGCGTGCGCACGACGCTCAAGTGGCCGCGCACGCGGTACTCGCCCTCGTCGCCGCCGTCGACGTGCAACTCGAACTCGGTGCCCGGGGTGTCGGCGAGGGCGTCCAGCTCGGCCCAGCTCCAGGCGACCTTGTCGTCGGAGACATAGTCGGCGTGGCCGCCGATGAGGGACAGCAGGAAGTCCCCGATCGAGCCCAGGATCGAGGACACCGCGTTCTTGAAGTCCTCCCAGGCCGCCGCGATGATGTCGCCGAGATCGGTGCCGTTGTTGTACAGCGTGATCCCGGTAGGCCGCTCCCCGAACGGTCCCACCAGGTACCAGGTGTGGTCGCCCGACTCGAAGTCGTTGTACTCCAGCAGCCGGTTCTGGTCGTTGCCGTGGTCGAGCCGGAACTTCTGCCCGCCGATCTCGGCGTCGATGTCGGAGTCCGTACCCGCCCCGGACGCCTCCGACGTGTGCAGCTCCAGCCGTACGAACCAGCCCTCGTCCGAGCCGGAGGGATGCGGCGGGTACGCGCCTGCGGACAGGAACGTCATCGGCAGCTTGTTGGGCTGCTCGTACTGGTGCAGGTCGTCGTCATAGGCGGCCAGCTCGTCGGCCAGCCCCGGCGCCTCCGGTATGACGTGCGCGCCGGTCCGGCGCTCGGTCCGCACCCGGTGCCAGAAGTCGGCGTACCCGGCACCCACCATGATCGTGTGCAGTTGCTGCAGCCACTGCGCGGAATGCATGACCGCCAGCCCGCGGGCGATGTCGAAGATCCGCTTGCCCAGCTCGATCGGGTCCTCGGTGCCCAGCTCGGGCAGGTCGCGGTTCTGTACGTTGACCTCCGACAGCCACTCGCTGTCCAGCGCGATCCCCGGCGGCTCGAGCCACACCACGTTGTCGGGGATGTCCACGCCGCCCACGGTGTCCGGATGTGTCGGCACCGAGTCGCTCTTGCACTCCCGCCACCGCCGGCACAGCCCCGTCTGCGACAGCGGCGAGAACCCGTCGCAGAGGGAGTTCATGATGTCCTCGCCGACGATCTCCTTCAGTACGGCGCAGTCGAACGCGATCTTGCCGTGGTGCTTGAAGCCGAACTGCGCCTCCTGCTCGTAGTTGCCGGTGTACAGGTGCATCTGATTGCGTACGGCGGCCTCGACGTCGAACCACGTCTTGTCGCGGCGGTTCAGCGCGTCCACCCAGTTGGAGTGCGAGTAGAAGTCCTGCAGCGCATGCAGGCCCACCCCCACGATGTGCCGGGCGGCGGCCACGTCGTCGCGGTCGGCCGCCCACAGCAGGCCGGCGACGGTCCCGCCCAGGTACCGCCGCCACATCAGATTGAGCTGGGCGACCGACGTCAGATCGTCGAAATGCACCTTGACCAGCTCGTCGTGCGCGAACAGCGACGCCTTGAACCGGCCGACACCGCCCGCGGCCGACCAGAGCGGGTTGTACAGGTAGCTGTCGACGTAGTCGCAGTGCCAGGCCAGACCGCTGGCCGCCGAGCCGCCGTCCTCGTCTTCTGGAGTCTCCTCCACGTCGCTACCGGCGTCCCAGCCGGCCTTCCTGGCCGCCAACCTGGTGATCATCTCGTGATACCAGGGCTTTCCCGCAACGGGATCCTCTCCGCTGAAGGTGTTCATGACCCTGGGCAGCAAGGCCGCCATGGCCGCCATGAGCAAGAACATCAACCACACACCCCCGAGGTGCTGCTAGAAATCCAGGCGCCGCCCCGCCGGCGGCTCCCTATGTGGTGTTCCTGGAGCACCCTCGCCGAGTTCCGCCACCGCCGGATCCGCAACGCCTGCCCATCTCTGCCGTCGGCGCTGCCCACATCAAACGCGGTCCCGACAGAACGACGGCCGCACCTCGGCCCCTAGCGCGACGCCGTCAGTCGAGGCAGCGGCGCGGCAGCGCGAACCAGCGAAGCCGCTCGAAGGCGGCGGGCACGGTGCCGGCACCGTCGTTGTTTTCGCTCGGCGAGTGCGCGGCGATGACGGCCTCGGCCTGCCTGAGGTAGGCGTCCAAGTCGGCTCCGGTGGCCGGACGACGAGGCCCGCCGGGATGGCACAGCCGGCCCTGCCGGTCGTACGTGATCCGGCCGAGGCTGGTCGGCGGCCCGGCCTCGGCCCGGTGACTCCACAGCCCCGACCGCGGGTCGAACCGGTAGTCCGGCAGCAGCCGCGCGCCATACGTGGCGGCCAGGTGTACGGCGGCGACGATGTAGTCGAACTCCGGCTCGGACAGGTAGCAGCTGAAGCTGAGGCGGGTCCAGCCCGGCTTGACGCCGAGCCAGCCGGTGTCGGCGAGGGCGGCGAACTCGCGCGCGCGGTCCAGGCCGATGCCCAGCAGCCGGTGGCCGTACGGCCCGGCGCAGGAACAGCCGCCCCGGGCCTGGATGCCGAAGAGGTCGTTGAGCAGGGCCACCACGAAGTTGTGGTGCAGCCGGCGGCCGTCCGGGGTGTACGCCACGAAGGACACGATGGGCAGCCGGTCGGCGTCGAGGTCGCCGAGGATCTCGATCGCCGGGTTGGTCCGCCACGACGCGATCGCCCGCCGGACGAAGCCGGCCTCCCGGGCCGTGATCGTCGCCGCGCCCACCGCCTGTTTGAGCTGGAAGACCAGCCCGGCGCGGATGGCCTCGACGATGGCGGGCGTGCCGCCCTCCTCCCGGTGCTCCGGGTCGGCGAGGTAGTACCGGCCGGCGGCGTGGACGTACGTGATCGTGCCGCCGCCGGGCACCGTCGGCACCGGGTTCCGGATCAGGTCGCGGCGTGCGACCAGGACTCCAGGCGTGCCGGGCCCGCCGGCGAACTTGTGCGGAGACAGGAACACCGCGTCCTTGTACGCCATGGGATGGCCGCCGCCCATCGAGATCTCGACATGGGGCCCGGCGGCGGCATAGTCCCAGCAGGCGAGTGCGCCGTACCCGTGCAGCAGCTCGGAGACCGCATCGGTATCGCTGATCAGGCCGGTGACGTTGGAGGCGGCGGAGAAGGAGCCGATCCGCAGCGGCCGATCGGCGTGCCGGATCAGCTCCCGCTCCAACTGTGTCGGGTCGATGCGACCGGCGCCGTCCGGCTCGATGACCACTACGTCGGCGCCGGATTCCCGCCACGGCAGCTCGTTGGAGTGGTGTTCGTACGGGCCGATGAAGACGACGGGCCGTGCCTCCGTCCCGTACGAGGCAGGCAGTCCGAGGATGCGCATCAGCTTGTCGATCGCGCCCGTCGACCCGGAGCCGGTGAAGATCACCGCGTGCTCTCCGGTGCCGCCGACCGCCGTCCGGATGATCTCCCGGGCCTCCTCGCGCAGCCGGGTCGTCTGCCGCCCCGTCCCAGACGACTCGGTGTGCGTGTTGGCGTACCAGGGCAGCACCCTGGCCCGGATGAAGTCCTCGATGAAGGTCAGCGACCGGCCTGACGCGGTGTGGTCGGCGTAGACGATCGGGCGCGGCCCGTACGGCCCGTCCATCAGCTGCCCGTCCCCGATGACCGCCTCCCGGATGCGGCGCAGCAACGGGCTGTCCGCCGGCCTCGCCCCGCCCACCGCGAACGGCGCTGTCTCGACTGCCTGGAACGTACGCATGCCCAGACCCCCTGATCCGTACCGGTGTGCGCGTCAGGCCGCGGGCACTGTGATCCAGGCCCCGGTCATCGGGGGGCCGAAGACGCAGCCGTCGGACGAGACGGTCTCGGTCAGCAGCCGGTCGGCCAGCGTCGCCGGATCTACCTCGGCCCGGGTGGCCACGCCCAGCCGCTCCATCAGCGGGACCGTCGCCGCGAACACGTTGGCCCAGCCCCAGCCGGGCGAGTCCGGGCCGCCCCCGGCGAACGTCTCGATCAGCAGCCGCGGCGTCGGCAGTCCGGCGGCGCGGAACGCGGTGAACAAAGACAGGCCCATGCGCGGCTCGATCCCCGCCTTCTCCAGCGCATCGAGGAACCAGCCCTGGGTCTGGCGCCACAGCGGTGTCTGCGGGCTGGCGCACGGATAGGCCAGGTCCGGTTCGTGCATGCAGATCAGACCGCCGGGTCGTACCCGCGCTGCGGCCCGGCGCAGCGCGGCCACCGGATCGATCAGGTACATCAGGAACAGTCGCCCCACCACGACGTCGAAGCCGTCCTCGACCCCCTCCAGCGTCTGCGCGTCGCCCACCCGGAACTCCACGTTGGCGGCACTCGTCCGCCGCAGGGCGAGCTCCACGGCGGCCGGGTCCTGCTCGATGCCCACGACGGAGCCGGTCGGCCCGACCGCCTCCGCGGCCAGCCGGGCCACGTTGCCGGCGCCGCTGCCCAGATCGAGCACACGCATGCCGGGTGCCAGCCCGGCGTGCTGGAACAGCCTTCTGGTGAGCGGATCGAAGAGACTGCCCTGGGCCACCAGGCGTTCGTCCTCAGCGGCCCGATCCGCGAACGGATAACTCCTCATCGCCAACCCCCTGTCTTGTCGTACGGCTGTGCGCCGTACGGCAAGCGTCGACGGAAGGCGGCGGGCTGTCGTTGGGCTAGTGCGCAGAGTCCTTCACAACGCGTGCGAACCTGCGGTACTCCGAGGGCGGCAGCCCGTGTACGGCGCGGAAGGCCCGGCTGAAGTCGCCTGCGCTCGAGAACCCCCACTTGGCCCCGATGGCCGCGACCGGACGCGACCCCAGCACCGGATCGGAAAGGTCACGGCGGCAGCGCTCCAGCCGCCGCCCGCGAATCCAGCCCGCCACCGTCAGGCCCTCGTCGTGGAAGAGCTGGTGCAGCGACCGCAGCGAGATGTGGTGGGCGGCGGCGATCGTGGCCGGCGACAGCTGCGGGTCGCCGAGGTGCTGCTGGATGAAGGCCTGAATCGTGGTGAACAGGGCATGTCGGCGGGCCTCGGGCGTGCCCCAGTCGCGCATGTCCAGCTCGCGGGCCAACCGCGTCGCCAGCACCTCGAGCGCGGCAGTGGACAGCCGCGCCGCCTCGGCCGGGCTGTAGTGGTCGACGTCGCGGGCCAGCTGCAGGAGGAACTGCGAGGTCAGGTCGCCCACGCCGGCGGTGGCCGGAAAGCGCACGGCGGTCAGGCTGCTGAGCCGGCTGCGGGGCAGCGGCACCATCGACGGCGGGAACATGAAGGTCATCATCCGCAGCGACCGGTCTCCGTCGACCCCGCAGGCCACCTCGTACGGACGCCGGGTGTCATAGATGGCGAACTCGCCCGCCGACACCCGGGCCTGCCGGCCGCCCTGGTCGATCACGCATGAGTTGCCGCCGCGCACCAGCACCATTTTCAGCATGTCGGGGTCGGCCTGGGAGATCAGCTCCGGGGTGCGGCTCACGGTGATGGGCCTGATGTCCATCACCACTACCTGCATCGCACCGAGGCCGCTGGCGCGGAACTCCCCCTCGTATTCGGCACCGAACAAGGCCCGGCACTCCATGGGCACCCACGTCGTGGCCGTCATCTCCCGGACGAAGTCGAGACGATCGGCCGCGGACACCTCTTCGGTACGAATCAGCGTGCTCATCGGATCCCCCACCCAGAGGCGACGGACCAAGCTTACGCTGGACGTTTCCGCCCACATATCGACAATTCATGCATGTGGCGATATGGCCAGAAGCAGCCGCCTCGGCCGATCGAGGTCCCCTACCGGGGGAAGGAAGCCGCCCGCGAGCGATGGCTGGGGGCCCACAGACGGCTTCCCGCTCGGAGCCCCCGGTCAGAGGATGCCGCGGTCGGTAAATGCCTGCTCGGTCACGTGGGCGGCCTGCGTGCCGTACAGCCGCTGGGCGGCGGCGACCGTGGCCCGCGCCGCGGCGGCGAACGAGGTGTCGGGGGCGAAGTCGAACTGCGCCTCGATGATCAGCGTGCTCGCCTTCGTGTCGCCGAGCCCCTGCCGGATGTCCCACAGCGCCCGCGACCAGACCTCACCGTCGGCGTGCACCTCGCCGACCACGTCCTCCGGGTAGTGCTTGGTGCCGTCCAGCCGGCGCAGGCAGTGCGGAACCGTACTGGTGTACGACGTCGAGTCCCAGTCGGCGACGCAGGCCTCGGGGGTCAGCGTCGGTCGTCCGGTGGCCCAGCTGGTGACCACCACCGCGAGGTAGTCGCCGAAGGCCTCGCCGATGGAGCCGGACTCGAGGTTGGTGCCGAAGCCGGTCACCTGGCCGTCCTGCACCGAGTGCCCGTACTCGTGCACGATCACCTCGGCGTCCTCGGCGTCGTCCACGCCGCCCTTGCCCAGCGTGATGTTGGCCTTGTCGTCCCGGAAGAACGAGTTGTCGCCGCCGTACTGGTTGATTCGCAGCGCTATCTGCCGCTGGTTGACCGGCCGCAGCCCGGACCCGAAGCCGAGGTGCTGGAGGTAGTGCTGCGCGGTGGTCACCCAGTAGTAGCCCATCACCTGTTCGAACTGGTCGGCGTCGCGGTGGTAGGCGGTGAAGTCGCCGTTGACCGTTCGCGCGGCCTTACCGGTCTCGCTCTTGACGGCGACGTAGCGTCCCGTGAGCGAGCCCGACCCGTCCAGGTCGGTCAGCGTCACCCGACGGTACGCCGGCTGCAGCGCCGCATAGTCGGCGTCCTTGCGATCGGTGAGCGTCTGGTCGCCCAGCTGCTGCACCGGGTTGGGAAAGAAGACGGTCCCGGCGGCGGTAGTGTCTGCTGCCGATGCCATCGTGGCCGTGCCCACCAGCGGAAGCACGAGTGCCGTCGTGAGCATGAGGCGTCGAGTCGTCTGCATGCGCGCAGCGTACGAGTGCGGTCTCCGGCTTGAGTAGACCTCTCTGACCAGGACATTCAGCGCTGTCGAGCCCTGCCCGACGGGCTCGGCCAAGTCTGTCGAGGTTTGGCGCAACACAATGCGGCTCCGCTGCGCCGAGGCGGCCGAATAGCGGCTCGCGGCATCGAAACCGCAGGATGCCGCGACCCTTAAGGGGCGGCACCGAGAGATTTTTCCCGCTACCGAAGGTTATCGCCGCAGGCCGTAGCCCGTTTCTTGAATTTCGCGGACGATCGCGGACGACCCCGGCTGCCGTAGATTGACGCTCGTCACCGCAATCGTGACGAGATGAGGCGGGCCGTCGTGATCGGCGGTGCCGCCACCCGCCTGAGGACTTTGAAGCGGGCGGTGCATATACCGGGGCTGCACCGCCAGGGACCTCGCGCAGGAGGCCTGCTCCTTGCGCGAGGTCTTACCCGGCGGATTTACCTACCGGCCGACGTACTGGCCGTCCGCGGGCACGAACGCGGTTACTCCTTGACGTCGCCGCCCCGCTCGGCGCGGTTGCGACCGGCGGCTCATGGCGATCAAGACGAAGGCGACCACGCACAGCAGGCCCAGACCACCAAGTATCGCGATGTCGATCATCCGTCCCCCCTGTTCCGTGACGTCGACAGAGTCCACGTTAGGCGCCGTACGGCCGCGACCCGCCGCGTTTACCACATGCGGAGGGCGCCGGCGACGTACGCCCGGGCCTGGTTCGACCGCAGGTCACCTGGACTCCGGTGGTCGTTAGAGCGGCGGTGGCGGCACAGCGGCGGGAGTAACGGAAGTCACAGTGGCAGCATGAGGCGCCGCGGCCGCATGCCGATAAGGACATCCCAGCTCGTACGGCTGGCGCGTCAGCCCCCGCCGTCATTTCAGTAGATCTTGTGGTGAACTGCATCCCCTGTGGTGTATGCAGGTTGAGCTGTTAATCGTCGGGAGCTCGCATGGCTAAATGGCCACGCTTCGACCCCGACGCCGACCGCAGGTTGGCCAAGGCGTTGAGCGAGGGGGGCGAAGAATCCCTTGCCGCGCTCTATGACATTTACGCTGAGCGATTGCGTGATTACTGTGGGTCATTGATCCGCGACCCGCGAGTGGCGACCGACATCGTGCACGACACGTTGATCGACGCCAGCCGGCGAGTGCGCCGCATGCGCGATCGGGTACGGCTGCGCGCCTGGCTGTACGCGGCCATCCGGCGGCGGTGCCTGCAACGGGTCCGCCACCCCGCGCTGCGCTGGACCTGGAGCGCCGAACCCGCCGGCCAAGAGGCCAAGGACCTGCTGGAGACAGCCTTCGACCGGCTGGACTTCCTCGATCAGGAGGCCTTGCTGCTGGCGCTGCGGCATGACCTGAACGGCGAGGATCTCGGCGCGCTCCTCGGCATCCCGGCCCGGCGGGCCGGCGCCCGCATCGCCCGGGCCCAGACGCGCGCGGACGACGCGATCCGTACGGCGCAGACGACGCTCGCCCGCCGGTGCGCCGGCGGCCAGCGGGCGGGCGACAAGCGCGCCGACCGGAAGACCGGCGCCCCCCGGATCAAGGTCAACGGCACCGCCCCGCCCGAGGTCGAGCCAGACGTCGCCGACTCCAGGGAACCCGGCGGTGCTCCCGGCTCTTGGGTCGCCAACGCCGACGCGGCCGAACGCGGCTCGGCTGAACGTGGCTCGGCGGAAGCCGGCGCGGCGGAGCGCGACGCCGAACGGTCGCCGCTGGTGCACGTACTGCCGCCGACCGGCGATGCGGCCCTCGCGGACCACGTCGCGTCCTGCGATGACTGCCTGCGGCGCGGCGAGCTCTCGGTGCCCGCGCTGCTCGGCATGATGCCGGCTCCGCCGCTCCCGACCGCGCTGCGGCTCCGCGTGATCCACACCGGCACCGATCCCGAGCTGGCCGGCTACCGCGCCGACATCGCCGCCCGCGGCGGCACCCTCAACGCCGACGGGCTGCCACGGCAGCCCGACATCCCATCGCACTTCGCCAGGCGCTGGCTGTTCACTGGGGCCGGGATGGCCGGCGCGTTGATCACCGCGATCATCGCGGCGCTGCTGATCGGTCCAGGCGCGCCGATCCCGGGCCTGATCTGGCCCTCGCTGCGACCGGAACCGACGATCAAGCCGGAGCCCCCGTCCCATCGTGCACCGTCGGGTCAGCAGCCCCAGCCGCCCGCGAACGGCCCCACCTTGCCCGGCGGCGCGGCTCCACAGGTCGGCCCGTCCAAGATCGCGAAATCGCCCGGGCCGACGGCCTCGACCGGGACGCTCGCGGTGAGCCCAGGCACGATCGACTTCGGGAGTAAGAACGACGCCGCGAAGCTGACGCTGTCGGTCACCGGTCGTCCGTTGAGCTGGCGCGCCGTCCCGTCGAACAGCCGGATCACGTTGTCGGCCGACCACGGCGACATCCAGGCCGGCGCCGATGCCGTCCTCACAGTGACGTTCAACCGGGCGGCGCTGCTCGAGTTGCCCGGCAACGCCACGATCACGGTCACCGACTCAGACGGCAAGGATCACGTGGTCGCCGTCATCTGGAACGGCTCGCTCCTCTAGACCGGCGACCGGCAACCCGGTAGCCCTGTCGATCGGTGGTCTCTAGGCCACTTCACGCGCGCGGGACGACGGGCTTGGCGCCGACCGCATCGGCCGCGCCGGCCGGGACGGGAAGTGCGCCCAGGCGCACTCGTGCGCGTGCCCGGTCGGCACCTTGATCTGGTCGTAGGCGGCGGCCTCGATCAGACCCGGCTCGTACCTGATCACTTCGTCGTACATGTAGTCCGACGCCACGAGGCCGAATTCGACGGCGGACTCGGTGAACGCCCGGACGAACGCCGGCGCCTCCACCATGTCGGTCAGCCTGGTGAGGGCGGTGCCGCTCATGCCGGTCGGCGAGAAGGTGAGCTGTCCGACGTGCACACCCATGCGGAGCCGGACCTGGGCAATGTCGCTGGCGAGCTTGTTGTGCCGGCGCAGCCCGGCCCGCAGCCGCAGGACGAGGTCGTCGAGCAGGACCTCCGCCCGTACGGACGGGGGGACCGCGATGACCACGAGGTCTCCCCGGCCCTCGTGGCGGCTGTCGGCCCACCCGATGCCCGCGTCGTCGAAGGCGGCCGCGAGCAGCCGGTACATGTTCTCTCTGACCTGCAGTAGCACGTCGTCCCCGAGGGGCTCGCCGGCGGGCGGCAACGCGACGACGATGATCGGGCAGAACATCGATCCCACGCTCGGTGGGCCGACGGGCGGCCGAGGCTGTTCGCCCCGGCCCTGGCGCAGCTCCCCGTGGAACTCGTACATGTGGCTGCGGTACATGTTCGTCGCCGGCGCTCCGCCAAACGAGGGGTTCGCCCACGGAGACGTCATGACCCTGGCCTCCCTAGATCAACTGTTGCACCGATGTTATGGATTATCTGGCGCGTAGGGCTGCACCCAAGGGTTTGAACCGTTAGCCTTAGCCTTACGAGTCCACTCATCCAAATCATCCCAACCTTTTGCTGCATCTAGGGGTCTAACCCCGCTATAGGGCGCTTAAACCAGATCAGGCCGGGAAACCTGATGATGTGACCAATGTGGACAGACCGAATGGATGGATCTAGTCAAGCCATACGGTTGGTTGGGATTGTTGGGAGGAGTTATGCCTGACCCGAGGTATCGGCAGATCGCCGACGATCTCCGCGGGAAGATCGAAACGGGCCAGCTTCCGCCAGGCGCTCAGCTTCCGACCGAAGCTGAGCTCATGGAGCAGTACGCCGTGTCCCGTAACACCATCCGGGACGCGATGAGGCTTCTGGTCACCGTTCGGCTGATCGACACCCGGCCCGGTCGCGGCACGTTCGTCATCGAGCGGTTCAAGCCCTTCGTCACCACGATCTCCGAGGATTCGGAAACGGGATTTGGTGGTGGCGAGGGAGAGGCGTTCGTCCGTGAAGTCTCGCAGCTTAGTCGCAAGGCCAGAACGACTGACCCTCAGGTAGAGGTTCAGCGCGTGACCGGCAGGGTTGCGCACGAGCTGCGGCTTGACGAGGGAGCACAGGTCGTCAGCCGACACCAGAGGCGCTTCATCGACGAATCGCCCTATTCCATGCAGACGTCCTTCTATCCCATGGACTTCGTCACGCAGGGCGCGACCAACCTCATCCTGGCTGTCAACATCAAGGAAGGGGCCGTTGCCTACCTCGAGAGCGAGCTTGGGATCGAACAGGCCGGCTACCAGGATCGGGTGCAGGTACGGGTGCCAATGGGCGACGAGCTCAGCTTCTTCAAACTCCCCGAAACCGGGGTGTCGATCATCGAGACATATCGGACTGCCTATGACCTAAATGGAAACCCGTTCCGGGTTACGGTCAGCGTCTATCCGGCCGACCGCAACCATCTGATCAACAATGTCGGCAAGGTGCCGGACGAGGTGAAGAGCCCGCAGTGGCTCACTGAGGAGATCTGAACCCCGCCCCCGCCCTGTTAGCCCGGGCGACGTCAGCCGAGCACAGCCGACTTACGTATACGTGCCATGCCTCCTCAGAGGCGGGTGCACGCATCCGCGAAAAGACGTCACTCTATTCACAAGACTCTCAGAAGGGCCCTTCAGTGGACCGCAACAACATCCCAGAGGAGCACTCGGATCCCTGGGTCAACCTGCCTTTGGGCTACATCACGACGCTCACCCAGGCGCTATCCGGTGCGGGCGTGCAGATCGACCGCAGCTGGCTCGACCCGCGCGACCCGCGGGACGCGACCATCATCCACATGACCGCGGGCGAGCGGCACGCACTCGTCTGGGACGAAGAAACCGGGTGGCGCACCGGCCGCTACCTGTCGGGTCGGCAGGGTGTCCGCACCGAGCTCGCCGACGCCGTTTACCTCGGCGGGGGCGTTCTAGTCGACCCGCGCGAGGTTGCCGCACGACTGCTTACGGGGACCCAAGCACCGCGGCGCGCGCTCCGGTCGTACACCGACACCCGGGACGGCCTGGACGACGCTCTTCGCCAGTACGCCGGCTGACGCACAACGGCCGGCGGCACGCGAGCCGCACTGGGGACCCGTTGCTCCACCGGGGTGAGCAACGGGTCCTCTGCTTTTCGCCGGCCGCCCTCTTTCCACCGTTTCCTCCCTGGTCGGACCGTTCTGGACGGCGTCGAGAGTTTTCGGATCTCGTCCACCGCGCGGACCCGTTTTACGATGGGGCCGTTGCGCGTCCGGAATGTCGAGATGACCACGGCGCCGCACACCAATGAAGCGGGGTGGCGTCGCGGGTCAGCCATGGGGCCATGAGAAAGAGACTCCGTCTCCGCCGAGCCACGCCACGCGACCAGGATGTCGTCATCGGGTTGATCGACTCCGTCGCCGCCTGGCTGAGCACGAAGAACACCGATCAGTGGGCCCGCCCGTGGCCGAGCCGTGTAGGGCGGGACAGACGCGTCCGGGCAGACCTGTGGGCCGGCAAGACCTGGATCGTGTGGGACGGCAACGAGCCGGCCGCCACGCTCACGATCAGCACGGATCCCGAACATCGGGTCTGGACGGAACGGGAGCGGCAAGATCCCGCCGTGTACCTCCGCCGGCTCGCGCTGGATCGGCGCTACGCGGGGCGCGGCATCGGCGCCCAGCTGGTCGACTGGGCCGGCCGATGGGCGCGGCTGCGATACCGCGCCGCCTGGATCAGGGTCGACGTGTGGACCACCAACACGGCCCTGCACGACTACTACCGGGTCAGGGGCTTTTCTCTCGTACGGGTCTGCGCGGATCCCGACTATCCGGCGGGGGCTCTGTTGCAAAAGCCCACCGCCGGGATCACGCCGCCCGCGGCGCCGCTGTTCGAAGAGGAGTACACGCCCCCCGGCCGGATCACGGCTACCGAGCTGCACGGAGCCTACTGAGCGCGAGCTTGGCCATGCCGCGGGGGCCGATGACGCGGAACAGGTTCGCCGGGGCCAGGTAGCTCGGGATCGGGACGCTCCCGGCGATGACGCCCAGGAACCGGTCGGCCTCCGCGGGCTTGGCGGCCAGCGCCGCGAACAGCGCCCGCTCCTGGGGCTTCGGCGGTGCCAGCGCGGCCAGCTGGGCGGTGAACTCGTACATCGGCAGGCTGTCCTCGTCGCGCTTGCGGGTGTACTCGGCCAGGGTGGTCTCGAGCGGGCGGCCGCCGCCGAGGCCCTCGACCACCGCGGCGCTGAGCAGTTCGGCGTCGCGGAAGGCGTGCCCGATGCCCTGCCCAGTGATGGGGTCGAGGACCAGCCCGGCGTCGCCGACGAGCGCCCAGCCGGGCCCAAAGGGTCGCCGGAACCGTGCGGGCAGGTCGGGGATGGTCCGGATCCGCTCGGCGCGTTCGCCCGAGCGGATCCGTTCCCCCAGTTCACCGGCTAGGTCGAGGGTGGCGAGGAGGTTACCTTCGACGTCCGCGCGGAACGCGCCGAACTCTTCGGCCGGCCAGGCGACGTACGTCATGACCAGGCCGTCGTTGGTCGGCCAGGCGCCAACGGCGCGCCGTTCGCCGGCGTAGATCTCGCCGCGGTCGAGCGGTACGCCGGCCCAGTACGTGTAGCTCGCGACGGTCTGCGGCGACCGTTCGTGGTAGGCGGGGGCGGCCGCCGCGCGGGCGACGAGCGAGTGCTTGCCGTCGGCGCCGACGATCAGCCGCGCGCGTTCGGCGACCATGCGGCCGCCCTTGGCCCGGCCGGTGATCCGGCCGTCGGCGACCGCTATCTCCTCCACCTGGAAGCGCTCCCGTACCTCGGCACCGGCGGCGCGGGCGGCGTCCACGAGCAGCGCGTCGAGGATCGTCCGGCGCGGGCTGTAGAGCGCGTCGACGCCCTCGAACGGCGGGAACCGGCCGTTGACGACGGCGGCGCCGGTGTCGAACCTGACCTCTCTGGTCGGTGGCGCGCCGGAGGCGACCACCTTGTCGAGCAGCCCCCAGCGGGCGAGCTTCGCGACACCGGGCAGTTGCACCTGGTGGGTCGACAGCGTGTCGCTCGGGAACTCCGCCCGGTCCACGGCGAGCACCCGCAGGCCGTCGCGGGCGAGCAGCATGGCGGTCGCGGCCCCGGCCGCCCGGGCCCCGACGATGATGACGTCGTACATTGGCGTCCCTTCCTCACGTGGGTGCCGGTTCGCCGCGACGTACCGTCGCCGCGGGCCGGCGCACTTCCACAGAGGGGGGCGCGAGGTTCCGTCTGGCGCGCCGCGAGACATAACCGGCCCGAGGGCGGCATCGCGGCGCGCCCGCCGCCGCGTTCGTACGGCGGGGCGCGCCGCGCCAGGGACGTACGGGCCGTACCGCTAGCGGCGGCTCAGGCCCGTGGCGAGCAGCACACCGGCGCTCGCCAGGTGGAGCAGGTTGTCGGGGTGGTTGAGGGCGAGGATGTCCAGGCCACTGCTGCTGATGACCAGGCCGACGATGCCGACGAGCAGGTACACCCCGCCGACCAGGGTGTTCACGGTGGTCGACTCCTTGAGGCCGCGCAGGGCGGCCAGGCCGAGCAGCAGCCCGACGGCGATGTGCACGAGGTTGTGGAGCGGGTTGAGCTCGAAGAAGATCAGGGTCTTCCCGTGGTGGTCCGCGAACCCGACACCATTGGTGATGGCGAACCCGACCAGGCCGACCGCCAGGTAGACGGCTCCGAACACCCCACCGACCAGCCGGTTCAGTGACGTTGGCGCGCTGACTTCCGTACTCATGGCCTTCTCCTTGGGTAGGTGGCTCAGCGGGTGTTCGGAGCCGCCTGCCGCACGGATTGGTCCGATCGCCGTACGTAGTCGTATGGGGTTTGGTCAGCGCAAGGTCACGGTCACCACTGCCCGGCCTTCAGGTCGTCCAGCTCGGGCGTGGACAGGTGCAGGACCTGGTACCGGATCCCGTCGTCGGCCTCCGCGTCGTCGGCCCAGAGCGTAAACCGGACCTGTTCCCAGTGCATTGGGTCGACGGCCAGGGCGGCCGAGTGCACGCCGGGCGTACGGGCGTGTTCCCGCAGCTCGGCGAGGGCCTGCCGGACGACGGTCTCGGGGTCGGCGTCGGCCGCGATCGGCTCGGTGCGTCGCGTCGCCGTCCGGACCGTCGCCGCCGACCACGCCGGCCCCGGCTCGAACGCGACGCCGGTCCAGTGCCGTACGGCCGGACGTCCGAAGTCGCGCACGATGCCGCCGAACCCGCCGCCGCCCCACAGGAACCGGTTCATGCCGCCGACCGAGGACCACAGGTAGAACGGCGCGTACTGGTTGACCGGCGACTGCTCGCGGATGAGGTACGCCTTGAGCCCGAGGCCGGCGAAGTCGTCGAGCAGATGGCCGCGCGTCTCGACCCGATGTCGGATGATCTTCATGTCGTAGTCGGCAGGCAGGGTGATCTCGTACTGCATGGCGTACATGGGTCCTCCGTCACTGGTCCACGGCCCCGGCTTTCGGTGGCCGCCGCGCGTACCGAGGCTATGAGTCGCCGAGGATGCGGGCCAAGATCCGCTCGCTGTCCTCGTCCGGCCGGACGATGATCATCGTGTGCAGGATGAGCCGTACGCCCTGCATGAGGCGCTGCCCCCACAGGTACGTCGTGTCGCACGACTGGTCTTCGCTCATCTCCACCCCGACGGCCCGGGCCCACGCCCGGGTCTCGGCGCGCTGCAGGGAGGGCTCGTCGCTCAGGCTGGTGCCGATCAGCCGGTTCCCCGGCGTCGTCAGCGACCAATGCAGTGCGGGCAGATCAGGGTGGCGGGCGAGCAGGGTCGCCAGCAGCACGGCGGCGTCGCTCTGTGCCGCGGATCGGGGATTCGGAGTCGATGGCTCTGGCATGCTCGCACCCCTTCTCCCACAAGGGGGCCCCACTGCGGTGGGGCCGGTCGGTCCGGCCGGCACGTGTGGGCGGGTTTCGGTGCCTGCCTATAGGACGAATCAGACACACGCTCCGTTGTCGCCGAGTCCGTCTTGGTCTATTTCCGCGGGGTGACAGGGGTCGGCGGATGGGGTGGGACGTGGTTTGCTGGGAGATGTCGATCTCCGTCCGGCAAGGGTCTGGGAGAGGGCATGAGGTTCGGACGCGGCGTACAGGTGGCGGTGCTGGCGATCCTGCTGGCGGGGGTGGCGGCGCCGGCGAACGCGGGGGGCCACGGCCCGGCGGTGCGGGCGTGGCTGACGACCGGGGACCAGGTCAACCTGCTGTCCGACCGGACTGACCTGGTTCAGAAGGCCGACGCGAGCGCTCCGGCGATCACGATCGACCCGTCGAAGTCGTACCAGACGGTGGCCGGGTTCGGCGCGTCGATCACCGACTCGTCGGCGTACCTGCTCATGCGGTCGCCGCGGCGCGACGCGGTGATGCGAGACCTGTTCGACCCGAAGCATGGGCTGGGGCTGAGCTATCTCCGCCAGCCGATGGGCGCCTCCGACTTCGTCGCCGGCGACCACTACACGTACGACGACATGCCCGCCGGCCAGAGCGACTACCGGCTGCGGCACTTCTCGATCGACCACGACCGGGCGGCGATCCTGCCGCTGCTGCGCCAGGCCCGGGCGCTCAACCCGGCGCTGAAGGTGATGGCCACGCCGTGGAGCCCGCCCGCGTGGATGAAGACGAACGACTCGCTGGTCGGCGGCCGGTTCCGTGACGACGACCGGGTGTACAAGGCGTACGCGGAGTACTTCGTGCGCTTCATCCGGGCGTACGAGAAGGCGGGCGTGCCGATCGACGCGATCACGCTGCAGAACGAGCCGCAGAACCGGAATCCGAGCGGCTACCCCGGCATGGACCTGCGGCCGAACGAGGAGGCACGGCTGGCCGGGCTGGTCGCCGACCGGCTGCACGCCGCGGGCCGGCACACCAAGATCCTGGCGTACGACCACAACTGGGCGCTGCACCCCAACGACGTCGGTCCGCCCGACGACCCGGCCGACCCCGAGTACGCCATGTCCGTGATGAACGCCGCCGGCCGGTCCTTCGCCGGTACGGCGTACCACTGCTACTTCGGCGACCCCTCCCGGCAGGCGCCGATGCACGACGCCTACCCGCGCAAGGACATCTACTTCACCGAATGCTCGGGCAGCGTGTCGCAGAACCCGGCCACCACCTTCCCCGACACCCTGCACTGGCAGACGGCGAACCTCACGGTCGGCGCGATGCGGAACTGGGCCAAGACCGTGATCACTTGGAACCTCGCACTCGACCCGTCCGGCGGCCCGCACAACGGCGGCTGCGGCACCTGCTTCGGCGTGGTCACCATCGACCCGGCCGCCGGCACGGTGACGCGTACCGCCGACTACTACGTGCTCGGGCACGCCACCACGTTCGTCCGTCCGGGCGCCGTACGGATCGACTCGACGACCGCGGGGACCATCGCCGACGTCGCGTTCCGCAACCCGGACGGCTCGATCGCGGTGATCGCGGTCAACGACGACTGGGGCACCGGCTCGCAGAAGTTCACCGTACGGAAGGGTGGCACGGCGTTCTCGTACGAGCTTCCGGCCGGCGCCGTCGTCACGTTCACGCTCCGCTAACGCAGGGACATGCCGATGCGCAGACTCCTCAGCGTCACGGCCGCCGTGGTCGCGGCACTCTGTCTGACCGCCCCGCCCGCGGCCGCCTCTTCCAGCACGGCTCCCGACGGACGGCAGCGCGCCACGCTCTTGGCGTACGGCCAGGACACGTGGCGCTCGTTCATCGCCATGGTCGACGACGCGACCGGCCTCCCCGACGACAACATCGCCGGGGACCTCGACCCGGCGACCCGCGGCGGCTACACGTCCCCGACGAACATCGGCGCCTACCTGTGGAGCACCGTGGTGGCCCGTGACCTGGGCATCATCGGCCGCGCTGAGGCGTACGACCGGATGGCCACGACGCTGCACACAATGAGCCGCGTCGGCCGGCACCCGGCATCGGGCATGTTCTACAACTGGTACGACCCGAAGACCGGGGCCGTCCTGCACGCCATGCCGCCGGACAACAGCCCGATCACGCCGTTCCTGTCCAGCGTCGACAACGGCTGGTTCGCCGCCGCGCTCATGGTCGTCGGCAACGCCGAGCCGCGGCTGCGCACGCAGGCCCGCGCCCTGCTCGCGCCGATGGACTTCGGCTTCCTCTACGATCCCCAGGCGCGCGGGCCGGACGTACCGGCGGGGCTCATCCACGGCGGGTTCTGGGACACCGAGCCGGCCGGCTGCTCGATCAAGGGCAACTACCGAGGCCGCGGGCCCGACGTCTGGTACACCTGCAACCGCTACGACATCCTCAACACCGAGCCCCGTATCGTCTCCTATATCGGCATCGCCCGCGGGCAACTGCCGCGCGCGCAGTACTTCGCGCCGAACCGGACCTTCCCGCCGACCTGCGACTGGGACTGGCTGGAGCAGCAGCCGGTCGGCTACCAGACCTCCTACCTCGGGGTGCCGGTCTTCGAGGGCGCCTACCGCTACCAGGGCCTGCAGTTCGTGCCGACGTGGGGCGGCGACATGTTCGAGGCACTCATGCCCGACCTGTTCGTCCCCGAGGAGACCTGGGGGCCGCGCAGCTGGGGCGTCAACCACCCGACGTACGTCCGGGGCCAGATCCTGCACGGGCTGACCGACGCCAAGTACGGCTATTGGGGCTTCTCGCCGGCGAGCAACCCGACCGGCGGCTACTCGGCCTGGGGCGTCGACCTGATGGGCATGGATCCGGGCGGCTACCCGTCCGACCTCGAAGGGACCAACGCCGACCTCGGCTTCGGCGACTGCCGGGCCGGTCAGCCGCCGCCCGCGTCGTACGGCGACGGGGTCGTGACGCCGCATGCCTCCTTCCTCGCGCTGCCGTTCGCGCCGGACGAGGCGCTGCGCAACCTGGCGCGGCTGCGCGCCAACTTCCCCGGCGCGTACGGCCGGGGTGGCTTCAAGGACGCCATCGCCGTACGCAGCGGCCGGATCGCCGACCGTTACCTGTCGCTCGACCAGGGCATGATCATGGGCGCCCTCGGCAACGCCCTGCAGCACGACGCCGTCCGCCGCTACTTCGTGCAAGGCGACGTCCGCCGCGTCATCAAGCCCCTCCTAGGCATCGAAACCTTCAACGCCCGCCCCGCCGGCTAGCGCTCGGCTTCGGGGGTCCAGCGGAGGAGGCGGGCGCGGGTGGCCAGGATGAGGCGGTCGAGGGTGAAGCCGATGGCGGAGATGGCGACGACGGTGAGGTACATGTCGGCGGTGGCGAGGGTGCGGTAACCGATGGCCATGGTGTGGCCGAGGCCGTCGGCGGCGACGATGAGTTCGGCGACGAAGACGCCGGTGATGGCGCCGACCAGGCCGATGCGGGCGCCGGTCAAGATGGCGGGGAGAGCGGCGGGCAGCACGATTCGCAGCAGGATGCCGGGGCGGGAGGTGCCGAGGCCGGCGGCGGACCAGATCATGCGCGGTTCGACCTGCGAGGCGGCGGCGGTGGTGGCCAGCAGGATCGGGAAGAGGGCCTCGGCGAAGCCCATGGCGACCTTGGAGGCGGTGCCGAGGCCGAAGAGGATCACCAGCGCCGGGTAGATGGCCACCTTGGGGGTGGGGAAGAAGAACGAGACGATGGGGCGGGCCATGCGGCGGACCGGCCGGACCCGTCCCATCAGCAGGCCGAGCGGCACGCCCACGGCGAGAGCCAGGGCGAAGGAGCCGAGGATGCGGACGAGCGTGATCGTGGTCGCGTCGATCAGGGTGCCGCTGCGCCAGCCGAGGACCGCCTGATCCCACACCTGCCGGGGGGCGGGCAGCGTGAAGGCGGTGACCGCCCCGGAGTGGGCCACCACCTGCCATACGGCCAGCACCAGCAGTACCGGGTAGGTACGGACCGCCAGCCACGTTACGGCGCCGCCGACCGAGGCGCGGGGGGTCGAGGCGCCGGGGGCGGGGGTGGTGGCCGGGATGGTGGGGGTGGGCCGGGCCATCAGATTTCGCCCGCCAGCCACCGCAGGCCGAACTTGACCCCGCGTACGTAGGCCGCGTCGAGCAGGAACCCGGCGGTGGCGATCAGCGCCGCCGTCGCCCAGACCCGCGGCGAGTCGCCGAGGTCGTAGTAGGTGAACAGGTAGGCGCCGACGCCGGATTGGCGGATCATCAGTTCGGCCGCCATCAAGGCGAAGATCGACACGCCGATCGCCAGCCGTACCCCGGAGAGCACGGAAGGCAGCGCCGCGGGCAGCACGACCCGGAACAGCGTGCCGAGGCGGGACGTGCCGAGGCCGCGCGCCGACCAGATGAGGCGGGGTTCGACCGCGTCCGCGCCGTGGAAGCTGGAGATCACGATCGGGATCAGGCAGGCGAGCACGACGATGATTACGCGGGCCAGGGTGCCGATCCCGAACAGCAGCACCAGGATGAGGATGAGCGCCACCTTGGGCACCGGGTAGCTCATGGTCAGCACCGGCTCCACGGCGTGCCGGACGAACCGGGACCGCGCCATGACCAGGCCGAGCGGCACGCCGATGCCCAGCGCGGCCGCGAAACCCAGGGCCCAGCGCAGCGCCGATCCGCCCACCTCGGCGCGGAACGCCGGGTCGGCCAGCACAGTGCCGGCTTCGGCGAACACCCGGGAGAACGGCGGCACACTGGCGGCCCGGACCAGCCCGAGCCGCGGCGCCAGTTCCCATGCCAGCAGCAGTGCGGCGACCCCGGCGGCCGGGGCGGCGACGCCGGCGGCGAGGGCGGCGACGGCCCGGATCGCGGCCCGGATCGCGGATCGGTCAGGACGTGTCATCGCGCAGCAGGTCCCAGATCCGGCGGTGCAGCAGCGGGTAGCCCGGGTCGGCCAGCATCCGCTCCCGATCACGCGGGCGGTCCAGCTCGACGTCGATGACCGCCCTGACCCGGGCCGGACGGGGCGAGAACACGTAGATCCGGTCGGACAGGTAAATGGCCTCCTCGACCGAATGCGTCACAAACAGCACCGTCTTGCGGGTGCGCTGCCAGATGCCGGTCAGCTCGACCTGCAGCACCGCGCGCGTCTGCGCGTCCAGCGCCCCGAACGGCTCGTCCATCAGCAATACATCGGGATCGGTGGCCAGCGTCCGGGCCAGCGCGACCCGCTGTTTCATGCCGCCCGACAGCTCCTTCGGGTACAGCTTCTCGACGCCGCCGAGATTGACCATCTCCAGGTAGTGGCGGGCGCGGTCGGCGCGGTCGGCCCTTCCCAGCCCCAGGCGCGCGAGGCCGTACGTCACGTTGCCCAGCACGGTCTTCCACGGGAACAACGCGAACTCCTGGAAGACGACGCCCCGTTCCGGCCCGGGACGCCGCACCGGCACGCCGTCGTAGCGCACCACGCCGTGCGACGCCGCCACAAAGCCCGCCGCGATGTAAAGGAACGTCGACTTCCCGCAGCCCGACGGGCCGAGGATGGACACGAACTCGCCGGGCCGGGCGGCCAGGTCGACCGACCGCAGCGCCGGCACCGGATCGCGGCCCCGCCGGGTGAACACCTTCCCGACGTCCTCGGCCTGCAGCTTGGGAACCCTGCCGGCCAAGGACGCGGAAGCCGTTGTGGTGTGCGTCTGCCCGACCTCAGCCATTGCCCGTGATCGATACGTCGACCAGATGGTCCTGGACCTTCAGCTTCTTGGTGAAGGCGCCGCGTGCCTGGTAGAAGTCCCACTGCCGCTGCACCGCCGCGACGTTGATCGCGCCGCCGACGGGCCGGTAGTAGTCGTTCTTGGTGAGCAGATAGGTCTTCAGCAGCGGCACCGGCATCTTGGTGGCCTTGCTGCTCGCCGCGATCACCACGTCACGGTTGGCCGGGTCGGCGATGTACTTGGCGACGGTCGCGTAGTCCTCCATGAAGCACTTCACCGCCTCGGGGTGCTCCTTGACGTACTGCCGGCGGAACCCCTGCAGCAGCTGCACGAACGGGTTGATCACGTCCGTGATCCGGAACAGCGGGTGGTACCCGCCCTTCGCCGCCAGCTGCGTGTAGAACGGCTGCGGGTAGGTGCCCATCACGAACCGGTCGGCCTGGATGCCCTCGACCTGCTGGCCGAACGGTACCTCGACCTTCTTGTAGTCCTTGTTCGCCGTCAGCCCCGCCTTCTCCTTGATGTAGTCGTCCTGGATGTAGTCGGTGGACGCGGAGACGGCGACGGTCGACACGGTCTTGCCGCGGAGCTCCACCGGCGACTTGATCGCGTTCGGAACCATGTACGGCGTGGAGAAGTAGCCCGTGCGTTCCTCGATGAACTCACCGGTGATGACGATGTCCGCGCCCTTGTCCAGGCCATTGGCCACCGACAGCCCGCCGACGGTGGCGCCGTCGAGGGTCCCGGCGGCGAGCCCCTGGACGCCCGGGGGCGTGCCGGCGAACTGGTGCCACTCGATCTTGTAGCACTTGTTCAGGTTGGGCGCGACCTGCGGGTCCGCCTGCATGACGTACTTGATCTCTTCCTCGGGGATGCCCCAGCCCATGCGGATCGTCGGCGTTCCGCCGCCTCCGCCGGTGCCGCTGCCGCCTCCGCCGCCGCACGCGGCGATCAGAAACGCCGTTCCCGCAAGTGCCGCATACCAGCGCCGCACCTTGCGCTCCTCTCGTCGACCACAGTCACCATTCGCTTCGTCACTTGACTCATTCGGGTACGAACCCCCCGACACGACCGCCGTGGACGACGCCGTTCCCTTCCTAGCCGCCATCGCCTTCACATCGGCTTCACCCGGACCGCGCCTCAGGCGTACCAGGCAGGGGGGCAGTGGAGGTCGCGCAGCAGGTCCTCGATCTCCAGGTCAGGACGCATCACCAGCTTTCCGGCGGCCGTCCGCAGCGCCTGCGGAAGGTATCCGCAGCGCCGGGTGAGCGCGATGGCCGCGTCGAGCTCGGCGACGATCCGCTCAGGACTCACGATGCTCTCCAGCAGCGTCATGGCCATGGCCGGACTGAACACCCCCAGCGGACTGCTGTGCGCCCCCTCGACGGCCACCAGCCCGGTGAGCGGGCGGCGGCTGGTGACGAGGACCAGGCAGGTCGCCGTCCCGGGCACCAGCGGGCGCACCTGCTCCTCCGTCGCCGCGTTGTCCAGCACGACGAGAATCCGCCGGCCGGCCGTGGCCGAGCGGAACAGCGCCGCCCGTTCCTCGACGTCGTACGGGATCTGCCGCGCGTCGACGCCAAGCGCACGGAGAAACCGGCCGAGCGCCGCGCCCGGGTCCACCGGTGGCCGGTCGGCGCCGGCGCCGCACAGGTCGATGTACAGCTGGCCCTCGGGGAACCGGTCGGCGGCATGATGACCCCAGCTCACCGCCAGGGCGGTCTTGCCCACCCCGGGCCGGCCGTGGATCGTGCAGATCGTCGTGGGCCGGGCGCCGCCGGCGCCATCGTCGTCGGCCAGCTCGTCCAAGACGGCGATCACGTCGTCCCGGCCGATGAAGCCGTTGACGGCCGCGGGCAACTGCCGTGGCACCATTCGGGGCCATCCGGCCGTCCCGGGATCGGCGTCCGACTCCGGCGGTCGCCCCGCCAGCAGGTCGGCATGGATCCGCTGCAGTTCCGGTCCTGGATCCACTCCAAGCTCCTCGGCGATGCGTACCCGAACCGTCTCGTACCGCGCCAGCGCCTCGGCCTGCCGGCCGCATCGATCGAGCACGATCAGCAGCCGGGCCCACAGCGACTCCCGCAACGGATACAGGGCCGTCAACTCGCCCAGCTCCGCCACGAGCTCGCCGTGCCGCCCGGCGGCGATGTCCAGGTCGAGCCGCCGCTCCAGCGCGGTGAGGTGCTGCTCGAGCAGCCGCGGCAGCTCCGACTCCGCCAGCCACTCCGACGGCACCCCTTCGAACGGCCGGCCACGCCACAGCGCGAGCGCCTCCGTCAGCCGTTCCTGCTCCACCGCGCTGTTCGGCGCGGTGGAGGCGGCCTCCAGCAGCCGGCCGAACCGCAACGCGTCCACGTTCTCCGGCTCGGCGTGCAGGACATAACCGGTGGCCCTCGTGTCGATCAATTCGGCGCCGACCGCGCTCCGCAGCCGCGTCATGTATGTCTGTACGCTCCGCCGGACGTTGACCGGCAGTTCTTCCGCCCACACCGCGGTCGCCAGACGGTCGACCGACACGACCTTTCCCGCCGACATCGCCAGCATCGCCAGCAATGCGCGCAGCCGGCCCGCCGTCAACGAGACCGGCCGTCCGTCCACCGAAACCTCGAACGGCCCCAGCAGCCTGACCGCGAGCCTGTTGCTCGGCATCGCAATCGATTCCCCGTGATAAGTACGCGAAGCGCCGTTCAGGTTGGTGTGCACGGCACTCCGCGCTGGCCCCGTACTCGGCCCTGCCATCAGTCCTTGTGCGGATCCTGTGACCAAGGCTGCTCCCCAGTTGCACCCAGATCACCGGTGGGTGATCGGTCTCGGCACCATCGAAATCGGGCGCCAGGTGTCCGGCAATGGGTCGGACGAAAGGAGACGAAATAAGACGGCCTTCGGTCGAGACCCCCGAATGGCGGACATGCTTGCCGTACCGGGATAAAACTGACCAGGATGGACCGCGTGCGCCAAGGGGACGAGAATGCCCGTCGCCAGGGGCGGACGGGTACCAGTCCACGGGCCGGCCGTGACGGGGTCGACGGCGAAAGCTGCCCATACCAGGGGCTGGCCCCCTTCGAGGCCGAGAACTCCGAGCTGTTCTTCGGACGCGCGCGGGCCACCAGCGACCTCCTTGAACGCCTGGGCAAGCGGCTCGCCGAGCACGGCTCGATCCTGATGGTGTCGGGCGCCTCCGGCGTGGGCAAGTCGTCGCTGCTGCGGGCCGGGCTGTTGCCGGCATTGGCGAACGACAGGCTGCCGGTCGACGGATCGGGGCGCTGGCCGCGCCGGGTCATGACGCCGACCGCCGCGCCGCTACGGGCGCTGGCCGAGAGCTGGACGGCGGTGTACGGTGGCCGCGCCGCGACCGTCGAAGAACAGCTGCGAGACCATCCCGAACAGGCCCTGGCCGGCGGGGATCGTCTCGTCCTGGTGGTCGACCAGTTCGAGGAGCTGTTCACGCTGGTGTCCGACGAGCGCGAGCGGCAGGCCTTCGTGCGGGCCCTGCACGTGCTGGCCGATGGGCCGGTACGCGCCGGGGTCGTCATCGGGGTGCGCGCGGACTACTGGGACCGGTGCGCCGCCTACCCGCAGTTCGCCGAGGCCATCCAGGACGGGCAGGTCATCGTCGAGCCCATGACCGAATCGGACCTGCGGCTGGCCATCACCGGGCCCGCGGCCGCGGCAGACCTGGAGATCGAGCCCGGCCTGGTGGACACCGTCCTGGCCGAGCTGCGGGCGGACCGCGACGTCAACGACCGGTACGACGCCGGGGCCCTGCCGTTACTGTCTCAGGCACTCCGGAACACCTGGGACCGGCGGGAGAACGGCCGGCTGACCATCCGCGGCTACGAGGAGTCCGGCCGCGTGCGCGACGCCGTACAGCACACGGCCGACGAGGTCTTCCAGCGGCTGTCGCCGGCGGACCGTATGACGGCGCTGCGCGTCTTCCGGCGGATGACGGTGATCACTGTGGGCCGGCGGGTGGCCCGGCGCCGGGCGACGCTGGCCGAGCTGCACGCCGCCGCGTCCGCCGGCACCGCCGAGCAGCGCACGCAGGGTCGGGCGCGCGCCGAGCAGCGCACGCAGGGTGGGACGCCGGAACGGATGCCATCGGGCGAGGAAAAGGTCGACGCGCTCGTCTCCGCGTTCGCCGACCGGCGGCTGATCACCGTGGACGAGGACACCGCGGAGATCGCGCATGACGCACTGCTGACGGCATGGCGGACGCTGCGGGACTGGCTCGCCCCCGACCTCGCGGCCCAGGAGGTGTACGACCGGCTCATCGAGGACGCGGGTGAGTGGGACGAGCACCGTCGCGACCCGGCCTTCCTCTACCGGGGCGCCCGGCTGCTGACCGTCCGCGACACCCAGCCCCGCTGGGAGCGCGACCGCGACAGCTTCCCGCCGCCCGGCCCGACCGTAGACGCCTTCGTCGCGGCGTCCACGCAGGCGGCCAGGCGGATCGAGCGCAGGCGCCGCCTCGTCATGGCCACCCTTGCCGTGCTGACGATCCTGGCCCTCTTGGCGGCGGGCGCCGCCATCAGGGCCGCGGGCGACGCCGACCGGCAGCGCGCCGTCGCGACCTCGCGCCAGCTCGCCGCACAGAGCGAGATCATCGGCGACACCGACCCGACGACCTCCGCCCTGCTGGCCGTGTCCGCGTGGCGGATCGCCCGCACCCCGGAGGCCCGCTACAGCATGCTCAATGCGGCGGCGCATCCGGCCCGCGCGGTGCTGTCCGGACACTCGCGACGTCTCACCGAGTTGGCGTTCAGCCCCGACGGCTCGCTCGTCGTCAGTGGGAGCGAAGAGGGGGCCATCCGGCTGTGGGACACCAGGTCCCACCGGCAGATCGCCGCGCTGACCCTTGAGATACTGCCGGGGCTAACCGGGTGCGGCGGACGCGTCAGCGCGGCCTTCAGCCCCGATGGAAAGGTCCTGGCCACGGCATGCTTCAGGACCGTCCGATTCTGGGACGTAGCCACGCGCCGGCCGGTGGGCGGAGCACTGAACAACAAGGAAGCCGTGCAGGCGATGGCGTACAACCCGGACGGGCGGATCCTCGCGACCGGGAGCTATGAAGGCACCGTACGGCTGTGGGAGGTGGCCACTCGCCGGCAGCACGGGGCCACGCTCGGCCGGCGCAATGATCGGAATGGAAACAACGCCATCAACGCGGTGGCCTTCAGCCCGGACGGGAAGGGCGTGGCCGCCGCCGGCGCCGATCACACGGCACGGCTCTGGGACACCACCACGCAGCGCCAGATCGGCGCCACATTCACCGGGCACTCCGACGTCATCAACGGCCTCTCTGTCAGCCCGGACGGAAAGACTCTCGCGACCGCGAGTGCGGACGGGACCGCCCGGCTGTGGAGTCTGACCACCCATCGCCAAAGCGGCAGCGCCTTCCGGGACCCCGACAGAATCCATGGGTTCAACGGGATAGCGTTCAGCCCGGACGGGACGAAACTCGCCACCGCCGGAGAGGGCGGCTCCCTTCGGATCTGGGATCGGGCCAGCCATTCGTCGGTTGTCGTCGCGATCGCCGACAACCGGCTGTCCCTCGAAGAAGTGGCGTACAGTCCCGACGGAAAAATGCTCGCCGCCGGCGGCGACGACACCTTGGTACGGCTCGTGGACCCGGTGGCCCATCAGCAGGTCGGTGCCACGATCCCCGGTGTGAACGCCGTCGCCTTGAGCCCGGACGGAAAGACCCTTGCCACCTCGGACCCCAGGGACGCCGAAGCCACAGTGCGGCTTTGGGATGTCGCCACCCAACGCCCCATCGGTGATCGGCTGCGACTCGCAAGCAACTCCCCGCCGAAGGTCAAGCCGGTTGTATTTAGCATCAAATTCAGCCCCGATGGGAAGACCCTCCTCATCGAGACCTCCGACAGCGTACAGCTGTGGGATATCGTCGCGCGTCGCCAGATCGGCCCGCCCGTCTATGTCAAAACGCCCGGCGATGTCCGAATGGCATTCAGCCCCGATGGCAGGCTCTTCGCCATCCCGCACAACAAATCTATTGAGTTCTGGGCCGTGGCCGGTCGCCGAGAGAGCGGGCCGCGAATCACCGCCCCCGGCCACACCGACTCCATCTCGGCCCTGACATTCAGCCCCGATGGCGCCACATTGGCCACCGCGGGGAAGGACCGCACCGTCCGGTTTTTCGACGTGGCCACCCGCCGTCAAATCGGAGCTCCACTGCGGGCCGACAGCGACGGGTTTTTGGACTCGCTCGCGTTCAGCGCCGACGGCACCACCCTGGCCACCGCGGCCAGCAACAACACCGTGCGGCTGTGGGATGTCGCCGGTCGCCGGCAGGTCGGGACCGCCCTGATCGGCAACACCTCGCGGGTCATCGCGATCGCGTTCAGTCCCGACGGCAAGTCGCTCGTGACGGGCGCCATGAACGACGACGTACGGCTGTGGGATCTGCAGACCCATCGGCAGATCGGTCTCCCGCTGACCGGCCACAAGAACGCCGTGAGCGAGATCGTCTACAGCCCCGACGGAACGACCGCGGCCACCCAGGCCGACAGGACCGTGCGGCTGTGGAACGTCGGCATACCGGCCGACCCCGCGGCCACGGTGTGCGCCAATGCGGGGCGCTCGTTCACCCGTGCGGAGTGGCGGCGCTATGTACCGGGCGAAAAATTCCGGCAGGTATGTCACTGATGTTTATTCGCGGATTTAGGCGGCGAACGGGGAAGCCGACCCCGGAGTTGGCCGAGCTGTTCGACTCGATCGTCACCGACAGCCGGGACATCTACCCGATCGCGTCCGATTTCCTGGACCATTTCATGCGCGGCGCCGGAGCGCCACGGACCATGTCATCGCGCTGGCTGCGGTCGTTCAAAGTGATCAAAAAGGCCGAGCGCACGAACCAGCGCAGGTTCGAACGGCAGCTCATGCGCGCGGCGGGCGCGCTGGGCGACGGCGCCTCGACCTGGGTGCACGACCACTGGGACGTACGGATCAACGCGCTCATCGGCACGGAATTGTTCTACGTCAGCCGGATGAGCCAGCTGCGTTCGGAAGGGTCGTTCACGGTGACGCGGTCCGGGCCGGAGGCGCGGCTGTCCGGTACTGTCCGCCATCACTGGTTCGACCCGTACGATTGGGATCGCGGCCGATGGGTCTACATTCCCCGGCACGGCTTCGTTCCCATCGCGGTCGGACGGGAGCTGGCCGATGCCGACGAGGCGCGCGATTTTCTGATGGAATCCCGGCACGTCCAGACACTCGCCGGCACCTGGCATAACGCCCGGTGGCCGCGGCACGGCAAGGCTACGTTCGAGTGGTCGCTTGTGGAGTCGAAGCACCGATGACCAGCCCCCAGCCCCGTCCCCCCGATCCCGCGGAGGCCGAAACCGCGGCGGAGTTCGTCCAGTCACTGGTCCAGCTCAAGCGGTGGGCCGGCGAGCCGCCGCTCAGCCGGCTCCGGTCGCTCGGCGGCAAGACGGTGACGCCCGAGGGGACCACGATCGACACGTTGCCCAAGAGCACGACCTCGCACGTGCTCCGGCAGGCCGACAAGCTGCCGCGCTGGGACTTCGTGAAGGCCTTTGTCACCGCGTGCCTGCGCTACTGCGACTATCCCGACGACCAGATCCCCGATGAGCTCGAACGCTGGCGGGCGGCCAGGACCGTCCTGGCCGACGCGGACGCGCCCGCCCCGGTCGCCGCGGTCGAACCGGCCACAACCGAATCGGCCACAACCGAACCGGCCACAACCGAACCGGCCACCGCCGGCGCCATTCCGGCCGGCCCGGTCACGGTGGGGCGCCGCACGACCGAGGAGACGACCGAAGCCACTGCCGGCCGTACGGACCACGCGGTGGAGTTGCTGGCCCGGCGGGTGGCGCGCGAGGAGGACCGGGCGCGCAAGGGATTGCTCGGCGGCTACAGCGTCGCGCCGGTCTCGTACGGACCACCCTCCGACGATGGCGCGCCCGGCGAGGCGGACGGCGACCTGCACTCGATCGGCCGATTCTTCGGCGACCTGCACCCGCAGCGGCTGCTGATCGTCGGGGGGCCGGGCGCGGGCAAGACCATGCTGGCCATCGAACTGGTCCTGCAGCTGGTGGAGCCGCTCGTGGCCGGCGACGACGTGGCCGGCGACCATCCGATGGTGCCGGTGCGGCTGAACGCGGCTCGCTGGACCTCAGGCGCGCCGTTCGAGATGTGGCTGGCCGACCAGCTCGTCCAGGACTTCGGGCTGGCGGCCAAGGACGCGGCGCGGCTGGTGCGAGGCCGCCGCGTGCTGCCGGTGCTGGACGGGCTGGACGAGCTGGACCCCGAGCCGGCCATGGATCTGCCCCGCCGGGCCATCGGACTGCTGACCGAGCTCAACCGATACAGCCACCTGTCGGGACGGGAGCCCGGTGCGGTGGTGGTGACCTGCCGGGCCGACCGCTACGCGCAGCTGGCCGAGGCCCGGGTCGGCCTCGACAACGCCACCCGGATCCATCTCCGCGACCTGACCGTCGCGCAGATCGACGCGTACCTGCAGGCCCGCTGGCCGGACGGGCACCCGTGCGCCGGCGACCGCGACGCCATCCGTGCGGCACTGTCCGGGCCGACGGGGGTCACGGTCCACGGCGCGCTGGCCACCCCGTGGCGGCTGTTGCTCGCGGTAACCGCGGTGGAGTCCGGCGACGACCCGGTCAAGCTGTTGCACGCCGACCCGGACACCGATCCGCAGGAGGCGACGGCGCTCATCGCCGAACGGCTGCTCGGCGCGTACATACCGGCGGCGACGAAGCTCACCCCGCGCGGCGCCGAGGAGGGTCCGTACCACCCCGAACAGGTGCGGGCCTGGCTGGTGCGGCTGGCCGGGCACCTCACGTGGCAGGCCGCCCATGCCGTCGAGATGCGCCGTCCGCCCGCGGGCCTCACGGCGATCGACATCGTCCCGCACCTGCTGTGGCCGATCGGCGGCCGCCGCCGGGTGCGGGCCCTGCACTGCCTGGGCTGCCTGGTCTTCGCGGTGGTCGCCATGTGGGCGTTCTGGACGGGCTCGGCGGTCGACCGGCTCGGCGGCCTGCGCGATGGTCTGAGCGTCGAGGAGGGTCTCACGCTCGCCCTCATGGCCGGCTGGGTGGGCATCGCCACCGGCCTGTCGCTGTGGACCTGGCCGGCCGCCGCCGGCGGACGGGCCAACGTGCCGCTCCGGCAGCGCCTGACCGGGGGTGCGCTGGGCGCGCTGGCGGGCGGCCCGCTCGGCGTGCTCGGCGGCCTGACCGGGCTCGCGCTGACCGGCGGCGAGAACTTCGGGCCCGGGTTCGCCACCCTCGCCGGCCTGGCCGGCGGCATGGTGTTCGGCGCCGTGATCGGGGTGACCGCGGCCGGGCGGCGCGGGGCCGAGCGCATGTCGCTTTCCGCCGCGATCCTCGCCGAACCCGTCGTGCTGCTCGGCTTCGGGCTCTGCGGCGCGCTCACCGGACTGCCGCCGCTGCGACTCGCTCACTCCGCCCCCGCGGCGCTGGCCCTCGGCGTCGCCGGGTCGTTCGCGCTGGCCTTCGCCCTCGGCGCCGCCTTCAAGGTCGCCACCGGCGGCTGGAGCAAGGATGCGGAGCTCGCCCACCCCCGGGAGGCCCTGCACCGCAACCCGATGATCGGCGTCGCTTTCGGCCTCACCGGCGGCGTCGCCGCGCTGCTCGTGTTCATCCAGAACCAGGGCGTCGTCAAGTCCGTCGCGTGCGCGGTCGTGGGCGGCGTCACCTTCGGCCTCGCCTTCGGCGCCATCGCCTGGTCGCGCTCGATGATCGGCTTGTTCGTCGCCGCCCTGCGCGGACTGCTGCCGCTGCGCCTGTGGACCTTCCTCGACTGGGCCTGCGAGGCCCGGCTGTTGCGCATCAGCGGCGCCACGTACCAGTTCCGGCACCGTGAACTCCAGGACTTCCTGACCCCACGCGAGCCCGCCCGCCTATGACCTGGTACGGCGGCGGCCGATCATGCCTGGCACCATGTCCGCTACAAGCTCAGTAGGAGGTGTCCGTGGCCCGAATTCCGGAACGTTTCCTCTGGGGTGTCGCCACGGCGGCGTACCAGATCGAAGGCGCCGTCGACGAGGACGGCCGCGGACCGTCTGTCTGGGACACCTTCTGCCACGCGCCCGGCAAGATCCGCGACGGCCACACCGGCGACGTCGCCTGCGATCACTACCACCGCTGGCGGGAGGACGTCGGCCTCATCGCGAGCCTCGGCGCGGGGGCGTACCGCTTCTCGATCGCCTGGCCGCGGATCCAGCCGGACGGGCGAGGTCTGGTCAACGCCGCCGGGCTCGACTTCTACGACCGGCTGGTCGACGTGCTGGCCGAGCGGGGCGTCGCGGCCTGCCCGACCCTGTTCCACTGGGACCTGCCGCAGCCACTGGAGGACAACGGCGGCTGGCTGGACCGCGACACGGCGTACCGGTTCGCCGACTACGCCGCCGTGGTGGCCGAGCGGATCGGCGACCGGGCCCGGATGTGGATCACGCTGAACGAGCCGTACATCGTCATGGCCCTCGGTTACGGGCTCGGTATGCACGCCCCCGGCCGGACGCTGCTGCTGGGCGCCCTGCCCGCCGCTCATCACCAGCTGCTCGGCCACGGCCTCGCCGTCGCGGCGCTGCGCGACCATGGCGCAGGCGAGGTGGCCATCACCAACGCCTACTCGCCCACCGAGCCGGAGACGGACAGTGCCGCGGACGTAACGGCCGCGGCGGCCTACGACACGTTGATGAACCGCGTCTTCACCGATCCCGTGCTGCTCGGCCGCTATCCCGACCTGTCGGCGTTCCCCGACGCGGACCTCTCGTTTGTCCGGGACGGCGACCTGAAGGTGATCTCGGCGCCGATCGACGCGCTCGGCGTGAACTACTACTTCCCGACCCGGCTGCGGACCCTGCCGGACTCGCCGCTGCCGTTCGAGATGTGCGCCTACCCCGAGGCGCCGGCGACGGCGTTCGGCTGGCCGGTGGTGCCCGAGGGCCTGCACAGGCTGCTCGGCCTGCTGCGCGACCGCTACCCCGGCCTCCCGCCGATCTACGTGACCGAGAACGGCTGCTCGTACGACGACATGCCGGACGCCGCGGGACGCGTCGCCGACCCCGACCGCATCGCCTACCTCGACGGGCACATCAAGGCCGTACGACAGGCTATGGACGACGGCATCGACGTGCGCGGGTACTTCGTCTGGTCGCTGCTCGACAACTTCGAATGGTCCGAGGGTTACCACCAGCGCTTCGGCCTCGTTCACGTCGACTACGCCACCCAGCGGCGCACTCCGAAGTCCTCGTACGCCTGGTACCGCGACCTCATCGCCGACGGCCGCGCGGGCTAGCGGGCGTGTGGCTTCTCGCGGCCGACCCTCAGCGTCAGCGTCGCGGGGCGCAGCCCGGGAGCCCGTGCGGTGAGGGTGACGTGCCCCGGCCGCTTCGCCGGGCGCAGGATCGCCAGCGCCTTGCCATGCCACGTGTAGCGGTGCGGCTGCCGGAGGCTGTCGACGTTGTGCGGGTTGCCGTTGCCGACGGCGGCGAACTCGCCCGCGCCGGCGACGTCGAACGTCACCCCGAACGCGGCGTCCGGGACGACATGGCCCCGGCCGAGCGCCACGGCCCCCATCGGGCCGTTGTCGTGGTGAATGTTGCCACCGATGATCTTGATGGTCTCGCCGTTGAGCTGGAAGCCGACCGCGCCGTTCCAGACCAGCGAGCGGATCCCGAACTTGGTGGTGACCGTGTCGACGGCCTTGCCGCGGACCAGGATGTCGGCGCGCGCGGTGTAGCGGCTCGGCGAGTCGAGCGACCATAGGGCCGCCCGCGTGATCGGGATGTCCAGTGCCGAGACGGCCGTAGCGCCCGGCGCGACGCTCTGCGCGGGCGCCTGCCGCGTGGCGACGACGTGCCCGCGCGGATCGAGGATCGTCACCCGTACCCCGCGGACGCCGCGTCGGTGCCGAGGTTGGCCACGCTCACCTCCACGTGCGCGACCGACTCGTCCCCGCCGGCCTGCGGCGTCGTGACGGACACGCCCCAGAGCGGGATGCGCACCGGCCCGGTCACCGTCAGCCAGGTGTGCCGGTAGATCCCAGACCCCGAGTACCAGCGGCTGTTCCGGCCGCTGTTGTCGACTCGTACGGCCAGCACGTTCGTCCCCGTACGGTTCAGGTGCGGGGTCAGGTCGAACGCGAACGACGTGTAGCCATAGGGATGGAAGCCCAGGTGGACGCCGTTGAGCCAGACGTCCGCGTTCTGATAGACGCCGTCGAACCGAACCTCGTAGTGCCCGTCCGGTTGCGGCAGTTCGAAGCGCTTGCGGTACCAGCCGATCCCCACGACCGTGTATCCGATCGAGCCGCCGTTCTGGCTCTGCTGCGGGTCGAACGGGCCGATCACGGCCGGCGGGACGGGCTCCGTCGGCGGCGGGTTGGTGACGAGCAGAGACGGGTCGCTGGTCACCCCGTCGTCGGTGGACGTGGCGTACGGCAGGTCCTCGATGCTCCAGTCGTGCGGCAGGTCGAGCGCGCGCCACTGGCTGTCGTCGAACGACGGCGCCTCGGCGCCGCCGACGTCACCGCGGAGGAACCGCCACCCCTCGTCGAACGACCGCTCGCGGGCGGTGCCGGTCGCGGCAGCGGCCGTACGGCCGGTGTCGAGTGCCGGCAGACCAGCGGCCAGGGCGCCTATCTGCAGTGCGCGACGCCGTGACACGCCGCGGGATACGTCCGGGTGCGAATTTCCGTTGCGACGCGGCGCGTCCATCGTTGCTCCCACTTCCGGCATGTTCGATATATCGAACGTCATACGAAATGATGGGAGCGATCCGCAGTATTAAGGGACACGGCAGGGCTGCCAAGGTCCCGATCTTCGCGTCGTTACGGCGATTGGTCGTACGGCTCTACAGCTCAGGGTCGCCCGGGCTGTTCGGGTCGTCGACCACATGGATCGCGGCCTCCTCGGCGCCGGCCGCGCCCGCGTCGACCCCCACGTCGCGGGCCACCGCGTCGGCCTCCTCGTCCTCGCTGAGGCCCTCGTCCTCCTCGACGAGCCGGCCGGCCCGCGCCTCTTGCTCGTACCCCCGCCGGGTCAGCTCGTCCTCGTCCGCAGCGTCGTCTTCGTCTTCGTCCGACTCGTCCAGGTCGTCGTCCGCGCCGATGTCCGGCTCCTCCTCGGCCAGCAGCTGGTCGAGCGACTCCCCGGCCCGCTCCTCGGCGGCCGTCGTACCGTAGCGGTCCGCCCCGGCCCAGCGGTCCGGCGGCGCCACACCCGTGTCGAGCGGGTCCTCGACCAGATCGTCGTCGAGGGTGTCGGAGGCGTCGAGCACTCCCTCGTCCTCGACGTCGTCCCACTCCGCGTCGTCCGCCGCGCCGCCGTACCGAATATCGTCCTGGCTCATGGCTCTCCCCGGTGTGTCGTGGCGTGACCCCGTACGGCCAGCCTAGACGCGGCGCGGCCCGCGGCTCACCGCTCGGGGGGTCGCAGCCAGACCGCGTAAGCGTGTTGCGTGTCGCTGTACTCACGGACCTGGCTGATCTTCCCGTCCGAGAGCCGCATGACGGTGTGGTACTCGTTGTTGTAGCGCCGCCCGTTCGTGAGCTCGCCGTGCGATTCCACCTCCAGCGCCACCAGGTCACCTTCGGCGATCACGCTCTTGACCGTCATGGCCAAGCCGTTCCGCAACCGAGCCAGCATCCGATCGAACAGCTTGCCGATCTGCTCCTTGCTGTGCTGTCCGGCCACCGGAAAGAGCTCGGGTTTGCCGGCCAGCCACCACGTCGCGTCGTCGCTCATCAGGTTCAGCGCCCCGGGGACGTCCCCGGCGCTGAAAAAGGTGAAGAAGTCACAGGCGATCTGTTTGTTGCGCTGGGTGCTCATCAGTGGGACTCCTGTCTACGCCGGGAAGGCTGCCGGGCCAGAGCTCGTGCACCCGCGAGGTGCACGTTGACGAAGGCCGTGAGCTCCGCTTCCAGTTCCGCGAGGTCGGCGCTGCGCGCCGCGAGTTCACCGGCGCCGAAGAACAGCGCACGGGCCAGCCGGTGTGCTGTCGGGCGCAGCGCGGGCTCCTCCGCCAGGGCCTCCGCCAGCCGAGTCAGCATGGCGTCGTCCGCCTGCGCGAAGACGTCGCCCGCCAGTTGGGCCTTGTGGGAGAAGAGGTCCTCGGCATGCGGGGAGGTGCGCACCAGCGTGAAGGTGAGCCGATGCTTGGCCAAGATCGCGGACAGCACGCGGTCGTCCATCGGCTGACCCGGCTCGGTGAGGGCGTCGCCGAAGGCTCGGCCCTGCAGCCGGGCCATGCGCGCGCACACGACCAGGAACAGCTGATCCTTGTTCTTGTAGTAGCCGTACAGCGTGACCTTGGAAACTGCGGCGTCGCGGGCGACCGCCTCCATCGTCACCCCGCGAAACCCGGACTTCTTGAACAGCTCCTCCGCCGCTCGGATGATCCGCCGCTGGCGCGCATTGCCGTCCGCGCTCGCATCGGCCTGGCCGTCAGTCACTGAACGAATCTAACGTAATTCGTTCAGTCCGTCAATGCAGGGTTAGCCGTGGAGGCGGACGACGTATTTGCCCTCGCCCCGCCCTTCGGCGAGGAGTTGGTGAATGGCGGGCACGTCGGCGAGCGGCCGACCGTACCGATCAGCGGCCCCCCGCCGAGCGCCGGCACCAGCTGCGCCACCGCGCTGCCCACGCCGCCGCTGGCCGAGTGCACCAGCACGCGCTCGCCCGCCCGGAATCGGGCGGCGTCGGTGAGCAACAGCAGCGCCGTGGTGAGCATCAGCGGGGCGGCGGCCGCGATCGGTCCCGGCACCTGGCTCGGCACCGGCACCACGCGCCCGACGCGGGCCAGCGCCACCTCGGCCAGCCCGCCGCGGCCGGTGAAGGCCGCCACCGTCTGCCCGGCCGTCAGGTCCTTGACGCCCGCGCCGACCTCGCGGACCGCCCCCGACACCTCGAGACCGGGGGGATACGGCCAGGCATCGGCGTAGCCGGGGTCGCCGCGGCGGGCCATGACGTCGAGAAAGTTGATCCCGGCGTACGCGACGTCGATGGTCACCTCGCCCGGCCCCGGCCGCGGCTCGTCGACCTCGCGGATCTCCGTACGGTCCGCTCCGTGCGACGGCTCGGTCATCACCAACGCGCGCATAGCCAACCTCCTATATGGGGACCTGCGGCCCACTGCAGCATCCCGCAGCGATCATCCGTCCGGCAGCCGTACCGGCGCGGGGCTTCGCGTCAGGGGAATGGACGCTTGTACATTCTGTGCGTCCGGAACTGTAACCGCCCCGGCCGGATCGGCCCGGACCCACAGGTGTCAGCGATGCGTGAGTACGAGCCCGAGCTGGCGAGGTTCGCGGTGCCCTGCACGGGCGTGACCATCCCGTACGGCGCCGATCCCGATCAGTTCGGACAGCTCTGGCTGCCGGCCGGGAGGGGTCCGCACCCAGTGGTCGTCCTGCTGCACGGCGGCTATTGGCGGGAGCGGTACCGGCTCGACCTGATGAACGCCCTGGCGGCGCACCTGTCCGCGGTGATGTTCGCTGTCTGGAACCTGGAGTACCGGCGCGTCGGCTCGTCCGGCGGCGGCTGGCCGGGCACGTTCGACGACGTGGCCGCCGGGTACGACGCCCTGTCCGGGCTGGCCGCCGAGCACCGGCTCGACACGGACCGGGTCGCCCTCGTCGGGCATTCGGCGGGCGGTCACCTGGCGCTGTGGCTGGCGGCGCGCGTCGCCCGGGCACCGGACCACCAGGTGCGCGCGCCGTTCGGCGTCGGATTGGCGCCGGTCGCCGACCTGATCGACGGTAACCGCCGGCACCTGTCCAACGACGCGGTCGCGGAACTGCTCGGCGCCGACTATGAGGACGCGCCGGAACGTTACCTGGCGGCCTCTCCCGCGGCCCTGCTGCCGCTGGGCGTACGGCAGCTGATCGTGCACGGCGACGCCGACATCGCCGTGCCGTACGACATGAGCGTCGCCTACCACGCCCGGGCCCGCGCGGCCGGCGACGCCTGCGAGCTGCTCAGCCTGCCAGGGGTCGGGCATTTCGAATTCCTCGATCCGGAGAGCGAGGTGTGGCGCCGGGTCGAGCCGTACCTGACCGCTTCGCCCACCTGACCCGTCGACCTCGAGCCCGTCGACCAGCTCACCGATGCGCCGGCGCAGCCACAGCTTGCCCTCGACCGCGTTGCGGTGGGCGGGCAGGTCGGGGTCGGGGAACTCGGCCAGCGTCATCATCATCGCGCGGAGACGGATGTCCGGGTCGCCTTCCACTGGCTGCGCGAGGCGCTGCTCAAGCCGCTGCGGCCGGGCGCCCGGGTGATCGTGTTCAGCAGCGGCGCCGCCGTCAACCCGAACGGTTCAGACGCCGCCACCCTCGCCCCCGCCTACCGCCTAACCGGCACCGGGCTGCAGATCTTCATCTGACCGACACCAGGCCGCCAGCGGCGAGCCGCCACAATCGAGTGCGGCTCTCCTGCTGTCGGCCCAGATGTTCGGGCTCCCCGTGTGAGGGTCAGACGGAGAGGGCGTACAGCGGGTTGGGGCCGGTGTCGCTGTCCTCCGGACGGACGATGGCGACGCGCACGGTGGGGTTCCGCTCCTCGGTCGAGACCGCGAACACGATCTCGACGTCCTTGTCCTCCGCACGGCCCGGGTAGACGAGGAAGCGCCAGCACAGCTCGCGCCACACATCGACCGGATCGGCGGTGGCGATCATTCCGGCGTGCTCGCGCCACTGCCTGCTCGCCCGCAAGATCGAGAACGTCTCGGACAACGGCACGGTGCGCTGCTCGCACGGGGTCCGCTCGCGGCGCCGGGCCAGCAGCACCCCGATCTCGGGCGACAGCGCGGCCACCACGGCGAGCTCGGTGGCCACGACGGCGCCGACCCAGCCGGACCCCGCACGGATCACGTCGAGGCCGGTGGCCGGCATGCCGACCACGGCCAGCGCCGCCAGCAGGAACAGGAAGGCGCGCAGCAGCGTGCGGAACCGTACGGGGGTGTTGCTCAGCCCGCCGAAACAACCGCAGCCCGCGTGGGCCTCACTGGTGCGCAGGTCGAACACCACGGAGGTGGCGACGAAGAAGACCACGACGGTCGCCAGCCGGGCCGCGGGATGAGCCGTGAGGAGCAGCGCGGCGCCGATGCTGCCCTCGACGACGGCCACCGCGATGACGGCGGGCCGGTACCTGCGGAACGCGGCGATGGTGCCCGTGCCGATGGTCTCGCCGGCCTCCCGGAAGGCGATCTTGGTTATACAGGCCAAGATGAGTACGCAGGCCAAGAGCGGAAGCTGTGCTTCCTGAAGAGTGTCGACCATGACTCACCCCACCCTGACTGTGACATTGAAGCAGCCTTCGTCCAGGTCACCACCCAGATCAACGAATTCCGCCGGGCTGAGCTCGACAATTCGCCCACGTGGCGAGGCCTCGCAGACGACGCATCGGTCGCGGAAGCGCCCGGCCACGCAGCCGCACTGGGTGATCGGCATGCGAGCCGCCCGCCCCGTACATTCGTTACGTATGTAGAGCTCGCTGCCGACCGAAAGATACGGGAGGTTCGCGTACCCCGCGGGCACGTCGCCGCAGCCGCCGCCGCTCTGATCCAGCGCGGGGTACGCGACCTCGCCGCCCTGCGCGCCGAACCAGGTGGCCGCGCCCGCGAGCACGGGCGGCGCGGGCTCGACCGGCCGCTGCCTGGGCACGCTGTCGGCCGGGTAATCCGGCTGCGATCTGGTGCCGGGCCGTACCGCGAGCAGGCCGTCGGCGGACCGTACCCCGATCACGTCGACGAGATATCCGGGCTCGAAGTGCGGATGCCGCACCAGGATCTGGCTCAGCGTGCGCGGCGGGATCGCGACGTGCGTAACACCGCGGTGCGGGCCCTCATCGACGTCGAGCGTCGCGCCGTCGCGCACCACGATGGTCCCGGCCGCGCGCACGATGTCGACCCAGACGCGCTCAGCCGCCAAGCCGTCCGCGGAGGGCCGGATGATGGCCCGCCGGCCGGGCTGGAGCGCGGACAGATCGGCCTTGCCGGCGTACCAGATCGAGGTGGCGTCGGACATCGGCAGCCGGGCCTCGGTGCCGGCCGGCGTGGCGAGGACGATCAGGTGCGGACTGGCATCGAGGATCAAACCGGATACGGCGGCCGCCGGTGCCGGATTCGGTTCGGGCCGATCCGGGTCCGGCACCACCGCCTGCCGAAGCCGACGGCGAGACGAGGCGTCGATTCGGGATTGCGGCATGAGGCGCTCCAGGACCACGTAGCTCAAGACCAATGCGGCCCGTCAGTCCGCGTGTCAAGAGTTATCCCTAACTGGAAGGCTGTCGAGTTTTGTCCCCATAGCGGGACGGTGGAGTTGACAATTCATGCACCTGGTAGGGGATCTTGCCTCCCGGTTGACCCGAATATGGCTTTACGGTTGATCCATAATTACGAGCTTCGTGCGACTGTCGGATCGTCGGCTTGTTTCCGTCCAGCTGGGCGGCCGGGAATCCCCCAGGGGTCGGGTGATGGCATGAGCAAGGTCCAGCACGAGGACTTCCAGGACTACGTCGCGGCTCGCGGGTCGGCGCTGCTGCTGCGTACCGCCGTCGTACTGGCGGACGATCGCGCGGAGGCAGAGACCTCCTGCGGGCTGCGCTGGCCAAAACCTACCTCGCCTGGGACCGTATCAATGATCGCGGCGCCGTTGCCGGTTATGTACGGCGCGATGGTGAACACGCCGATCTCGTGGTGGCGCGGGCGCAAGCTGGAGATCTATCCGACTGACGAGCTTCCTGACAGACCGGTTGACGATCACACCGGACGGAGCGAGCTGCACGACGCGCTTGGCCGGGCGCTTGGCCGGTTGCCGAAGCGACAGCGGCTCGCGGTCATGCTGCGCTACTACGAGGACATGTCGGAGTCGGAGCCCGCCAAGGTGCTCGGGATCAGCGTCGGCACAGTCAAGAGCACTGTGTCAAGGGCGATGGCCAAGCTGCGCGACGACACCGAGCTGGAGCACGATTTCTCCTCCGTCGTCCTCTAACCTGGGCCGCCGGCAGCGTCCGGCTGTACGGGCCTGAGCCGCGGGCGGACGACATCGGGGGCGACGGCGTAACGGTGTGCAACTGCGCTGAGCTGGGCCGCCAGGTGCTGACATCTTGGGCTTCTCAGGCAAGAATCCGATTCTAAAGAGACTTGCCCTGGAGGCGCGCCAGATGTTCAGCACCATGCAGGACTTCCCGCTCAGTATTACGTCGCTCATGCGGTACGGCACGACCGCCTTCGGGTCGAGCGAGGTCGCCACCGTCACCGCCGATGGGGTACGGCGCCAGTCGTACGCCGAGCTGGGTCGCCGGGTCGCCCGGCTGGCGAACGCCCTGCGCGGGCTCGGGGTCGACGGCGACCAGCGGGTCGCGACGTTCATGTGGAACAACGCCGAGCACCTGGAGGCGTACCTGGCCGTGCCGTCCATGGGCGCGGTTTTGCACACGCTCAACATCCGGCTCTTCCCCGACCAGTTGATCTATATCGCCAACCACGCCGAGGACGAGATCGTCCTGGTCGACGGCACGCTTGTGCCGCTGCTGGCCCGGGTGCTGAAGGAGATGAAGACGGTACGGCACGTGGTCGTGGCCGGGCCCGCCGACGTCTCGCCGCTCGAAGAAGCCGGCAAGGAGCTGCATTCGTACGAGGAACTGCTCGCCGCCGCGTCCGATTCGTACGACTGGCCGGACGGCATCGACGAGCGTCAGGCCGCGGCGATGTGCTACACGAGCGGCACGACCGGCAACCCGAAGGGCGTCGTCTACTCGCACCGGACGATGTACCTCCACTCGATGGCCGTCTGCTCGGGCAACGCCATGGGGATGAACCAGCGCGACAGGGTGCTGCCGGTGGTGCCGATGTTCCACGCCAACGCCTGGGGCCTGCCGTACGCCGCGATCATGGCCGGCGCCGATCTGCTCATGCCGGACCGCTTCCTGCAGGCCGAGCCACTGGTGAAGGCCATCGAGTCGGAACGGCCGACCGTCTCCGGGGCGGTCCCCACAATCTGGGGCGACGTCCTGCGGTACGCCCGCGAGCACAACTCCGACCTCACCTCGCTGCGGCTGGTGCCGTGCGGCGGGTCCGCCGTACCCGAATCGCTGATGCGCGGCTTCGACGAGCTCGGCGTACGGATTCTGCACGCGTGGGGCATGACGGAGACGTCGCCGCTGGCCTCGGTGGCGCACCCGCCGTCCGCGAGTTCCGGCGACGAGGCCTGGCAATATCGCATGACCCAGGGCCGGTACATGTGCGGCCTCGAGGTCCGGATCGTCGGCGACGGCGACGTGGTGCTGCCGTCCGATGGCGAGGCGGTGGGCGAGATCGAGATCCGCGGCGCCTGGATCACCGGGTCGTACTACAAGGACGAGGACCCGGCCAAGTTCCACGACGGCTGGCTGCGTACCGGCGACGTCGGCACCGTCTCGCCGGACGGCTTCCTCGTGCTCACCGACCGCGCCAAGGACGTCATCAAGTCCGGTGGCGAATGGATCTCCTCTGTCGAGCTGGAAAACCATCTCATGGCCCACCCCGACGTGATCGAGGCCGCCGTCATCGGCGTCCCGGACGACCGATGGCAGGAACGCCCGCTGGCGACGGTGGTGCTGCGCGAGGGAGCCACGGTCACGGCTGCCGAACTCCGGGAGTTCATCGCCGCCCGGATCGCGAAGTGGCAGGTGCCCGAGCGCTGGACCTTCATCAGCGAGGTCCCGAAGACCTCCGTCGGCAAGTTCTCCAAGCGCACGCTGCGCGACATGTACGCGGGCGGCGACCTCGACGTACAACGGTTGTCCTAAGGATGGTCCGCGCCGCCGAGATCCACGTGGTCAGCGGCGCGGCCCCCTCCCCCCTTGCCCCACTCCCGCAGGGCCGCCCCCAAGCGTGGGGGAGGCGGCCAGGCTTGGCAGGCTCTGGTATTCGGGGAGCCCGTGTTGTCGAGGAACGCCTGACCGCCTCGTGCCCCCTCCCTGCGCCTCCGCTTCCCCGGGGGCATTGGGTGCGGAGTGACCTGCAGCGTAAGCCCGTAACGCGGGCCTTGACACCGCCTCGAGTGCAGAGCCAGCCAGGTGTGGCCCACTGGGGAGTAAACCCGCAGAAGTTTCACGGAGTCATCCGGCTGTCGGGAACCTATCGCCCCCGCTCACCCCAGGTATGCGCTTTGCCGGGGTGTCCATCGACCGGTAACCTATGTGCGGCCTGTTGGCCCAGGAGGCTTCGCCTAGTCAGGTCTATGGCGCCGCACTGCTAATGCGGTTTGGGTTTTCCGCCCATCCGGGGTTCAAATCCCCGAGCCTCCGCCCACCGACCAGGGAGTTCACGCGAACGGCGTGGGCTCCCTTGATCGTTTCGGCCAGGTTGATCGCGGTGATTGGCCGCCAGAAGCCGTAGACGTACTTGGCATGCCACACCGAGATTTCGGCGTCCGCAACGCTCATATCGATCGCGGCGAACATCCGGGCGGGCATCGACGATGTCCAGTTGCCGCACGCTGACCTGATTGCGCAGCGCGGCGTTGTACTGCACCAGTGCGTTGCCGGAGAAGAACAGTGCGGTGCTCGTCTGCTCCGGCGTCCGTGCCGTCGAGTGGACCGCGCCGAGCGCCTTGACCTCCTCGAAGTCGCGGGTGTCGCGCTTCGAGGTGAGCGCGGGCGGCGGCTGTGCCGGCCCGAACTGGCTGGCGCTGTGCACCAGCAGTGGCGTCACGAAGCCGAGCCACGGCGCAGACATCGGCAACAACGCGGGCGGGGTCGGCCGCCAGACACCCGGCGCCGGGGCTGGGTGAAGAAGATGGGGGCGTTGCGGCCGTCGTGGGCGCGCAGCCGGATCAGGCTGTCGGCGGCTCGGGTGCCGAACGCTATGCCTTGGGTCTTCGCCTTGCCCTCGGGGATCTGCGCCAGCGACGCGGCGTAGGCGGCGTCCAGGGTCGCCTGCGCGGATGGCACGTAGGTCACCAGCGTCTTGTGGGCGGCGGCGACCGCGGCCGCCTGGACGGAGGAGCCGCGCGGTGCGTGCGCGTGGAACCGGTAGGGCGCATAACGCCCTTCGACCCCGACCACGGCGTTATACACGGCCGCCTGGACACGCGGTATACAAGGCGCTTGGAGCGAGGCGAACGCCTGGCTCGTGAGGGCGTCGGGTTTAGTGTTCTGACGGCGCTCGGCGGAGTTCGGCCAGGTCTGGTAGGTCCCCGGTCTCGCCGGTGATCTCTTGTAGCGTCGCCCAGAGCGCGTCGAAGCGGCGGATGCCGACGCGATCCCGCCATGATTCCAGGACGTCGGCGATGGCGGACAGGATCTGCCGCTCTAGGGCACGTCCGTGTGGGGTGAGGTGTACGAGCAGCGCACGCGAGTCCGTCGGGTCGGGTTGACGGCACAAGTAGCCGTGTCTCTCGAGGTGGGTGACGATCTCATGCATCGACTGCTTGGTCATCCCGGCGTGCGCTGCGAGGTCGCTGGTGTGCCGTCCGTCGATCGTCCCGAATCGGAAGATGAGCAGGTGTGCGCGCCGCAGCTCGGGATGCTGGCGGCCCACCTTGGCTTGGACGGCGGCGAGAGCCTGGTCGGTGGCGACGCGCAGCAGGCCGAGCCGGCGGCCGGGACGTGCATCTTCGCCGGAGCAGACGGATCAGGTGATGCGTGCCAGGGACGTGCGGCTCACGATTCGGCCTGCCGCGATGGCGGACGTCCCTGCGGTGCACGAGCTGGCGGAGCGGTCGGTGACGGCGTTGCTAGTCCGCCATTACACGCCGTCGCAGGTGGCTGCCGCTGGCAAGGCCCAGTTCTATCGGGTCGAGACCGAACTGATCTCCGACGGCACCTACTACGTCTTGGAAATCGACGGTCAGATCGCCGCGTGCAGCGGGTGGAGTGACCACGGCACGTTCTATCCACCCGGAACGTCCAGCAGCAACGATCACCAGGTCAACGCGGACATCGCGACCATGCGCGCGACCTACGTCGACCCGCGCTGGGCGCGACGCGGGCTGGCCACGCTGCTCGCGCGCGTCACCGAGACGGCGGCAACCATTGCCGGATTCCAGCGATTCGAGGCCCTATGCAGCCCGCTGAGCGAGGCGATGCGTCTGCGCCTCGGCTACCGTCTCGTCGAGCGGATGACCGTGCCGCTCCTCGGCGACGTCACTGTGACGGGCGCGCTGATGCGTAAGGTCGCGGCCGGTGCCCCGGCCGATGGAGCGGCCGAGGAGCCCATCACGGACCGGCTCGCCTCGTCCTGTGAGCGCCAAGCCCGATGACCCGCCGGGAGACTACGGCGATGGTCGAACCGAGCTCACCAACGCTGCCAATCCCGAGCCAACCGATACACCACCCCGACAGCACGACCTGTCGTTGCAGTACTAGGCCCGATGATGGACCGGCGGCTGGGTCTTTGGCCCGATGCGCATCGGCCGGCGCGGCGCGTACCGTCGCCGCATGGACTCGATGCTCACCGGCAGGGAACGTGGCTATCTTGCGACCCATCGGCGTGGCTGCCTGGCGACGATCGGCCCGGATGGAGGCCCTGACGTGGTGCCGGTGGCTTATCGGCTGAACGGTGACGGGACGATCGACATCGGTGGGCCGAGGTTGAGCACCAGCCGGAAGTTCCGCAATGTGGCGGCCCGGCCACGGGTGGCGTTCGTGGTCGATGACACGGTGCCCGATGGGCCAGGCCCGTTCCGGCCCGGCGTGGGCCGGGGCCTGGAGCTTCGCGGCAGGGCCGAGGCGCTGCGAGGGGTCGAGCCGCCTGGGCTGGGCGGGGGGATGTTCAGCGACGAGGTGATCCGCATCCATCCCGAACAGATCGTCAGTTGGCATATCGATCCCGACCGCCCGGCCCTTTCCGTGCTGAAGGGCAACGAGGACCGGTACCGCGTTCGTTAGCGGGTGTTCGTTAGCGGTGCCGGGACGGGCGCTTGGCAGGTGGCTGGCGGCTGGGACGTCTCGCCGCATTCACGCCGCAGGCTAGCCGGGACCCGCGCGTATGCCTACCCCTCTCGCGTGCACTGGGTGGGGCAGATCCCGGCCGCGGTCGCCGCCCAGGCCAGGCGGGAGGAGGCGGACGATACTGCGTTCCCGGCCGGGGGCGGCGTCGCCTACGACCCGGCCACCAGTCGCTGGTCCGCGCTGCTCGCCTCCCCATTGCAGGGTCGCCCGTGCGCCTCCCGATCTCCTATCTACGGTCGAGTAACCTACGGTTGAGTAAGTAGGAGGGGATGACGGTGAACGCTACTGCCCGCCGGGAGGCTCTCGCCCCCCAGGTCGTACGATCGGTCAAGCCCAAGCTGCGTGGCTGGCTACACGCCGGGGCCCTGCCCCCGAGCCTGATGGCGGGTTTTGCGTTGGTGGCGTTCGGGCCGACTCTGCAGGCCAGGCTGGCCGCCATGGTGTATGCCATCGCCTCGGCCCAGCTGTTCGGCGTCTCTGCCGCCTACCATCGCGGTCGTTTCTCACCACGGTGGACAGAGGTCCTCCGGCGTTTGGATCATGCGAACATCTACTTGATCATCGCAGGGACCTATACGCCGTTCGCGTGGTTGGCCCTGCACGACGGGGCCAGAGTCATCGTGCTGTCGGTGATATGGGTCGGCGCGGCCGCCGGGATCGTCTTCAGGATGGTGTGGATCAGTGCTCCCCGCTGGCTCTACACCGCCTTGTATATCGGGCTCGGCTGGGTGGCGGTGTTCTTCCTGCCTCAACTCATCTCCGGAGCCGGCATCGCGGCCGTGCTGCTGGTGGTCATCGGGGGAGCGCTCTACAGCGCGGGCGGCGTGGTGTACGGGCTGCAGCGCCCCGATCCGTCACCTCGCTGGTTCGGTTTTCACGAGGTCTTCCACGCACTGACGCTCACCGCCTACATCATGCAGTACGTCGCGGTGTCCCTCGTGGTCTACGAAGCGGTCTGACGACCAAGCACCGCCTCGCGCGCCTGGACATGGTCGCCGAGGCGGAGTTCGAGGAGCACTTCGACCGGAGAAAGTTGAGCCGGGCGGGTTTCTGGAACGGATCATGACACCAACACCAGCGGGACCTTTACCGACGTCAATCTGGAGACGCGCTGCCCCGACCGGCCGGTACCGCCGATGGCCGGTATCGCCGCGATCGGGGCGGTTGTGCATCTGCTGGCCACCACCCAAGTTGAGAAATTCGCACCTGCCCAGGCCGCCAACCTCGTGGTGCCCGGCTACCGACTCGGTGTGTAGGCCAGCACCACCGCGCCATTGCCGATGTCGGTCACTCCCGTCAGGTTCATGGGTGTTGTGCTGATGCCCGCCAGCAGCGACTCACCGGAACCCGCGACAAATGGGGATATGCTCAGATGCAGCTCGTCCAACAGACCCGCCTCGACGAGCGCCCGGCTGAAAGGGCCGTTGCCATACTTCACCAACGTGCCGTCGCCGGATTCTTTGAGCTGGGCAACGGCGTCGATGGCGTCCCCGACGAGCACCTCGGCGTTCCAAGTGGTCTCGGTCAGCGTGGTGGAGGCGACGTGCTTTGGTAGGGAGTTGACCTTGTCGGCGAGGTCGCCGGTCATGGTCGGCCACGTTGCGGCGAAGCTTTCGTAGGTCACCCGTCCGAGCACGAGACCGGCTGCCTGTTCCAACAGCCGGAGCTGATAGTCGAAGTGGTTGTCGTTGGCGGCGACCTTCATCTGTGCGGCCCACCAGTCGTCCCCGGAGAATCTCCCGTCGATCGAGAGATGGTCATATTCGATCAGTTTTCGCATCCCCGGAGACAACCATCCCGATGATCGGCCCGTCTTGTATCGAACCGAATCCCGTCGGCTCCGAAGTGCTGCTCAAGCGGGTCGAGGCGGCGCAGCGGGTCGGGCCAGGGATCAGAACGCGACGAACGAGCCGCCCGACCTCAACTCGCCTGGGGTGTGGCCGGTCGCCCACCGCATCGCCCGCGCGAGCTGCGGCTGATCGTAGTAGCCGCCGACGGTGACCACGTCGGCGATCGATCTTCCCGCCGCGAGGAGTTGCGCGGCGTGCTGTGCTTGCTCGATGCTGACGAGCTTGCGGCGCGATATCCCGACGGCCCGGCGGAACCGGATTTGCGCCGTCCGTTCCGACATGGCTCGTGGTCGTTCGCAGTGACGGATCTCGTCGACGAGGGGATCGAAGATCAACAAACCTGCCCGCACGAGCCTGTCGACGAAGACGTCGACGTTCTGCTCGGTTGGCATCTCCCAGTCTCGGTTGTCCAGCAAGATCCGGTCGCCTGACAGGGTCGGCAACAGAGCATCGTTCAGGTCGGCCAGACCGGAAGGCGGAAACAGGGGCAGATAGGCACCGAGCTGCAGCTCGACACCGAAAAACTCCCAGCCCTCCGGACAGATCAGTTGTGTGGCCCTGGTCTCCGGTCCGCGCAGGTGCACCGTCAACCTGTCACCGCTCCGCGCAAACGCGATCATGGAGGAGGCTTTGGCCGCCGAAGTGAAACTGGTCGCGGCGTCACAGCTTGCCGACCACACTCGTTGCACCAGCGGGAGTTCGCCGGCAACAGCGTTGAAGACCAACCCCATAACGGTGGGAGTCTAGACGGTCCCGACTCCACCGGGCCGAGACCGGGCAGCAGCGTGTGGGAGTCGAGCAGGCCGACTGTCTCGACAGCACCGACCTTCCCCACCAGGCGCGTGCCCGCCGACGCGGCCGAGGTGCGCTTCTTTTCGTGGATGAGGAACTGGCGGATGTGGGCGCGCTGGACGCCGTCACAGTCGGCCGGCATGCCGCGGTCGGTGAGGAAACGGCACAGCGCCCTGGCGGTGTCGGTGTCGTGCCGGCACGGTCCACGGTGAAGGACTGGTGATACGGGACCTGACGCCTGCCAACCTGATGATCACCCCCGAGGGTGTGCTCAAGCTCGTCGAGCTGGAGTTCATGGCCGTTCCGGCCGAGCCGGCACAGATCATCGGCACGCGGGGATACGCCGCACCGGAGCAGATCGGCGACGACGGCCCAGTTGGCTCGCTGACCGGGATAGCCCCCGCACCCAGGCAGACCGCTGACCTGTACAGCCTGGGCGTGCTGCTCTTCACCCTCACCTGCGGCATCGACCCAGGCCTGGTCGCGGACCGGCCCCAGAAGCGGTCGATCCCGCAGCGGCTGGCACACCTCGTCCGGATGACGGCCCGGTACAACCCGGCGACCCGGGCCCTGGCACCTGCCATCCTCGGCCTGATCGCCGCCGATCCGGACGAGCGATGGAGCTTGGAGCGGGTCGGCGAGGTCCTGGCCACCGCGGCAGACGATCCGGAACCCGCGCTGGAGCGGGCGTAAAGCGGCAACAAGCACATCACCTCGTTGGCAACGGAGAGCATTCTCTTCGCCGTCGCTAAGCGGCCAGAGAAGAGGCAAGGCCGCCACGCAGCCCACATGAACTGTGCTGGTCCCATCCAGTGGTGCCGGCGCGACGCGGGGGGATCCCGCGTGACCATGATCGTCAGGACGGCGGTGGTGGGGCCGTCGCCGGTCGCCGGGTCGCCACGGCCCGCAGTACGGCGTCGGCGGCCAGGGAGAGTGTGAACACGGCGCCGATGGTGAGGGCGATGGCGCCACCGGCGGCGATGTCGTACCGGGCGGAGACGAGCACTCCGGTGAGCCCGCAGGCGGCGCCCGCGACTAGGCCGATGGCGGTCATGACGGCGATGCGAGAGGACCACAGGCGGGCGATGGCGGCGGGGGCGACGAGGACGGCGACGGCGAGGATGACGCCGACGGCGGGGACGGCGACGACGATGACGGCCTCGACCGCGAGCAGCAGCGCGATGTCGAGCAGGGCGGGCCGGTATCCGGCGGCGGTGTAGCCGGTGGGGTCGAAGGCGCGAAAGGTGAGCTGCCGGCCCGCGATGGTGAGCAGTGCGGCGACGAGTGCCGTCACCACCGCCAGTGCGGCCAGGTCGGAATTGGTCACGGTGAGGATCTGGCCGACGGTGTAGGCGGTGAGGTCCTTGGTGAACCCGTCGCGTGCGGACAGCAGCACGACACCGAGCGCGAACCCGGCCGAAAGCATGATGCCGATGGCGGTGGTGGTGTCCGCCTCGGGGCGGCGCGACAGGGCCAGCACACCGGCCACGATCAGTACGCCGAACAGCCCGGCCCCGGCGTACAGGTTCACCCCGGCGATGGCGGCCAGCACCACGCCGGGGAAGGTGGCGTGGGACATGGCGAGGGTGAAGAACGGCAGCCGCCGCAGCACGATCTGCACGCTGATCAGGCCTCCGACGGCGCCGAGCAGCGCCGCCTCGGCGATCGCGAGGTCGACGGCGGTCACGACACCCCCCGTTGCGCTGCCTCCGGTTTCGTACGCGGGGATCTCGTACGCACGTGTGGGCGCAGCCGCCGTACGGCCGTCACAGTGTAGGTGGCGGCGAGGGCGGCGGCGTAGCAGGCGACGAGGACGAGGACCACCGTTCCGCCGGAGGCGAGCCGCAGCCCATGGTGGATGGAGGCCTCCCAGCTGGCGGCCAGCCCGAGCCAGCCGCCGAGCGCGCCGACAACGGCCGCTGTGGGGATGATGACGGCGAGCCGGGCCGACAACACGCGGGCGGTGGCGGCGGGCACGATCAGCAGCGCGATCACCAAGATGGTGCCGACCGCGCGGACCGAGGCGACCACGACCAGGGCGATGATGCCGTTGGTGACCAGGTCGAGCAGGCCGATCCGGTAGCCGGCCGCCCAGGCGCCACCGGGGTCGAAGGCCCGCGCCAGCAGCGGGCGGCGCAACACCGTCAAGGTGACTACGACCGCGACCGTCACGGCCAGGGTCTGGGCGAGCTGCTGGGAGGTGACGGTGAGAATCCTGCCGAACAGGAACGCGGTCAGGTCCGCGGTATAGCCGGATTGGCGGGAGACGAGCACGACGCCGACGGCGAAGAACGTGGTGAGCAGTACCGCCAGCGCGGTGTCCTCGGCGACCGCGCGGTGCCGGGTGAGCCAGGTCAGCAACACCGCCGTGGCGACCCCGGCGGCCAGCGCCCCCCAGAAGATGCCGCCCTCCCCGGAGGCCAGGTAGCCGATCACGACGCCGGGGAAGACGGTGTGGGTGAGCGCGTCGGTCATGAACGCCAGCCGCCGCAACACGATCAGCACCCCGACGGTCCCGGCCAGCGCTCCCAGGATGAGCAGTTCGGCGAGCGCCCGCGCCATGAACGGCACGGAGAACGGCTCGATCAAGAGGTCGGAGAGGACGTCCATCAGTGGCCCGCTTTAGTGGGCGACGATGACTCGGTCGCCGCGCAGCTCGAGAGCGTGCCCGCCGTAGGTCTCCCGCAGCCGGTCCGGGGTGAGGGTGAGGTTGGTGGGGCCAAAGCCGTACTGCCGCCGGTTCAGCAGGCACACCTCCTCACACGCCAGGTGCGCGAGCGCGAGGTCGTGCGTGGCGAGCACCACCGCGGCGCCGGCCTGCTTGAGGGCGGCGATCGCGTCGAGGAGGGCTTGTTCGCTGACCGCGTCGACCCCGTTGAACGGCTCGTCCAGCAGCAGCAGGCGGGGCTCGGCGGCGATCGCGCGGGCCAGCAGCGCACGCTGCCGCTGCCCGCCCGACAGCGTGCCGAACCGACGGCGGGCCAGTGCGGCCAGCCCCACCCGCTCCAACGCGCCGCGGACGGCTTGGCGGTCGGCTGTCTTAGGGCGGCGCAGCCAGCCGATGCGCCGGTAGCGGCCCATCATCACGACTTGCCCGACCGAAATCGGGAACTCCGGGTCCAGGGTGTCGGCCTGCGGGACGTACGCCACGTGGCGGCGGGCCCGTGCGGGTCGCTCGCCGAGTACGGTGATCCGGCCGGAGGCAAGCGGTACCAGCCCGAGGATCGCCTTGATCAGGGTGGACTTGCCGGCGCCGTTCGGGCCGATCAGCGCCACCGCCTCGCCCTCCGCCACCGCGGCGTCGATGTTCTCCAGCGCCGGCGCCGGGCCGTAGGTGACGCCCACGCCGTCCAACTCCAGCGCCGGCGCTACGACGGGCGCCGCATCCGGGGCCGCTTCTGGGGTCGGGTCATCGGACGCGGACCTGCGATCGGCAGCGTAACCACCGCCGTCATTTTGGGCGTTGGCCATGTCGTCGGCCATGTCGTCGGGCCTGTCGTCGCGCATGGGTGTCAGCCTTTGAGTGCGGTGACGATGGTGGTGGTGTTGTGGCGCTCCATGTCGATGTAGGTGGCGCCGGGCGAGCCCGCCGGGCCGAGCGTGTCGCCGTACAGGGAGTCCTCACCGGCCTCGACCTTCACGCCCGCCTGCCGGCCGATGGCCTCGGCGGTCTTGGGCGGCAGCGACGACTCGGAGAAGATCGCCTTCACCCCGGTGGACTTGATCTTGGCGACTAGATCGGACACCGACTTGCCGGACAGCTCGGCAGAGGTGTCGAAGCTCGGGATGATCGACCCGACGAACGTCAGGTGGTAGCGGTCGACGTAATAGTGGAACGCGTCGTGGTTGGTGACCAGCTTGCGCTGATCGGTGGGCACCGAGTTGATCTGCTGGGTGATCCAGGCGTCGAGCTGGTCCAGCTTGCGGCTGTAGGTTGCGAGGTTCTGGTCGAAGTACGCCTTGTCCGCGGGGTCGGCGGCGTCGAGTCCCGTGGCGATGTTGCGGGCCATGATCTCGGCGTTCTTCGGGCTCTGCCAGATGTGCGGGTCGCCGGCCTTCTCCTCCGCCGACCCGTCGCCGGGGATGATCGTGACGCCCTTGCTGGTGTCGACCGTGGCGCCGTCGAAGCCGGAGGAGGAGATGACCTCATCCAGCCACTTCTCCAGCCCGACACCGTTCTCCACCACGATGTCGGCCTGCGCGACCGCCTGGATGTCGGCGGGGGACGGCTCGTAGTCGTGCGGGTCGACGTTGGGTTTCAGGATCTGGGTGACGTTGACCTTGGCGCCGCCGATGTTGCGGGCGAAGTCGGCCACCTGCGTGGTGGTGGCCACGACCTTCAGCGTCTCGCCGCCGCCGGTCTTGTCCGTGCTGCTCGCCGCGTCAGAGCCGCCGCAGGCCGTAGTGATCGCGAGCAGAACGGCGATCACCGGCGGGACGGACAAGACGGGCCGGGTGGGGCGCGGTAGACGGATACGCACCGTGTCTCCTCAATGATCACCTTAACCGCAATGAAAACCGGTTCCATCGTCATCTATATCGGAAATGGTTGTCAATATCGATTTCGATACGTACGGTCGAAGCGTGGGACGGCACCCGGCCGCGGCGTCCCGGCCATCCGGTGGCGCGAACGGCGATGAGATCGGTGATGAGATCGCCGCACTACTGCGGGCGGCGGGACTGTCGCCGACCCCGCGCCGCCGTCAGGTGCTTGAGGCGCTCGGGCGCCGGCAGCGGCCGGTCAGCGCGCACGAGTTGTACGTCGAGATGGTCGGCGCCGGGCGGCGGATCGGCATGTCGACGGTGTATCGGACCCTGTCCGCACTCGCCGAGGGCGGACTGCTGCATGTGTTCGAAAGCGACGGGGAGACTCGCTACCGGTGCTGCACCCTTGGCCGGCACTACCATCTGGTCTGCCGTCGCTGCGGAACCGTTCAGGACCATCCGGTGGCTGATGAAGATCGATGGCTGGCGCGCCTCTGTTCCGAGGCCGACTTCGCACCCGACCTACGCGACGCCGACGTGCCCGGCGTATGCGGCAACTGCCTGCGCTCCGGACGAGACAACACCGGTCGGGTGGATTGATTAGGCCGGCTGGTTCGATTGCCATTGTTGCGTGCGACCATGGACATGATGAACGACGGACACGGAGCGCACTCGACGGCACCACAGCCGGAAGTCCGCGGCACCCGGGTGCGGGGGACCCGGCAGGCCGGGGCGCTGACCGCCGTCCTCGCCGATCTGCCCGCGTTCTCCAGCGCCCAGGACATCCATGCCGAACTGCGCCGCAGGGGCGAACGCATCGGGCTGACCACCGTGTACCGGCATCTGCAGGTGTTGGCCGAAGACGGCAGCGTGGACACCATCCGCGACGCGGGCGGCGAAACCCTCTACCGCAGGTGTGAGACCGTCTCCCATCACCACCACGTGACCTGCCGGTCGTGTGGACGCAGCGTCGAGGTCGAAGGACGCGCGGTCGAACGCTGGGCCGACAAGGTCGCGGCCGAAGCCGGCTATGTGGACATCGACCACACCCTGGAGATCTTCGGTCTGTGCCCCGACTGCGCCCGCAGCCGAACGTAAAGGGCCTTTCAGTCCGCAAAGCCAGGTCGTGTGCGCTGCCGTCGCGGTGCCGTCCTGTCACACGATTCTAGATGGAAACGGTTTCCGCTTTCGATGGGCCGTGCACGGGGTGTTGTCCACAGAACCGGGTTCCATGGACGCGACCAGACCCGGGCGACAACACTCATGGGCACGCTCCGTAACCCTAGGTTGAACGCCGCCCGGACTCGGAGCCGATACGTCGCAGTCACCGATTCGGGAGGACATGTGAAGATCGCGTTCGTGGGAAAAGGTGGCAGCGGCAAAACGACGTTGTCGTCGTTGTTCGTACGGCACCTGGTGGGGGTGGGGGCGCCGGTGGTGGCGATCGACGCCGACATCAACCAGCACCTCGGCGTCGCCCTGGGGCTGACCGATGACGAAGCGGCCGCCGTTCCGGCACTGGGCGAGCACCTGCCCAAGATCAAGGAGTACCTGCGCGGGGACAACCCGCTGATCGCTTCGGCCGAAGCGATGGTCAAGACCACACCGCCCGGCCGCGGCTCCCGGCTACTGCGCGTCGGCGGCGACGACCCGATCCAGTCCGGCCTGTCCGTAGCCGCCGCAGGAGCCAGGCTGATGGTGACCGGCCACTTCGAAGAGGAAGACCTCGGGGTGGCGTGCTACCACGCCAAGACCGGGGCGGTCGAGTTGTACCTCAACCATCTGGTCGATGGGCCAGGCGAGTACGTCGTGGTCGACATGACCGCCGGGGCCGACACGTTCGCCTCCGGCCTGTTCACTCGATTCGACCTGATGTTCCTGGTCGTCGAGCCCACCCGCAAAGGAGTGGCCGTCTACCGGCAGTACACCGACTACGCCGCCGACCACGACGTGGCCATCGCCGTCGTCGGCAACAAGGTGGCAGGCGACGGCGATGTCGCCTTCCTCCGCGAACATGTCGGCGGCGCCTTGGTGTGCTGTGTCGGCCAATCCACCGCCGTACGCGCCATGGAACAAGGGCGTCCCTGCACCCTCGCCGACCTCGCCGACAATGACCGTGCCGCGCTGGCCACCATGCGGGCGGACGTTGACGCTCGCGACAAGGACTGGCTGAAGTACACTCGCCAGGCCGCCGAGTTCCATCTCAAGAACGCCGTAGCCTGGGCCAACCGCGCCACTGGCCACGACCTCGCCACCCAGATCGATCCTGGCTTCACGCTCGGCCCGCACGCGCTACCCGCAACCGGCGCCACCCCCGGAATCTGAGCAACCGCAGGGTTGCCAGTGCAGGACGGGCGCCCTCGCAGTCATTCATATGGGTCGTGGGGTTTGGGGATGCGGCTTACGGCGAGTGCGGCGATGGGCTGGACGATGGTGCGGTTGGTCTTGGGCGGGGGCGTCCATGCGCCGGTCACCTGCACCCAGCTGTCCTTCGGCGGCATCGCGGCGCCACGCACGCTGACCTGCATGGCGAAGGCGTCGGCGGCACAGCAGGCGATGTGCAACCGGGCCAGGTACCAGCGGCCCTGCCCGCTCGGCATGACGAATCCGGTCAGCACGACCCGGTGGCCCGGGAGGGTGGCGGGGAGCCCGTCGTGGGGGGCGAACGCGCGCCCGATGTACTCGCTGATGCTCATTGGGACGGGCGAGCCGTCCGGAAGCGGGGCGTAACCCTTGCTGGGCGGCGCGGCGGCGGGAGCGGAACGGGCCGTGGCCCGGGACGCGGTGAAGGACCCGAGCGCGGGCGGGGCGATCAGGAAGATGGCGAGTACCGGCAGGAACAACAGCCACGCCGTCCGCGGCGCGCCCGCCTTGTGACTGTGCCCGTGATCCGGCCCGTGATGGTGGCTGTCGTGATCGGCGAGACCATCCGCATAGCCGTGGCCGCCGCCGTTGACGTTGCTGTCATGGCGGCTGTCTTGCTCGTCCTGGTCGGGGGTGCGGGCGTCGATCCAGATGCCCACGGCGCCGAGCAGCAGCATGATCACTGCGGTGGCGATCAGCAGGATGCGGAAGGCAGGCCGCACATAGTTGAGGTACTCGCCGCTGACCACGGTGATGCGCAGCAACGCGACCCCGATCAGCATGAGCAGCAGGTTCTGGATGGTCTTCTTCACAACAGCGTCCACCCCGCGAGGGCGCTGACCGCGACGGCCAGCGCGAAGGTCAGCGGAATGAAGCGGACGGCGAAACGAGGTCCGAAGGTGGCCGACTGCAGGGCGATCAGCTTCAAGTCGACCATCGGGCCCACCACCATGAACGCCAGCTTCGCGGTGGACGGGAACGCGGTGAGGCTGGAGGCGACGAACGCGTCGGCCTCCGAGCACACCGACAGCAGCACGGCGAGCACCGCCAATACCAGGACCGAGACGACCGGGATGCCGGCGAGGCCGGAGACCCAGCCGGGCGGCACCGCCACGTTCAGGGTGGCCGCCGCCGCGCCGCCCACCACCAGGAAGCCCCCGGCGTGCATCAGGTCGTGCCGGATCGCCTGCCGGAAGGCGTCCCACCGGCGGTCGCCGCCGACGGCCGGGCGGGCCGGGATACGCAGCCACTCGGTGCGGCCGAACGCCGCCCATACCCAGCCGGCCAGCACCGAGGTCGCCAACGACGCGCCGAACCGGGCCACCACCATCTCCGGCCGTCCCGGGAAGGCGACCGCGGTGGCCACCAGCACCACCGGGTTGATCGCCGGCGCCGCCAGCAAGAACGCCAACGCCGCCGCCGGCGCCACGCCGCGCGCCATGAGCCCGCCCGCCACCGGCACCGACGCGCACTCACACCCAGGCAGCACCGCGCCCGCCGCGCCCGCGACCGGCACCGCGACGGCCGGACGGCGCGGCAACGCCCGCGCCCAGAATCCCGGCGGCACGAACACGGTGATCGCCGCCGACAACGTCACCCCGAAGATCAGGAATGGCAGCGCCTGCACGCAGATCGCCAGGAACACCGTGGTCCACGCCTGCACCACCTGAACCTGCACGTGCGGCGCGACGTACAGGCGCCCGAGCGCAAGGACCGTGACGATCAGCGCGGCAACCCAGATCACCCGGATCCGCAGGTTGGGCGGACGCCCCGGCGCCCAGTCATGGGGAGGCAGGACGTCCTCATCGCCGAGGTTTCCGAAGGCATCGTGACTGGCCGTCCGAAAGGCGGCGCGGTCGGTCATGACCGCAATCGTCCCAAACACCCACGCCCCACAAGCCCCATTCGCCCAAGAGGAGTAGCCGATGCGCCGACCTGAACTTCGCGTCCTGCCGACGGACGATCTCATTCCGTGCTCTCTCCGCACCGCCCTTGCGTATAGGCAACCCCTATTGTGAGAATGAAAACCGTTTCTTCCGGAGTGGTTTGATGAGTGCTTTGCCGGCGAACGGGTTCACCGGCTTCACTGGCCGGGCGGGTGTGGAGCTGGTCCTGGCCGGTGCGGCCTGCGGTGCGCTCGGCGTTCAGGTCGTGCTGCGGCGGCTGGCGTTCTACACCGAGACGGTCGGCCACGCCGCATTCCCCGGCATCCTGCTCGCCGCCGTCACCGGGCAGAGCCCCGTGTTGGGCGCCGCGGTGACCTCCGCGGCCGTCGTCACCCTGCCGTCGGGCCGCAGCCGTACCACCGTGACCGGAGTGATGGCGGGCTGCGCGCTCGCGATCGGTGTCGTCCTCGCCTCCGCATCGCACGGATTCAGCAAGGACCTCGCGGCCGCCCTGGTCGGCTCACCGCTCACCGTGACCACCCGTGACCTCGCCGTCTCGGCCGCCACGCTCACCCTCGTCGTCGTCCTGCTTGCGCTGTTCGGCAAGGAGCTGTTGTACGGGGCGTTCGACCCGGCCACCATGCGCGCCGCCGGCTACCCGGTGCGCGCACTGGAGACAACGCTTCGCGCTGCCATCGCCGTTATCGTCGCCACCGCCGTGCCTGCCGTCGGCGCGGTGCTGCCGCTCGCCCTGCTGATCGGACCCGCCGGCGCCGCCCTGCTGTGGACCCGGCGGATCGCGGTCGCGGCGCCGCTCGGCGCCTGTCTCGGCGCGGCGGCCGGGCTCGCCGGGCTGGAAATCTCCCTGCACTACCGCCTCGCCACCGGCGCCACCGTGACCGTGCTCTGCGGCGCAGTGTTCCTCCTCGCCGCGGCCACCAGCCGGCCGATCCGCCCGGGTATCACCACCACACGGGACACCACGGCCCTTACCGCCTTGCTCAGCCACGAAACCCCAGGCCCGCTCCCATCAATCCGCGAGACAGGATGAGTTCCGATGTCCCTGACCGTCCCCCAGCACTCGCCACCCAGGCGCGACAAGATGACGTGGACGACGCCGCCTTCCTCGCCTGCATCCGCGACTCGCTGCCCTACGCGTGGAACCTGATCGGTGACCTCGTCGAGCGGCTCCACACCGACGGCGGCGCGTTCGCCGACAACCAGACACCGCCGCCCGACGAGGCCTCCCGCGGCCAACTGCTCCGCGCACTGGCCGGCGACGCCATGCGCGGCGCACTGGAACGCCACTACGGCGTACGGCTCGCCTTCCAAAACTGCCACCGGGTCGCCGTCTTCGCACCTGGTGCCAGCGCCGCCCACCGCGAGTTCACCACACCCCGCGCTCAGATCCTCAACCAAACCCCCGAATTGATCGACTGCTGAACCGTCCCCGAATCACTGCTGAATCGCCGCGTGGGCAACGACGACCATGCGGCGTCCAGGGCCGTCGTCGACGGCTGCCCTGGCCGCCCACCCATTGGCCGCGCCAACCCCGCGTCACACCGTGCTGGACAAGGCGTGGGCGACGAGAAGCACCACAGGCTCGGCGTCACCGGCCGCCCCGTGCCGTAGGCCGGAGACCCGACCGCCGATCAGAGGGCGACGAAGGTCAATCCCCGCTGCTTGAGCGCCGGGACGATGGTGCGGACGGCCTCAACGGTCTGGCCGCGGTCGCCGCCGCCGTCATGGCACAGCAGAATGTCGCCGGGCTGGGCGCGCAGCAGGATCTGGCTGATGGTGCCGCTGCCGGGACGGGCCCAGTCCCGCGGGTCGACCTGCCAGTCGATGCTGATCATCCCGTGCTCGGTCGCGGTCGCCAGCACCTGCGGAGACCAGGCGCCCCCTGGCGACCGGAAGAACTTGGGGCCGACCCCGGTGATCTGCGCGATCCGGTCGTGCCCGCCGATGATCTCCTGCCGCATCCGGTCCGGCGCAAGCCGCGGCAGGTTCATCGGGTGAGTCACGGTGTGATCGGCCACCTGGTGCCCGGCGGCCACGATCCGCTGCACGAGGTGGGGATATTCGGTGACCTGCACCCCGATCATCGAGAACGTGGCCGTCACACCGAACCCGGCGAGCACGTCCAGCATCATCGGAGTCCACACCGGGTGCGGCCCGTCGTCGATGGTCAACGCGACTGCGTTCGGCGGCGCCGCCGGCTGCAGATCATGCAGGCTATGCACAGGGCTTCGCAGCGCCTGCAGCGGACGCCCCTGCGCGTAGCCCGGGTCAGGAGGCGGCGTACGCACGTGCGCCTTGGTCACGGCCCCGCCCGACCCCGCACCAATGAGCGGCCACACATCATGCCAACCCGCTGCCGCCACCCCCGCGGCCGCCGCAGCCAGCGTCACCAACGCCCGCCGCCTATCCATACCAGCCATACCCCGTCAACCCCGCACACCAGACCCCCGTCGACTCACCGAGTCTGCCCCTTTGCCTTCTACACCTCAACCCGACAGCATGTTCGCTATCAGCGCCCAACAGCGGTCCGGGAGCCGACCCCCGTCCCACAGCGGCACGGCCGCGGACGCCGCCAGGTTCACCCGCCGGATCCGCTCCCGACCTTCCGCGACCGCTTCCTCACCGCGTTCTCCTGAGCGCCGAGACCACAAACCCACCGCCGTAAACACCCATCGTTAGACAGACCTGCTGCCGCGCGCGTGTGCTCGGACCGGTGGCTGACCGCCCACCTCGACACCCTGCACGCCGCAACCACCAGGCGCGCACCGAAGGAAACAGCCTGATCCACCACGACGTACGCATGGCCAACCTGCGGTGCCACCACAATCGGCTCGTGCTGGCCGACTCGGCGGCGGCGGCGATGGGCAATCCCTGGCTGAATCACCACCTGTGGCCGGTCACCAAACGCGCCGAAGGTGGCCCCGCACCCGAGACGGGCCAGGTACTGGGGCATCGTGGGTGACGTGGGCCTGAGGGCCGAGTAGCCCGGCGGGTATGGGACATCTGGCGTCGTCGCCGGCGCGATGGGCCCGGTTTCTCGGGACCTTCGGCGAAACCCGAAGCCGACCTTGGTCTCTGCCTCGCGTCATGACCGCTTGGTGAGCTAGAGGCGAAGAAACAAAGCGCCTACGGGCTTGGCGGATGCGGAGGTGGCCCCATGGACGACATCACGGTTCACCACCACTATGACGACGAGTTCGCGGTGCTGATCCGCGACAACCTGATCCTTGTCGACCAGCCGCTGGAGGCGGGTGGCGGCGACGCCGGGCCGACACCGACGGAGCTGTTCGTGGCGAGCCTGGCTGCCTGTGCCGCCTTCTACGCCCGGCGGTATCTGGCCCGGCACGGCCTGCCCGCCGAGGGACTCGAGGTGGGCGCAACCTACCAGGTGAGCGACCGCCCACCGGCTCGCGTCACCGGCATCGACCTGCGCATCCAGCTGCCGGCGACCATCCCCGAGCAGCGTCGGAAGGCGCTCATCGCGGTCGTCGAGCGCTGCACCGTACACAACTCGATCACACATCTACCGCTGATCGAAATCGACATCGAGACTGCCGCGCACGCGGCATAAGCCAACCGGCCGGAGACCCCGGCCAGCAGAAGAAGGAGTTCATCATGGCCACGACAAACCGGCCGCAGCAGCGGGCGAGCGGAAACCACACCGCTCCGAGTCCCATGCATCCTGCGGTCACCAAGGGAACGGCCACGGGTGCGGCCGCTTATGTGTGGGCGGTGACCCGGCTGGCGCTCGGCTGGGTATTCCTGTGGGCGTTCCTGGACAAGCTGTTCGGGCTGGGTCACGAGACGACCAGCGCCCAGGCGTGGCTCAACGGCGGCAGCCCGACCAAGGGGTTCTTGTCGCACGGGGCGACCGGCCCGTTCGAGAGCTTCTACCACAACATCGCCGGCGCCACCTGGGCCGACTGGCTGTTCATGCTCGGCCTGGCCGGGATCGGGGCCGCGCTGCTGCTCGGCATCGGGATGCGGATCGCCGCGGCGGCCGGCGTCGTGCTGCTGGTGATGATGTGGTCGGTGGTGTTGCCTCCGGAGAACAACCTGTTCATGGACGACCATCTGATCTACGCGCTGGTGCTGGTCGGGCTGGCGCTGGTGAGCGCCGGCGACACCCTGGGCTTCGGCCGCTGGTGGGGCAACACCAGGCTGGTGCGGACCTACCCGATCCTGAAGTAAACCCAAAGGCCCCGCGGCCCCCACAACCAAGAGCCCTCGCCGCCAAGCCAGCGGCGAGGGCCTCTTTATGCCCGCCGTTTCCCGCGCGGACGGAACCACCAGTCTTCCCCGCGGGACCAACGGCCGCCGAGCCCGACCCTTTGGACCGTAGGACGTTTTTCTCTGCGCGCGGATGCTGAGGTTGGAAGATCAGAGCACACGAGGAGGACACGATGAAGACGCTGGTCCAAGACGTCATGACGACAGAGGTCGTATCGGTTCGGGAGGAGACTCCATTCAAGGAGATCGTGACCGTCCTGCTGCGCAACCGGGTCAGCGCGGTCCCCGTACTGGACTCGACCGGGCAGGTCCGCGGCGTCGTCTCCGAGACCGACCTGCTGGCCAAGGAGGCCGACCCGACCGCGTTCGAGGAGTCACACCCTCTGGCCGGACGCCGCCGGCGCCTAGAGCAGAAGAAGACCGAGGGGTCTGTCGCGGCGGACGTCATGACCTCACCTGCGGTCGTGGCGTACGAGCACGCCACCGTCGCGGACGCGGCCCGGGAAATGCGGCGTCATCAGATTCAGCGGCTCCCGGTGATCGACGCGCTGACAGGGCACCTGGTCGGAATCGTCAGCCGCTCGGATCTGCTGCGCGTGTACACCCGGCCGGATGAGGAGATCCGCCTCGACATTGTCGACGAGGTCATCACCAAGCAATCCGTCATGGACCCGCTGCGGTTCAAAGTGACCGTGACCGACGGCAACGTCGTGATCGGCGGACAGATCGAGCGCCGCTCGATGATCCCGTTGCTGCTGCACGCGATCCGCAGGGTCGAGGGGGTCGTCTCCGTCGAGAGCGCCCTCACCTTCGAATTCGACGACACGGCGATCGCGGCCCGGCCGTTCTTCGGCGCCGCCTGACGGTGAGCGGATCGGTCCGCCGCCGGATGCGGGAGCCAACGTGACGGTACGGCTCGCCCCCGACCGCGTACGCGCCGTGCCGGAAAGCGCGCAGGGACTCGCGCCCGGTTCGGCGCTCGCGGCATTCACGTCTTCGGTGCGAGGCCTGACCGGCGTCGAGGCAGCGACACGGCTGACACGCGACGGCCGCAACGAACTTCCCCCGCCACATCGCCGGTCGCCGGCGCGACGGTTCCTCGCTCAGTTCACCGATCTGTTCGCGGTCGTCCTGCTTGTGGCGTCCGCGATCACGTACCTGGCATACCTGCTGGGAGACCCGCGCGACGCCGGAAATCTCCAGTTGGCCGTCGCCATCCTCGCCGTGGTACTGGTCAATGCGGTGATCGGATTCGGCCAGGAGTACATGGCCGAGCGCACGGCAGAGGCGCTGCAGGCGATGGTGCCGCACCGGGCACGGGTGATCAGGGACGGCGTCCGGCAGGAGGTCCCGGCCGCGGAGCTGGTCGCCGGAGATTTCGTCGTCTTGGAGGCGGGCGACGCGGTGTCCGCCGACTGCCGGGTGGTCGAGGCCCATGAGCTCGCCGTCAACAACATGGCGCTCACAGGGGAGAGCGATCCGGCCCACCGGACCGCCGACGCGGTCGCCGCCGACATCCCGCGGCTGGAGGCCCGGAACCTCCTGTGGATGGGCACCACCGTCACGGCGGGGACGGCCAAAGCGGTCGTGACGGCGACGGGCCAGGCGACCGAGTTCGGGCGGATCTTCCGGCTCACGGCGGAGACCGCGGCGGAGCGTAGCCCGCTGCAGCGACAGATAGCGATCATGGCCAGGCGGGTGGCGTTTGCGGCCTTTGCGCTCGGCGTGTTGCTGTTCGCCGTACGGCTGCCCGAAGGCGAACCGCTCGTCCAGACATTCCTGTTTGCGCTCGGCGTGATGGTGGCGTGCGTCCCCGAAGGGCTGCCGGCGACATTGACGGTGGCGCTCGCGATCGGCGTACGACGGATGGCCCGTCAGCAAGCACTTATCAAGAAGCTGGTCGCGGTCGAGACACTGGGCTCGACCACGGTGATCTGTACGGACAAGACCGGCACCCTCACCAAGGCCGAGATGACCGTACGGGAGATATGGGCGGCGGGCCATACGCATCAGGTCACCGGCGTCGGCTATGCGCCCGACGGCGCGGTTGAGGATCCGGAGTCGGTGCGAGACCTGCTGCGAGTGGCGGCCCTGTGCAGCAACGCCCGCCTGCTGCCGCCCTCGGGCCGGGACGACTGGCGAATTCTCGGCGACACCACGGAGGGCGCGCTGCTGGTGGCCGCCGCGAAGGCCGGGCTGTCGCTGGAGGCGGAGCGGGACGCCGCGCCGCGCGGCGGCGAGTTTCCCTTCGACTCGTCCCGGAAACTCATGACCACGCTGCACGCGTACGAGGGGCGGACGTGGGCCTACGTCAAGGGTGCGCCGCTGGAACTGCTGGCCCGCTGTACGCACATCAGCACCGCGGACGGCGCCGTCCCGCTGGACGACACGCGGCGCCGTGAGGTGCTGGCCGCCAACGACGCAATGGCCAGGTCGGCGTTGCGTGTGCTCGCTGTTGCCGCACGCCAGGTCGGCGACGCCCAGGTCGGGCAGGCAGCGGCAGAGAGCGGGCTGACGTTGCTCGGCATGGCCGGCATGCTGGACCCGCCACGGCCCGAGGTCGTGGCCGCGGTCGCCGCATGTCGGCGGGCCGGGATTCGCATCGTCATGGTGACCGGCGACTACGCGCTGACGGCCGAAGCCATTGCCCGCCGGGTCGGGATCCTGACCGAGCCGGGGCCGCCTCGTACCGTCTCCGGCGCCGAGCTGGACCGGATCGGGGACGCCGACCTGCGCGCCCTGCTCGCCGAGGGCCATGGCGACAGCTCTGGCGTGCTGTTTGCCCGGGTCAAGCCCGAGCACAAGATGCGGGTGGTCGCCGCGTTCAAGGATCTCGGTGAGATCGTCGCGGTCACCGGCGATGGGGCCAACGACGCCCCGGCGCTCAAGCGGGCCGATATCGGGATCTCAATGGGGGAGTCCGGCACTGACGTAGCCCGCGAGGCCTCGGTCATGGTGTTGCTCGATGACTCTTTCGCGTCGATCGCGGCGGCGGTGGAGCTCGGCCGGTCGGTTTATCAGAACATCCGCAAATTCCTGGTCTACCTGTTCAGCCACAACATCGGCGAGCTGGTGCCGATCCTGGCGGCCACGTTCGCCGGGTTCCCGCTCGTCCCGATCAGCGCGGTACAGATCCTAGCGATCGACCTGGGCTCGGACGTGCTGCCCGCGCTGGCGCTGGGTGCCGAGCCACCCGAACCCGGCGTGATGAACACGCCGCCTCGCAGCCCGAAACAGCGGCTGTTCTCCGCCGCCCTGGTGCGCCGCTTCCTGTTCCTCGGCTGCGTCCAGGCCGTCGGCGTCACGTTCGCCTTCTTCTGGACCATTCACGGCGCGGGGATCGGCTTCCACGCCTTCACGGCCGACAATCCCCTCTACCGCGAGGCGCTCACCATGACGCAGGCGGGCATCGTGGTGAGCCAGTTCTTCAACGGGCTCACCGTACGCAGCGACCGCCTCAGCATCGTCCAGGTCGGCGTGTGGTCCAACCCGCAGCTGATCGTCGCCGAATGCGTCGGCATCGCGATCATGTGCGCGATCAGCTACGCGCCGCCGCTGCAGGCGATCTTCCACACGGCGCCGCTCTCGCTCGCCGACTGGGCGCTGCTTGTCGTGCTGGGCGCGATGGTGCTCGTCGCCGACGAGATCCGCAAAGCCATACTCCGCCGGCGGGAAGGGCGTACGACATGAAAGTGATCATCATGGGCTGCGGCCGGGTCGGTGCGGCGCTCGCGCAGCGCCTGACCGTCGACGGGCAGGACGTGTGCGTGATCGACCGGGATGCGGATGCGCGCGAGCTGCTGCCGCCCAACTTTCCCGGCCGGTTCCTCGTCGGGAACGGCTACAACCGCGGCCTACTCGAGCAGGCGGGCATCGCGCACACGGACGCCTTCGTCGCGGTGACCTCCGGGGACAACACCAACATCGTCGGCGCCCGCATCGCCAAGGAGGACTACCGCGTACCGCTGGTCGTGGCCCGCATCTACGACCCGCGCCGCGCCGACATCTACCACGATCTCGGCATCACCACGGTGGCCAGTGTCCGCTGGACGGTCGGCCGCATCCAGCAGATGCTCCTGCACCGCAACCTCAGCCCGGAGACCTCTTTCGGCAACGGAGAGACGATGCTGGTCAGGGAGACCCTGCCCGCCTGGCTCGCCGACCGCCCGATCCGCGACCTCGACGTCGACGGTGAGATCCGCGTCATCGCGGTCACCCGCGGCGGCCACTCCTTCCTGCCCGCCCAAGACACCCTCGCCCGCCACGGCGACGAGGTCGCGGTCGCGGTCGCCGCCACCGCCCTAGGACGGCTGCGGTCTTTCCTCGACAAGGAGCTGGGGACATGAAGATCCTCATCGTCGGCGCCGGCCGTCTCGGCGAGCAGGCGGCCCACCTCCTCGCGGCAACCGGCCACGAGGTCACCGTCATCGACCGCGACCGGCGGCGCCTGGACGCTCTCGGCGGCGAACACCTGCATCGGCTCGTCCACGGCGACGGCTGCGAGCCCGACATCCTCGAACGAAGCGGCGCCCTCAGCACCGACCTGCTGCTCGCCGCCACCGGCGAGGACGAGGACAACCTGGTCATCGCCCTGCTCGCGAAGCGGCAGTTCGGGGTCGGTCGTACGCTCGCCCGCGTCAACGACCCCGACAACGCCTGGCTGTTTGACGCTCGCTGGGGGGTCGACGTGGCGCTGCCGGCCGCCGCCCCGCTTGTGTCGCTGATCGAGGAGGCCGCCGGCCTGTCCGACACAGTCGGCCTGGTCAGCCTGGCGGCGGCCGGGGTCACGCTCATCGAGACTCACATCGGGGCCGGGTCCGTCGCCGCGGGCCGCCTGCTGGCCGACATCGCCCTTCCCGACGGCACGGTCGTGGCGACAGTTGTCCACGACGGCAAGCCGATCGTGCCGGGCCGCGAGTACCGCTTCCAGGCCGGCGACACCGTCCTCGTCGTCACCCACGCCGCCACCGAACGGGACATCCACAACGCCTTCCAATGACATTTTCCAATGACGAGGCCGCTCTTGGATGGATGGAGGACGGAAGCCGGGACCGGAGAGGACCAATTGCCCCTGCCCGCACGCGATGCCAAGTCCGACGCTGAAGGTGATCGGCTCCACGACCGGCCTACCGCAGGAGGTGCCTGTCATGTCGTACGACATCAGAGCCGAGGCACTGCCGGAACGGCTGACGCTGGTCAAACGGGCCCACGTGGCGCCGGACGAGCTGGGCGGCTGGCTGCACCGCGCCTATCAGGAGCTGTTCGCCTACATCGCCGAGCGCGACGTCCCGGTGACCGGCCCACCTTTCGGGCGGTACGCCTCCAACGACGGAATCATTGTCGAAGCCGGTATACCGATCGCGGCGCCGATCCCGGTCAGCGGCGACCTCGTCCTGTCCTCCCTGCCGGCGACCGATGCCGCCACCACCTGCCACGTGGGCCCGTACGAGCGGCTCCTCGATGCTTCCGACGCACTGGAGAAGTGGATCCACGACCACGGGTACGAGCGGAAAGGTCCGTACTGGGAGGTCTATGTGTCTGACCCCGAGTCCTCGCACGACCCCGAGACGCTCCAAACCGTCGTGATCATGCCCTACCGTCTCCCCATGTATTAGGCAGTTCTAGGCGATGGTGATGTCCTCGTCGAGGTAGATGTCTTGGACGGCGTGGATGAGGTCGACGCCCTCGGCCATCGGACGCTGGAATGACTTGCGGCCGACGATCAGCCCCATGCCGCCCGCGCGCTTGTTGATGACGGCCGTTCGTACCGCCTGGGCCAGATCGCCCTGCCCCGTGGAGCCGCCGCCGGAGTTGATCAGTCCGACCCGCCCCATGTAGCAATTCACGACCTGCCAGCGCGTGAGGTCGATCGGGTGGTCGCCGGTCAGCTCGTCGTACACCTTCGCGTGCGTCTTGCCGAAGCTGAGCGCCCGGAAGCCGCCGTTGTTCTCGGGCTGCTTCTGCTTGACGATGTCGGCCTCGATGGTGGCGGCGAGGTGGTTGGCCTGCCCGGTGAGGTCGGCGCTCACGTGGTAGTCGACGCCGTCCTTCTTGAACGCGCTGTTGCGCAGGTAGGCCCACAGCACGGTGAACATGCCGAGCTCATGCGCGGCCTGGAACGCCGCCCGCACCTCCTGCAACTGCCGCATGCTCTCCGGCGCGCCGAAGTAGATCGTGGCGCCGACCGCGACGGCGCCGAGGTCGAAGGCCTGCTTGACCGAGGCGAACATGACCTGGTCGTACCGGTTGGGGTAGGTCAGCAGCTCGTTGTGGTTGAGCTTGACGATGAAGGGGATCCGGTGCGCGTACCGGCGGGAGGCCAGGCCCAGCACCCCGAGCGTGGATGCGATGGCGTTGCAGCCACCCTCGACCGCCAGCTCGCACAGGTTCAGCGGGTCGAAGTACGCCGGGTTCGGCGCGAACGAGGCCGCAGCCGAATGCTCGATGCCCTGGTCGACCGGCAGGATCGACAGGTAGCCGGTGCCGCGCAGCCGCCCCGTGTCGTACACGTGCTGCAGGTTGCGCAGGACGGCGGGCGGACGGTCGCTCGTGGCCAGCACCCGGTCGACGAAGTCCGGGCCCGGCAGCGAGAGGTCCGCGCGGAGAATCGTCAGGCATTCGTGCCCGAGCAGCGACGGCGCCTCATCGGCCAGCAGTTCCTTGATCTCCATGATCATGCCTTTCTTGTCCTCTCCATCGTCCTTCGCTCCGCGCGAACCGGAGCAGAGCCGAACGTCCCCGGGCTGCACTCCGCTTAGACCCTTGACATATCCGCTGACATATCCGCGCAGGTCCCGCCCATGCGGACCGTCGCCCCTCGCAGCCGAGGGCCAAGGTCCCGCCGACAAGAGACCTTGTGAGGTAGGGCGGCACGTCAATGTCTGCCTACGTTCGGAGGGAATTCACTCTCGGCCATAAAGGCAGGCGATCATGAGGATCGTCGTTCTGGTGAAACACGTCCCCGACTCGACGGCGGCGTTGCGTTTTACAGAGGACCTCACTCTCCACCGCGACGACGTCGACGGCAAGCTTTCCGAGCTCGACGAGCACGCAGTAGAACAGGCGCTGCGGCTCGCCGAAGGCGGCCTGGACGCGGAGATCACCTATCTGACGATGGGCCCGGAAAAGGCCGCTGACGGCGTCCGCAAGGCGTTGGCGATGGGCGGTGACCAGGCCGTCCATGTCCTCGACCCGGCGGAGTCCAAGGTCGAAAGCGTCGCGGTCGCATTCTCCGACGCGGCTCGCGGCGCGCGCGTGGTCTCCCGCACGGCGACGAAGGCGGCGCGCCGGCCCGATCTGGCTGACGCGCGCAACGTCGTCTCGGGCGGCCGGGGGGTCGGTTCGGCTGAGGGCTTCGCGCTGATAGAGCGGCTCGCCGACCTGCTCGGTGGCGCGGTCGGCGCGTCCCGAGCGGCGACGGACCTCGCGTGGTATCCGCACGAGTTCCAGGTCGGCCAGACCGGCACGACCGTCACCCCGCAGCTCTACTTCGCCAGCGGTATCTCCGGCGCCATTCAGCACCGCGCCGGCATGCAGGAGTCGCGCACGATCGTCGCGATCAACAAGGACCCGAACGCGCCGATTTTCCAGATCGCGGACTTCGGTGTCGTCGGTGACCTGCACACCGTCCTGCCCGCCTTGATCGACGAGATCGAGAAGCGAAGAAAACGAGAGACACCATGAAGACCCAAGGCCTTGACCTCGGCACCCTCACCCTGATGCTCGAGACGCTCGACGACTTCACTACGAGTGAGCTTCCTCTGGACCGCCGGCTCGAGCTCGATCACGAGGACATCTGCCCAGAAGAGACCGTGCGCGCGATGTGCGGCGAGGAGCTCGGCGTCCAGCTCGTTTTCGTGCCGGAGGAGTACGGCGGTATGGGCGGCGGCGCATTCGATTCATACCGCGTCTGCGAGCACCTCGCCCGAATTGACGTCGGCCTCGCCACGTCGGTGTTCGCGACCTTCCTTGGCAGCGACCCATTGATGTTCGGCGGTACGCCCGAGCAGAAGGAGAAGTGGCTCGGGCGCATCGCCGGCGACGGCATCATCCTGGCCTACGGCGCAACCGAGCCGGAGGCCGGCAGCGACCTCGGCGCGCTCACCACCACCGCGATACCAACGGGTGACAACGGCTACAAGATCAACGGTCGCAAGCAGTGGATCAGTAACGGGTCCATCGCGGATGTCTGCACCGTCCTGGCGCTCGCCCCCGGCGGGCCCTCCTGGTTCGTTGTGGAGAAGGGCACTAAAGGCTTCACCTCGGCCAAACCCGAGGACAAGCACGGCATCCGGCTGTCCAACACCGCCGCGCTCTTCCTCGACGATGTCGTCGTCCCAGCGGAGAACCTCGTCGGCGGAGTCGAGGGTAAGGGCCTGGTGATCGCCCAGCAGGTGTTCGGCTACACCCGACTCATGGTAGCCGCCTTCGGGCTGGGCGCCGGCTGGGCGGCGCTCAACCGCGCGATCGAGTACTCCGCCGCCCGGGTGCAGGGCGGCAAGGTCCTCGCCGAGAAGCAGGGCTACACCCACAAACTGATCGTCCCCCACGCCGTACGGCTGGAGGCGGCGCGCGCCTTCATCGAGGAGACCGCGGCGCGCATCGACGGCGGCGAGGGCGAGGACGGTGCGCTCAACACCGAGGGCGCCATTGCCAAGTACCTCGCCAGCGAGGCCGGCAACGCCGCGGCCGAGGCGGCGATCCAGGCACACGGCGGCTACGGCTACACCCGGCCGTACGTTGTCGAGAAGATCAAGCGCGACGTCCGCATCACCACGATCTACGAGGGCACCTCGGAAATCCTCGAGATGACGATCGCGCGCGACCGCTGGCAGCACCACCTCAAGACCGGCGGAGCGCACTACCGCGACGCGGCGCGCAACCTCGCCCGGCTGCTGTCCCCCGAAGTCGGCGCGGACGTCGCGGCGCTCTCACTCGAGTGCCTGGCGAGCGTGCTCGACGCGTGCCGGGCCGGACGACTCACCAGAAACCAGCATGTGCTGCTGCGCCTCGGCGAGCTCATCGCGTACGCCGAGGGCGCGGCCGTCCTGGCCCGCCGCGCCGCCGAGGCGGCCATGGGTGCACTGCCGGAAAAGGCCGACAGGCGCTTCGACGCCGCGGCACTCGCCGTGATCAGCCGGGTCTTCGCCCGCGACGCGGCCATGAAGGTCGCCGAGGAGGGCCTGCGCTGGGTCGCCGGCGCGCTCCCCAGCAGTGACGACCGGCAGGGCGCAACCGACCTGGCCGGCGCCTTGCCGCTCGACGCCGTGCGCGCGGCCCAGGCCGGGCTGCTCGCCGACATGGACCTCGTCGCGGACGTGCTGTACGGCCGCGACAACCCTGATCTCGAGGGAAAACGATCATGACTGAATACCGCCTCGAGCCGATCGCCGTCGTGGGCGTCAGCGCGATCATGCCTGACGCACCCGACGCCGCCGCCTTCTGGGCCAATATCAAGAGCGGTCGCTACTCGATCAGCGACGTGCCGCCCGAGCGCTGGGACCCCGCGCTGTACTACGACCCTGATCCGAAGGCGCTCGACAAGACGTACTCCCGGATCGGCGGCTGGGTGCGCGAGTACCCATGGGACCCGCTCGGCTGGCGGCTGCCCGTTCCGCCAGCCGTCGCCGCTCAGCTCGACGACGGGCAGAAGTGGTCGGTCTCCGCGTCCCGGGCCGCCCTGCTCGACGCCGGCTGGCCGGACTGGAACGTCGACCCGGAGCGGGCCGCCGTGATCATCGGCAATGCTATCGGCGGCGAGAAGCACTACGAGACGAACCTGCGGATCGAGTACCCGCAGTTCGACCGCCGGCTGCGCGCCGCGCCCTCCTTCGTCGCGCTACCCGAGCAGGTGCGGACGGCGGTGCTGACCGAGACCAGGGAGTCCTACCTGGCCGGGTTCCCCAGCGTCACCGAGGACACGATGCCCGGTGAGCTGGCCAACATCATCGCGGGCAGGGTGGCCAATCTGTTCAACCTGCGCGGGCCCAACTTCACGACGGATGCGGCCTGCGCTTCGGGGCTGGCCGCCATGTCGGCGGCGATCCGCGGGCTGCAGGCACACGACTTCGACACGGTGATCACCGGCGGCGTCGACCGCAACATGGGCGTCGCCGCGTTCGTTAAGTTCTGCAAGATCGGCGCGCTGTCCGCCACCGGGACCCGGCCGTTCGACGCGGGCGCCGACGGTTTCGTCATGGGCGAGGGCGCGACGCTGTTCGTGCTCAAGCGGCTGTCCGACGCCGAACGCGATGGCGATCGGATCTATGCGGTGCTGCTCGGCATCGGCGGGTCGAGCGACGGCAAGGGCAAGGGCATCACCGCGCCCAATCCGGTTGGGCAGCGGCTTGCCGTGCAGCGCGCCTGGCGCAACGCGCACCTCGACCCCGCGCTGGCCTCGTACGTCGAGGCGCACGGCACCTCGACCAAGGTCGGGGACGCGACCGAGCTGTCCGCGCTGAACGAGGTCTTCGAGAAGGCGGGCGCGACCCCCGGCTCGATCGCGCTCGGCTCGGTCAAGTCGAACATCGGCCACCTCAAGGCCGCCGCCGGCACGGCTGGGCTGTTCAAGACCGTGCTGGGCCTGCACGAGAAGGTGCTGGCGCCGAGCCTGCACTTCGACCACCCGAACCCCAATGTCGACTGGGCGACCACGCCGTTCCGCGTCAATACAGAGCTGCGCGAGTGGCCCGCGCCGCCGCCCGGCGAGGCACGCCGCGCCGGGGTGAGCGCGTTCGGCTTCGGCGGCACCAACTTCCACGTCGTGCTGGAGGAGTACGTCCCGGGGCGGCACCGCGCCGCGGACGAGCCCCGTACGTTCGCCTCGGCCGAGGTGCCGTCGAGCAGGAAGGCGCCGCTGCGGGGCATCGCCATGGTGGGCGGCGGCGACGAGGCCGACGTGATCCAGCAGCTTGAGCGGCTGACGCCGTCCGGGCATCCCGCGCCACCCGATCCGGCGCTCACCGACACCGCCGTACGAGTCGTCATCGACTATGCCGACGCCGACGACCTCGCCGGCAAGGCCGCGAAGGCGGTCAGGGCGTTCCGGTCAGGCAACCCGGCGATGTGGAAGATGCTGCGCTCGCAGGGCGTCTTCGTCGGCCGCGGGCCGACTCCGAAGGTGGCCTTCCTCTACACCGGGCAGGGCTCGCAGTACCTCAACATGCTGCGCGACCTGCGCGAACGCGAGCCGATCGTGGCCGAGACGTTTGACGAGGCCGACCGGATCATGACGCCGCTGCTGGGCCGTCCGCTGACCTCATACATCTTCACTGATGGAACAGGAGACCCGGACGGCCGTGAAAAGGAGCGGCTCGAGCAGCAACTGCTGCAGACCGAGATCACCCAGCCCGCCGTGCTTACCGTCGACGCCGCGCTGACCAGGCTGCTGGAGTCGTACGGCATCAAGCCCGACCTGGTGATGGGGCACAGCCTTGGCGAGTACGGCGCGCTCGTCGCGGCGGGAGGCCTGTCGTTCGCCGCGGCGCTGGAGGCGGTCAGCGCACGCGGCCACGAGATGGCCAGCCTCGCGTTGGAGGACAACGGCGCGATGGCGGCGGTGTTCGGGCCGTTGCCGGACATCGAGCGGATCGTCGCCGAGGTCGACGGCTATGTCGTGGTGGCCAACATCAACAGCACCGGGCAGGCCGTCGTGGGCGGCGCCACTGCGGCCGTCGAGCGGGCGGTGGAGGCATTCCGCGCGGCCGGGCTGACCGCGACGCGCATTCCGGTGAGCCACGCGTTCCACACCTCGATCGTCGCCCCGGTCAGCGAGCCGCTGAAGGACGCGCTGCGCCGCCTGCACGTACGGCCGCCGCGGCTGCCGATCGTCGCCAACGTGACCGGCGAGTTCTACCCGCCGGACGCTGACGTCGAGACCATGCTCGACATCCTCGGCCGCCAGGTCGCCTCGCCGGTGCAGTTCGTCGCCGGGCTGCGGACCCTGTACGACGCGGGGGCACGCGTGTTCGTGGAGGTCGGCCCGAAGAAGGCCCTGCACGGGTTCGCCGACGACGTGCTCGGCGCAGAGCACGACGGCGTGCTGGCGCTGTTCACCAACCATCCGAAGTTCGGGGACGTGGCGTCGTTCAACCAGGCCCTCTGCGGCCTTTATGCCGCCGGCCTCGGCTTCCCGGCCCGGGCCGCCGAGCCCGTTGCTTTGCCCGCCGTTTCACCTACGGCCCCTGCCACACCCGTGAGGACTACCCCCATGACCAGCGATACCTACACCGAGCTCGGGCGGCTCTTCGCCAATGCGCTCGAGCAGGGCATGAAGATCTATGGCGGGGCGGCTCCGGCCGCTGCTGCGGCCGCCGGTCCGGACGCGGCCCGCGGCCTGCCCGCGACCGAACCCGTCGTCATCACCGGCGCCGCGCTGGGGCTACCCGGCGTGGACCGTGTCTTCGACGACGACAACCTGGCCCGGATTCTGGACGGGCAGCAGTTCATCGACACCATCCCGCACCGATTCCGCCAGGAGATGGTCGACCGGCGCATCACCCGGCTGGTCAAGCGCGAGGCCGGCGACCCGACCTTCGAGACGATCGACAGCGAGGCCGACGTCATCAAGCTCGCCGGGCGCCACGCGCCGTTCGACATCGTCGCCGAGTTCGGCGTGGACGCGGCGCGCGACGCCGCGCTCGACAACGCCACCCGGCTGGCGATCGGCGCCGGGTTCGACGCACTGCGCGACGCGGGCATCCCGCTCGTCATGCGCTACAAGACCACGACGGTGGGCACGAGGCTGCCCGAGCGCTGGGGGCTGCCCGACGCGCTGCGCGACGACACCGGAGTGGTCTTCGCCTCCGCCTTCCCGGGCTACGACGCCTTCGCCGAGGACCTGGCGCGGTACTACACAGATCGCGGCCGGCGTGTGCAGCTGCTGGCGCTGGAGGCCGTACGCGCGCGCATGCGGGGCGACGAGCCGGCGGTCGCCGAGGTGGAGCGGCGCATCCAGGAGCTACGTCATCTGCTGGAGACCGAGCCGTACATCTTCGACCGGCGGTTCATCTTTCGATGCCTGTCCATGGGGCACTCGCAATTCGCCGAGATCATCGGCGCCCGTGGCCCCAACACCCAGGTGAACGCGGCCTGCGCCAGTACGACCCAGGCGCTGTGCGTCGCCGAGGACTGGATCCGTACCGGCCGCTGCCGCCGGGTGGTCATCGTTTCCGCGGACGACGTCACGGCCGACAGCCTGCTGCCGTGGGTCGCATCCGGCTTCCTCGCCTCCGGTGCGGCGGCGACCGACGATATCGTCGAGGACGCGGCGACGCCGTTCGATCGGCGCCGGCACGGGATGATCATCGGGATGGGCGCGGCGGCCATGGTCATAGAGTCGGCCGAGGCCGCCCGCGAGCGTGGCATCCAGCCGATCTGCGAGGTGCTCGGCGCGGTCACGGCGAACAGCGCCTTCCACGGCACCCGGCTCGATGTCGACCACATCGGCCAGGTGATGGAGGACGTCGTCAAGCAGGCCGAAGCGCGTGGCACCGACCGGCATGCCATCGCCCCGGAGACTGTGTTCGTCTCACACGAGACCTACACCCCGGCGCGCGGCGGCAGCGCGGCGGCGGAGATCAACGCGCTGCGCCGTGCTTTCGGCGCCGAAGCCGACTCGATCGTCATTACCAACACCAAGGGCTTTACCGGCCATGCGATGGGCGCCGGCATCGAAGATGTTGTCGCGATCAAGGCGCTCGAAACCGGGATCGTCCCGCCGGTGCCCAACTTCAAGGAGGCCGACCCGGACCTCGGTTCGCTCAACCTGTCGGGCGGCGGCGCCTACCCGGTGCGGTACGCCCTGCGACTGGCCGCCGGATTCGGGTCGCAGATCGCCATGTCGCTGTTGCGCTGGACCCCGATGCCGGACGGCCGGCGCCGCCACCCCAGCAAGCTGGGGTATGCCTATCGCGTCGTCGACCCTGCCGCCTGGCAGCGCTGGCTCACCGCCGCAGGCGGTCGTTCGGACGCCCGGCTCGAGACCGTTCAACGGCGGCTGCGCTTCGTCGCAGAGGACCTCCCCGCAGCCGCGCCCGCGCCCGTGGCGGCGCCGCCGCCTCCGGCTCCGCCTGTCCAACCGCTCGAGCCTGCCGTCGCCACTTCGGCGGCCGTCCAGGCCGAGGCCCCGCCTGCGGTCCCGGCCGAGCCCGAGCAGGTTCCCGGCTCGGACGAGGTCACTGATGCGGTGGTGTCGATCGTGGCGGAGATGACGGGGTATCCGCCGGAGTTGTTGGAGCTTGATCTGGATCTGGAGGCCGATCTGGGGGTGGACACGGTCAAGCAGGCCGAGGTGTTCGCCGCGGTGCGGGAGCGGTTCTCCGTCGAGCGCGACGAGAGCTTGAAGCTGCGGGACTTCCCGACGCTCGCCCATGTGATCGGCTGGA